>JBOGOU010000641.1:0-4260 GCA_050748205.1 Pyrinomonadaceae bacterium | reverse complement strand
CTCGTACTCCAATTTTCGATCTTGAGACAGAGGAATTGCCGAAGCTCCTGAATGCGAATAACTACCAGAAGGGCGCGTGGGTGTTGCACATGCTGCGGGCTTCCCTGGGCGACAAGTCTTTCTTCCGCGGACTGCGCGCTTACTATCGTGGTCACAAGAACTCAACGGCCAGTTCAGAAGACTTGCGTATCGCTCTCGAGAAAGCGTCTGGGCGGGACTTACGCATTTTCTTCAACAGTTGGGTTTACGGGGCAGGACACCCGCTTTATGAATTTTCCTGGCACTGGAACAAGGAAAGGAGGGCCATAGAAATAAACCTCAAACAACTTCAGCCGGAGTCCTTCTTCCCGAACCCTTTAGCGATTGACATCTTAACCAAGCAAGGAAAACGGCGACTCATTCTCCGTCCTGAGAGCAAGGAGACGGTTAGGGACGTTCGCCTGACCTCCGCTCCCGTCGCTGTTCAGTTGGATCCCGACAACACCGTCCTAAAAGAAGTGAGCCCATCAAGGATCGCTTCGGGCGTCGGGATCTCACAGCTCACGGCCCGAAGCGTTGGCGGTACTCGATGGAGACGATGAAAGCCTTGACCATTTCGGCGTCGATGAAATTCCCATTGAACTGGTTCAGCTTATTCAGCCAGAAGTTATAGCCGTTGAAGTTGCTGTCAGGCGCGTCGTTTGGATTCCGGCGCAGATAGCCGAAGTATTGCATCAGCACGAAGGCTCGGCTGAACTCCTGCTGGGCCAGAGTGGGATTCTCCGCCACACGGCGTACTGCACGCGCTCGGGCTGCCGCGTCGCCGGTGGTGGTAGCTGAGCCAAACTCAGCAATGGCCGCCGCTTGCTCACTCCCTGAAGGCGTCACTCCTGCATTCGCGAAGAGCGTGTCGACAAACTGCGCCGGCGTCATAGATGTCGGAAAAGCCGTAGTAAACCGCGAACGCGCGACGAAATCGGCGGCAAAGGCATTTTTCTTATCCTCTAGAACCTGCTCCCACCCAACCTGGCCAACCACTAACCCCTGACCCATCTGCTGCTTGTCCGGCAGGAATTCGATCAGCCTAATGGGCACGGGAGTCCCGGAAATGTTGCCGTAAGCCGCTTTGTACATCCGGTAGACCAGGTATCCCGTCTCCTGAAACTCAATAGAAAGGAAGAAAGCAGCGCTGACGTTTATGCGCTTGATCTCACGGCATTGAATATCCGGTCCGCACAAGTCGATCTCATTTGTCCAGAACGTGTAGCCACCTGTGTCTGGCTCGCGATCTAAGAAGTCGTGGTAGTGCTGGCGAACGAAGACCTGCGTGTCGTCAATAGGATTTGTGACGATGGTGTCATTGTCGAGAATGGCCAGGGCCAGACTTGACGGGGTATTGAGAGCAACAGGGCCGGTCGGGTTCGAAAGCGTGACCACGAAGCCTTCAGCCGGCTCTACGTAACCGTCGTCCGTAATCAAGACGTCGAAAGACTTCTGCGTCTGACCGGCCGCAAAGCGCAGCGTTCCACGCGCGGCCGTATAATCAGCGCGCTCTGTTGCGGTCCCATCGACCGTCGCATAGTCCACGTTTACGGCCGTTGACGAGTCGCCCAGGCGAATAACGTTGATAGTCTTGAAATGGGAGCTTTCCGGAATGTTCTGGTCGGCCACGTCCAGCTGTACGATCGAAGACTCAGCAACGACACCGAGCTGGCCGCGAATCTCACCCGCAGGGAACGCCGTGCTGTGAACGTTGACGTACCACTTTCCGGCCTTGAGGTCACTCACCTGCGACGGCGTGAGGGATATTTGGAAGTCATCGAAATTGCCCATCGGCAAATCGAAGATCGGCGCTGCGCTCTGACCCGGCAGCGCTGGTCCATGGATGTGTGCCAGGGTTTGAGGGCCGCTCAGGTTGCGGAAACGCAGCGAGACACGCGCCGTTGTCTGATCCTTATTGAGCAAGAGCGTCGCAGTGCCTCGCGCCGGCGTCGCATGAGGCGGCGTCTCCTGAAAGCCGTCAAGATTGGCAACAAAGAGCGCCGACTTGGAGAAGACCTCGTAGACCGCGCCATTGGACAACGAAACGATGAACACATTGCCGTTGGGGCCCGTCTGAATGTCAGTGGTGATGCCAAAGTCTCGGCCGAGAGCCAAACTTTCGCTCTCGGCTAGATCAAACTTATCAGTGTTGTCGGCGACAAGGTCAGCCAGTCGTGGATCGCTGAAAGAGAAATGTTGGCGGTCGCTTGTGAACTTAAAGCGGAAGAGGAAGCCATTGAGCAGAGTCGCCCGCGAGGCGCCGACAAACATGTCTGATTGAAACTGTGGGCCTAGTCCCCCGCCTACAACAAAGCCCAGCGTCGATGGGGCGACTGCAAACTTCCAACTGAATTCCGGATCTGTATACTGCGCGCCGGGAAGCATGTAGAGACGCGCCAAAGCCGCCTGCGGCGTGTCAGCGATATTACTGGGCGGCCAGCGCAGCTGTTGCAGGGTGCCGTTACCGTAAGTGGATTCAATTGACTTGAACTCATTAAGACGCCCGAGCGGACCCATAATCTGTATCCACCCGCCATTGAAACCTGGCACCACGCGATTCATCTCATCAAAGGCATCGTCGCCGTTCTCCTGACTCCAGAGAGAACCGCTGGCCGGATCGAAGGCCATACCAAACCCATTGCGCACACCATAGGCAAAAATCTTCTTAACGTTGGCCGCGGCCTCGCCCGTCAGCCCGCTATTTGCATTGAAGAAAGGATTATCGCTCGGCGTGGTGCCGTCATCGTTCAGGCGCAGGATAACGCCGGTCAGATGTTCGTCGTCGGGCTCGGGCCCGCCAAATTGATCGTCCGGTACGGGACCGCCACTTGTTATGTTCTGTAGCAAGCCGCGCCGCCCGTTGTCACCAAAGAGTATGTAGAGCTTGCCGTCAGGTCCAAATCGTAAAACGCCGCCGTCGTGGTTCCCGCGTGAGGGCTGACCCGCATCTTGCTGCAACGCGCGCAACCTGATCAGATTGCGATCAAACGTCAGGGTCGATCCGTTCCAGATGTACCGATCAACACGATTGCCAAGCAGAGTTATGTCGTCAATGCTGAGTGTATCTGTTCCTGACAAGCTTTCAGTCCAGAAAAGGTAAACAAAACCATTGGTTGTAAACTGCGGATGCAGTGCGATTCCGAGTAGACCTCTTTCAGACGCCGAGTTCACCGGAAGGTCCAGGACGGTGGTTTGCACCACGCCGTTTACAATCCGCCGAACCTTACCGCTGGCCTTCTCGATCACCAGAAAATCGTTCGCTCCCAGAAACGCCACGCTTATTGGCTGGTCCAGACCTGTGACAACAGTCTTCACGCCAAGACTCGGATCCAACATAACGGGCGTCGTAGCGGCCGCCTGGATCAAAACCGTGGCGCTCGACAGGTTGTTGCTTGTATCAAAGTCGGCCTCGTTAGCGCTCACAGAGGCGGTGTTGACGATCTGGGCCTGTGCAGTAGGCGCAACCACGATAGTAACGACAGTGTTGGCGCCCGCCGTCAGACTTCCCAGACTGCAATTTACGGTAGCAGTGCCGCTGCAAGAGCCCTGGAGTGGTGTAGCGGAAACGAAGGTGACACCAGATGGCAGAGTGTCGGTAACGTTCACGTTTGTCGCCGTAGCGGGTCCGTTGTTCGTGACTGCCACCCGATAGGAGATGTTGACGCCCACTTGTCCCGGGTTAGGAGATGCCGTTTTACTCAAGGCCACGTCGGCACTGGAAGGACTAATAACACTCAGAGTCACCGACGTAGAGCGCATGGTCATCCCAGAAACGGCTGTAATGCCGATAATGTGATCTGCAAGTGGAGTGCTCCCGCTAGTCGTTATTGTTAGGGTCGAGATCTTTGAACTAGCGTCCGTGATATTAACGGTGGGCGGATTAAAACCAGCGCTTGCGCCGGTCGGCACACCGCTCGCGCTTAGGGTTACAACTCCCGTGAAACCCGCAAGAGGGGTGACGGTAACCGTGTACTGTCCGTTTCCACCTGGAGTTATAGCTCTCGACGATGGATTTGCACTGATAACAAAATCCGGGGTCGAAGAGAAAGGCGCCGAGGCAACAAAAGTACGATAAATGTGATCTCCGGAAGTGTTGCCGTCGTTATTGGCGTGATTGCCTGCCGCGTAGAACGTAATTGTTCCAACATCCGTCGGCGGCGCAGTCCAGTTGAACCTCCAGCTTGCGCCACCCTGTTGACCGGCAAAGGTCCCGGCCAAAGTGTGCTCAATGTATTGGCG
>JBOGOU010000640.1:0-2974 GCA_050748205.1 Pyrinomonadaceae bacterium | reverse complement strand
ATTCTGCTCTGAGCGCAAACCGAAATCGCCCAAACTAAGACCGCGATACAGAATCCAAAAATGCTCTTCTTCATAGTTGCCCTCCGCATTACCGCAACCGGAAATTTCACGGGCGGTCGATGGCGCTCTCCATGTGTTTCGCAAACTCCCTGCTGAGTCGAATCATCTCCGACTTCTCGCGCTCGCCTCGTTGTTGCGGACTTAGCGTTCTCGCATCGGGGTCAGAATCGACTTCCGCATAAGTACTGACGAATACTGCGAACCTTCCTCTTCTGAAAAAGACGTTTGAGCCTCCATATCCTATGCCTGATCTCCAAAACCAGATAATTCCACGGCTTCCTTAGTACTCCCTGGAAACTCTTTCATCTTCTCTCGGGCTTCTTCCACAGACTTCATGGGAATGAGCGTGATCTTTACTTTCCTATTCGCAGACGACCAATACTCAATGAGCACATTTTCGCTATCCTTAATCGGCTCGCCGCGTTCATGCTTCCAACCCGGCATCTTACTTTGGAGGTGCTGGCTAAGCTTTTCATCAAGCCGATCCAAGTCTAAATCCTGTGACCGAGCCTGTATGAGGAGAACACTCCCTAACGCGAAGACTAATAGCATTAATCTCCTCATGTGCCCTCCTATGGCTTCCTCCGCCACCCAATCTTTTACGGAAGATCTATGGCGCTTACCATGTGTTTCGCAAACTCTGTGCTTAGCCGCTTCACTTCAGTTTTCTCACGGTCAAACCTTTGTGGTCCGCTTAGCCCTCGTGCTTCCGGGTCAGCATCGATATCGGCCCCGGCTTCTACATACACAATAAAGTTTCCTCTGGTGAATACGACATTCGCCCTTCTGATCCCCCACGCATAGGCCTCATCACCTAGACCTTTTAATTCCTCCTTTTCGCTTTCATATTGTAAGAATCCTCGTAGTACTTCCCGCGCCTCTTGATGCGACTTATACTGTACGATCTGAACCATTACACCCCTCTTCGGAAGCGACCAGACCTCAACCAGCACATTTGGGCTGTTCATGAACGGTTCGACTCGCTTATGTTTCCAGCCGGGCATTTTAGTCTCAATATGACGGCTCAGCTTCTCGTCGAGCCTATCGAGGTCAGGTTGACCCTGTGCTGCAACTTGTGTTGCGCAGAGGCCCAATAATAGGAAGGCGACGAACACTCGGTTCTTCATAACTACTCCTTCGGTAAGCGCGTTTTCCAGACCATTCGGCCTAAAAGAATAGCCGCTCGCGGTACTGTCCACTGAGTTGGAATGCGTCGATAATATGACCATAGTTGCCATTTGAATTTAAGTCGTTTGTCCAATAATCCCAGCCGGAGTCACCGGTAGGATCTCTTTGCAGATACTTTCTGTAACACCAGTAAACAAATCTCCGATTGTATACAGGGGCGTTGAAGCCTGGACTTCCCGGGGGATTAGCCATCTCCGGATCAGTTTGGATGAATTCGCCTGAATAAAAGAATGCCAAGCCCGTAGCGACTCTTTTGGCATGAATGCAGTTTTGATCAAAAATGCACTCTGAAATACCACTTGTCCAGTAGTTCCAACCAACCAGATCAGGCGGATGCGTCGCATCGCCAGCAGGGTTACGTCCGAGAAAGTCAACGTAATGACTTTTCACAAAAACCCTGGAACTATCGATATTGTTGAACGTGAGCGCGGGACCGCCCGGGCACGGCACGTCCGCGTTGTCCTTTACGTTTCCCTGCATCGTTACCATTGAGCTAGTTGACGTGCCCGCTCGCTGTCCGGGGGTGGAATTTGAGTATCGAAGGCGATGAATGGCATCGGAGCCATTCCAGTCTAACGCCACCAAACCGCCCCAGTTCCACGCCAGCTTGCCAAGCGGCCGCTGAAACACCGGGATCTTTGGATCGGTACCGGTGAAGTAAACAACGTACATTTCGAAACGGTCGTCAACATAAAGCACATCGACAAAGTTCGTGTTGGCGATGAAGGTTAAAGCGTTTCCTGGCTGGTCAACGGTTAACATGGTTAGATCGCTTCCTTCCGAGAAGCGATGAACCGGATATTCCTGAAAGACGTAGGGATCTTCGGTATCCAGTTGCCAACCAGAGCCAATATCGGCCTCCGATGACCGCTTAGTCTGACACCTCAACCCAATTCGGTTTTTCTTGCGGAAAGTGCTAACCGCCTGTACATACTTAATGCCGCTTTGAGTGGGATCCGATATAAAAGTAGGAGCACGAACGCTACTTGTAAAGTTTATGCCTATTCCGCCGGTGAGGCCGCATCCAAGCTTGTACCACCAGAATGAGTCTGAAACACATTGACCCGGTGAACTGACTAAATCACTGCCCTGCTGAGCAGTAAAGTTGGTTAAGGTCGGAAGCGCGGCATTGATAGTTACAAAAGCTGTAACGGTGACACCGTTCTTGGTGTAATTTACTGTCGCTGTTATGACGCCTACATTGGTTGACTTAAAAACGACGGATGATGAAGTGGTCGAACTTGGACTCTGTATGGGCCCGGTGATTGTCCATGAATAACTGCCGCCAGCGAATCCACCTGGGGTTGGGCTTGCGTTTAAGGTGATGTCTGCTCCGGGCAACGCGTTTTGCGTGGTCCCGTTCAAGGATCCATTGACTCGGGGATTCGTAATCCTGATGTCCGCAGGAACAGTAAACGTAAAATCATCGAACCCGATGCCAGCCGGGTCGGTGATTCCCCGTACTACGATTTTGCTGATATTAGTGAGCGAGCCGAGCGTAAAACCGACACTGGAAGTTCCAGTCCCATAGATAGTGTATGTGGCATAGAGAGCACCATCTCGGTAGACATCGAGAATTGCAAACTGGTTAAAAAACGCGTCGACACCGATCATGTAAAAGGTCAAATTACTAACTGACTGCGTGAATTCCACAGTCACCTGGCCAGAAACGTCAGGTAAGGTACTAATGAAATTCGGCAATGAGGTAGTTGAACAAACTCCGCAG
>JBOGOU010000639.1:0-19766 GCA_050748205.1 Pyrinomonadaceae bacterium | reverse complement strand
GGAGCCCTCCTTGACAGTCGGGCTACGGCCCCGAGCTGAGTCCAATTCACTCCACCAATGACAAATGACAAATGGCAAATGGCAAATGATAAATGCTCAGGCCATTCCCTGCATGCGTTCCACGTCTATAACACCCGGTACTCCTTTGATTGAGCTAATCACCTTGTCCAGGTGTTTTACATCAAACACCTCGACGGTAACCTCAATGTGGCCTCTTTCGTCTGGAGCCACCGAAGCCCGGGCATCACGGATGCCGGTCTTCATGTCAGAGATCGCCCCGGTAATGCCGGCGATCATCCCGGTTCGGTTTTCTGTAACGGCCAACAGTTTCACGGCGTAAGCCGTCTTGTCTTGCTTGCCGGCCCATTCCACTTCGACAATGCGCTCACGATTGACCATCAACTGCATCACGTTCTTACAGCGCTTCGTGTGTACGGCAACGCCCTTCCCGCGAGTAACGTAGCCAATGATCTCCTCTCCATGAAGCGGATTGCAGCAGCGGGCCCTTGTGACCATCAAGTCGTCTACGCCGCGAACCACGATTGAATCGTCGCCCAGCCGAATTAGTTTCTTGACAGCGCGGACACCGCTGCGCAGACGTGATTCTTTCTGTTTGTCGAGCTGCTCGAATTGCTCGGGGCCGAGATATTTGGCAATCACGTTGCGCGGAATCAGCTTGCCATAACCGATGGCGGCCAACAGATCGTCAACCCGCCCGTAACCATAGTCGCTGGCGACACGCTTCATATCACCATCGCCATCGCCCAGGAGCTTCTTCGCCGAGAGCTGAAAGCGAGCGGCCTCTTTTTCAAACAGCTTCCGACCGATTTCTATGGATTCAGCGCGTTGCTGCTCGGCCACCCAGTGACGAACACGGTTTCTGGCACGACTCGTGACGATGAAATTGAGCCAATCTCGCGAAGGGTGAGACGCCGCAGAAGTGATGATCTCAACCACATCGCCGTTCTGGATCTGCGTTCGCAACGGTACCATCCGCCCGTTTATGCGCGCGCCGGTGCACGTGTTGCCCACCTCAGAGTGAATCATAAAAGCAAAATCCACAGGCGTAGCCCCGCGCGGCAACTGGATGACCTTTCCCATGGGCGTAAAGGCATAGACATCCTTTGGATAGAGATCCAGCTTAAGAGAATCGAGGAAGTCGCGCGAGTCATTGACCTCCTGCGTCCATTCGACAAGCGAACGCAACGCCTGAAGCGCCTTGTCGTCGTCGTGCGAGCCACGCTTACCCTCCTTGTACTTCCAGTGGGCGGCCACGCCTTCTTCAGCGATATTGTGCATATCCTCAGTTCGTATCTGAACCTCAAACGACTGGCTGTTTGAGCCAATAACTGAAGTGTGCAGCGATTGGTAGAGATTGTCGCGCGGAGTGGCGATCCAGTCCTTGAAGCGACCCGGGACGGGCTTCCAATTGTTGTGGACCACGCCAAGCGCTGCATAGCAATGCCTGATCTCGTTCGGCGTAATAACTCGCGCCGCGACCAGGTCGTAAACCTGGTCGAGGCTAATTCTCTGCCGGCGCAGCTTCTTCCAGATCGAATAGAGGCGCTTAACCCGGCCGTCAACGCTTACAAACGGGACGCCGGCTTCACGCATCTTCTCTTCAATCCTGCTGGTCACACCTTTCAGAAAAGACTCATTCTGAACACGACGCTTTTCCAACTGCTCCGTGAGCTCACGGTATTCGTCAGGGTGCAGGTGGCGAAAGGCGAGATCCTCCAGCTCTCCGCGCAGCTTACCCATGCCCAGCCTGTGCGCGATCGGCGCGAAGATTTCCATCGTCTCCTCAGCAATGCGCTTTCGCTTCTCGGGGCTCAGGTATTGCAGTGTGCGCATGTTGTGAAGGCGATCGGCAAGTTTCACCAACACGACCCGAACGTCGTCAACCATCGCTAACAACATCTTGCGGACGTTTTCGGCCTGTTGCTCTTCGCGTGAGATATTGCTGATCTGAGCTATCTTGGTGAGGCCATTGACGAGATGGGCTATCTCTTCACCAAAGTAGTCATGGATCTTATCCAGATCCACGAGCGTGTCTTCGACTACATCGTGCAATAACCCAGTAGCTACCGACACTTCGTCAAGCTTCATATCCGCCAGAATGTCTGCGACCTCTAAAGGGTGCACGAGATACGACTCACCCGAAGCTCTTTTCTGCCCCTTGTGCTCGCGAGCGGAAAAGAGGTAGGCACGCCTGAGCAAGTCCAGATTTGCCTGGGGGTGGTTGCTGGCAACCTTCTCGACAATGTCTTCAATGCGAATCATTTATTCCTACGTCTAACCATTACACGCCGCTAGAGGGACAATTGATTATAACAAAAGAGGTGATGCTCGACTCGAAATCGAGCATCACCTGTTGTGGATCGCCGTAAATGAAAAGGGCCTTTTCCGTTAACCCTAGCTTGTGGGCGGCGAAGCTGCCTTCTTAGCGTCCTCTTCGGCTTGTTTCTTCTTGTTCGCTTCGCTTAGCTGGTTAGTCCGCTTTTGTGCTGCTTCACGCTGCTTGTCCAGTTCCGCCTTAAGCTCGGATTTGCCTTCCATTTCGGCGAGCTTCGCCGCCTCGATCAGGAGATTGGTCTTGTAGGACCAGGCTGATTCACTATTCGGATCAAACTGCAGAGCTTTCTCGATTTCTTCCAGTCCGCGCTTCACGCACATCTGTGCCGTGTCAAAGTCTTTTTGATTGCTGGGCTTCTTGTAGGAAACGCTAACCTTGCCGGGAGTGGCGGTAGTGATCTTGTTTGAAGGTAAGTCGGTAATCTGGAATGAGCAATTCCAGTCTTTGCTGGCGAGCACGATGTAAGCTTCTGCGCGCTTGTCTGCCTCTACCCTGGTGTCATTTGCGCGGGCAATAATCCAATCTCGAAGTTTGGCATCCTCTTTGATCTTTTCGTAGAGAAACGCGATGGCCTTGTAAGCCTCATCATTCGTGGGGTCGTTCTCCAGGATCTTGCGATAAGCCTCGATGGCTTCGCGCGCTTTGGCCAGGTTTTCAGGTGTATTAACACCCGGTCGATACTGTGCGTGAATAGTGCGGGCAATAAACAGCGGTGCTGTCTTATTCTTCGGATCCAGGTCGAGGGCCTTTCTCGAATGCTCCTCGGCTTCTACGAAACGGCCTTCACGATAAGTTCGCGCGGCCTCATTCAGCTCGTTCTTGGCTCTTATTCTATTGATAACGCCACAACCCGAATTTGCGGCAACAAGAACTGCCAGGGCGATTGCGATCCTAGCTTGAGAGAGTTTCATTTATCCGTGGCTCCATTGTCGACCAGCAACTGTGGGCGGGCCAGAAATCGAAGCTCCATCCTTAATTATTTGCTGCGCCTTATTGAGGCAAATCATCTACCTGCAGACCAACGGGATTAGCACCGGCGCCTTTAACGGCATCAATCACCTTTACGACTTCTTCATATCTTAGGCCCCGCGGGGCTTTTATGAACACAGTTTTCTCAATGCGATCCTGCTCGGGCACGTCGGTGCGCGTTTCCATGCCCGGCTTGTAGGCGCGTTGCTCCTTGCGTTGCTGAAAAACCTGCACCAGTTTCTGGGATAGGTATGACGTGTCGTTTACGGAGCCCATCGCGTCCTGATTCAGTTTTAGTTGCAGATCGCTCGAGACGGAAACCACAAGTGTCAGCGGGTTGGGCTTGAGTTGGCTGAGATCTTCGTTGGGATCTCTCTGCGTGGGGATATCTGCCTTGAACCGGGTTGGCTTAAGCGGTGTGATAACCATGAAGATGATCAGCAATACCAAAAGCACGTCAATTAGCGGCGTCACATTGATGTACGGCTCAGCTCTCGAACCGCCTTTTGCACTACCCATTCCCATAAGTTTGCTCCTCTAAGATCGCTGTAGACCGGATCAGATATGCGTTTCAGGTAGCTGGCGCGACAGCCACCGCGCCGCCGCCCTTCTTCTTGTCAGCCACCAATCCGATCTTATCCACTCCGAGCCCTCTGACTTCGTTGATGACGTTAACGACGTCGCCATACGAAACGTTGACCCCGCTTTTGATGTAGACAATGCGGTCCTCTTCCGTCTTCATAGCCTCCAACATGGGCTGGACCTTGGTCTTGATCTCGTCCTGGGCAATTCTTTGCTTACCAAGGTAGTACTCGCCGTTAGCGGGGATGGAGATCACGATGGAGGATTCCTTAATAATTCTTGGATCCTCATCGGGATTAAGTGTGTTCTGCGGGAGGGCGACGGTTATGCCATGCTGCAGTAGTGGCGTAACCACCATGAAGATGATCAACAACACCAACATAATATCGACCATCGGTGTAACGTTGATCTCCGATTGAAAGCTGCCTCCGCCGCCACCTGTCATTCCCATAGCAAGTTCCCCTTTCAAAAAGCCCAAGACAAAAATAGCCCAGCGATCCGCACCCTCACGCATCGCACCGCAGAAACATCAAGTCCGCCGTTAGGGTCGTAATTGCTTCGTGCGATTCTTGATGAAGTAGTCGACCAATTCAGAAGCCGAGTTATCCATCTCGACTATGAACCCGTCAACCTTGCCGGTAAAGTAGTTGAAGAGCCAAACGGCCGGCACTGCAACGAGCAGTCCGAGTGCGGTTGTAAACAGGGCTTCCGAGATCCCGCCGGCTACTGCGCCGATACCCGCTGTTTCAGCGTTCTTCATGCCGCGAAATGCGTTGATGATTCCAAAGACCGTTCTGAAAAGGCCGACGAACGGCGCCGTAGAACCAATGGTGGCCAGGCCAGACAGGCCGCGCTTAAATTCGGCGGTCTTAATGGCGATTGCCCGCTGCAAGGCTCGTTTGGAAGCTTCAATCTCGTCGCCCGAGATATCCGAAGACTGCTCGTGGGCGCGAAACTCCTGCAAACCGCTGCTGACAACCATCGCGAGGTGCGACTTGCGGTGCTTATCGCTGATATTGATCGCTTCTTCAATGCGATCGTTCTTGAGCGCTTGAGCGACGCGTGGCGCAAACTCGCGCGACTGCTTCTTGGCAGCCGAATACGTCAAATAACGCTCAACCATGATCGCGATTGAGTAGACGGACATGATCAAAAGCACAATCACAACGGCAATGGCTACGCTGCCCATGCTCTTCACCATTTGCGTGATGGAGAAGTGATCGGCTGCGGCGCCAGAATCCGCCGCCGGGCTCGACCCTGCAGCCTGATACATGAGAACGAGGAGGCCAAAAGCCTTTGTTCCTAGAAGACTCGTTAGAATAGTCACGGCAAACCCTCCAAAGGTTTTTTCTAAATTGATAGCTAGCAGGCGACCGCAGTGCTGGCCCCAGAGGCCTCACTCCACGCTGAGCCCCCGCAGTTATTGAGCCACGAAGTTGTAAGTGATAACGCCAGTTACCTTCACCGGTTGTCCCGAGAGCTTCGTCGGCGAGAACCTCGCCTGACGCGCAGCTCCCACCGCCACTGCCTGCAACAACGGGTGTCCGGAAACGGCGCGCGCTGAAATCACATTGCCGTTTTCATCAATGACGACTTGAACGACCACGGTCCCTGAGGCATGCGCTTGTCGGGCAATTGGCGGGTATGCCGGTTTTGGCAAACTAATAGCTTTCCCATTCAGCACGCCACCAGAGATCGGAGCCCTGGGTGGCGTGGGTGCGGGAGCCGGCGGTGGTTCCGCGATGTCTACCTTGGTAGGCGCGGTCACGACGCCGGAGCCGGAACCCGGACCGGCAGCAACCGGTGACGCGGTATTCGAGTCTGAACTTCCGAGCTGCGTGATAACGCCGCGCCTCACCGGCGGCACATCGCTCGCCTTAGCCGAAATCTCTTTGGGCACTAACTCCGTCCGCGAGACGTCGGCAATCAGCTCTCTTCGAACGTCCACATTCTGTTCGACCTTCTGCGGCTTGGCTTCCTGTTTCTGCTCAGGCTGATTCTGCTGCGGCGGAACTGGAACGGGCGCGACTAACGTAATCAGATCAAGATTCTGGTTCTCGAGGTGCGCGTCGTACCAGTAGATTCCGGCAACGAAGAATGTGACGCCAAGCACGGCGTAGATGATCATGGTGACGAGAATGAATGAGCCTTTTCGGGACAGATCATCCTTGTGCGAACTAGACTCTACCAGGTTCTCGAACATGTATTTCTCCTCCCTATTCCGGTGCCAAATGGATCAGGATGCAAATATTTCAACAGCATGTGCTCTCAAACACCACTGCGGGGACCGCTTGAGTACGTAACAAAGAAGGGGAAGCAGCAGCTCTACGAATGAGCTCAAGTTAGAATTGAAAAAAGCCGCTGCGCGAGAAAAAACTCGCCGGCCCCCTCAACAGACCGCCGCGCTTCTAACCATAACGCTCAGAACGCGCGGTCGACTTTGAGTATTTAATTGGCCAGCAACGGCGGCAGTCTATGCCGCATTACGCCGCAAAGTCAAGCGCAAAATCGAAGTTAAATATAGGTCGTCCGGGGATTGAGTCCAGGCATTTGCGAACGGTAAGGACCCACGTTTTCAGGCCCCACTCGAGCGCTTTTCCGCGCGAGCCGAGACTGGCTGTCGGGAGATCTGGCCGCCGCTGCTGCGCGGCGAGGACGTCGCCGGCTTTGCTGTTCCGAGGGCCGCAACTCGGTTGGCTGCTTCAATCCGTTGCTCCCACCAAACCATGATTGGGCTGGCTACAGCGACCGAGGAATAGGTTCCTACAATCGTGCCGATAAGCAGCGCGAGTGAAAACGCCCGCAACACCTCACCACCGAAAATCACCATCGCCAAAACAGAAAGAATGATAAGGCCCTGGGTTATTACCGTGCGTGAAAGCGTCTGATTGATCGAGTCGTTTGTGATCTTGTAGAGCGACTCGCGCCGGTGCAGCCGACGGTTTTCTCGGATCCGGTCAAATACTACGATTGTGTCGTTAACTGAAGCGCCAACTAGCGTTAACAGCGCCGCAATTACAGTCAGACTCACTTCCCACTGGAAGATAGAGAAAAATCCCAGCGTCACAAGCACATCGTGAAACACCGCGATTACGGCCGCTGCTCCGTAAGTCCATTCAAACCGAAACGCAATATAGATGAGCATTCCTACCAGGGCAGCGAGCGTCACCGCAATGGCCTTGTTTCTAAGTTGAGCTCCGGCAACGGCGCCCACTGCATCTGTGCCGATAATCTCGTATGCTTCGCGTTCTTTCCCAAAACTATTAAGAGCGTCTCGGACCCTCTTGCGGCCTTGCTCCACTTCTTCTTCCGATCGCTGCTCGCCAGTTCCCTCGAGCGGCAACTTAATCAGAAAAGTGTCCGGCTTATCCGTCACTCCCTGGATAGTCGCGTCATTCACTCCCTGCTGGCTTAAGACTTCGCGGATCTGCTCGGCGGTAGTGGGTTTCATGAACCGCGTAGTAACCACAGTTCCGCCCTTGAAATCGACTCCCAGGTTGAAAGCCTCGGTGCCGTTCGGGTGCTTCCATTGGCGAAAGACTGCTGAGCCCAATCCGGCCAGCATCAACATCACAGAAAGTCCGATGAATAAGCGGCGCCTGCCCAACCAGTCAAATTTTACGTTGGTGAAAACTTGAATCATAAAAGCCCAGCTACAATTGAGATTACCCGTTCAACAAATTAGATACTCAGCGATTCGACGCGACGCTTGCGACTCAGTTGCCACATGAATATCGTGCGCGACACGTAAACTGCTGAGAAGAGATTAATTAGTAGACCGAGGATTAGCGTCACCGCAAATCCGCGTAACGGTCCGGTGCCAAATACAAACAGGAAAAGCGAGGAAATCACAGTTGTTACGTGGGTATCAATAATAGTCACAATAGCGCGGTCAAATCCCTGATCCACGGCCGAGGGAATAGTCTTGCCGGTGAGCAACTCTTCGCGAATCCTCTCAAAGATCAACACATTGGAATCCACGGCCATACCAATAGTCAGAATCATGCCCGCGATGCCGGGCAAGGTTAACGTTGCGCCAAAGACGATCAAACCCGCGAGCATGAGGATCATGTTCAAGATCAGCGCCACAACTGCGTTTACGCCCGAGCCTTTGTAGTAAAAGAGCATGAATACAACAACGAAAAGCAACCCGAAGATGGACGCACGCACTCCGGAACGTATCGAATCTGCGCCCAGGCTCGGACCCACAGTTCGTTCTTCCTGATACTCGATGGGCGCCGGCAAAGCCCCTGATCTTAGAGTAAGCGCGAGATCCTCCGCGGACTGTTTGGTAAATCGTCCGGTGATTTCACCCTGATCGAAAATCTGCGACTTGATGTAGGCGATTGACTTAACTTCATCATTCAACACCACGCCCATGTACTGATTGATATTCGCACCGGTCCAGGCACCGAACTTTTCGGCACCCGCCGGCTTGAAGGAAAACGTAATCTGGTACTCGTTTGCACCTGCACGAGACTGCATAGCCGCGGCATTGCGAAGCTCAGCCCCGTCCACCACTGAAGGCCATTCGACAACGACCCACTTCTTTTGCTTCTCTGCATCAGGAGTGGTCTGACCGCCTGTTGTAGGTTCGTTGCGCTCGGAATATGGCAGGACGCGCCGGTTTGCCGGCACGGTTCCGCCTAACGAAGCCACCGCTTCCGCTTGCGTGTTAAACGTTTGGATGGGAGCAGGACTTGGCGGACTGACGACGTGGACTAGATCCAGTTTGGATTCCGCCTTCAACAACTCCTTGACCCGTTCCGGATCCTGAATACCTGGCATCTGCACCAGAATCTGGTGAGAGCTATTGGACCCGTGTCGCTGCACAATTGGCTCGGCAACGCCTAAAGCATTCAAACGACTGTCAATAATTCGCTGGGCCTGTTCTGTCGCCTGCTCGGCGAGGTTACGCTGCGCAGTGGGCGTTAGATTCCAGCTAATGGTGTTGCCGCTAACTGACTCCGACCATTCGCTAAGATCGACCTTCTTCTTTACGGCCTCTGCGATCTCTTTGATCTTCGTTGGATCCGTCGCCTCAAGAATGATGCGATAGTTACCTGAGGTTTCAGCCTTCACCTCCTTCGGTGGTAAGCCCGCTTCTTTTGCTGCGTTCTGAATTGCGAGCGCGTTGCCCTCGGTCAAACTCTTTAGGTATTGGTCCGTCTTCACCCGCATCACCAGATGCGAGCCGCCTTTCAGGTCTAGACCGAGACGAATGTTCGTGGCCAGGGTGGCTTTAATGCCCGACCAGGTGAAATCGCTTAGCCGCGGGCGGCGGCGGGGACCAATGACAATATAAAGGCCCAGCAGAGTGACAACCGCGATAATGATTGTTCGTTGTAGCAGATTCTTCTTTTTCATGGGAAAAACACTCTGGACTAATCGAGGGGCCTACTTCTTCTCTTCCTCGTCAATGCCCGCCACGGCAGACCTCGCAATCTCGAGAATAGACTTATCGGCGCTCCTGATCAGAAAGCTCGTATCGCGAACGGTTGTGATGGTTCCAATCACTCCGCCAGTGGTCACGATCCGGTCACCCGCCTTCAACTGCGAAATTGTCTCCTGCAGTTGGCGCTGCCGTTTTTGCTGCGGCCGTATCAGCAACATGTAAAAGACCGCGCAGATAAGGACGAGGGGCAAGAACTGCAACAAAGCCGAGCCCCCGCCTTGAAAGAGCATGAGCATGGTTGTCATTGAACGTCTTTCGGAATTGGGATTAGGGCAAACATCTGGCTGCGACTGGCAACATCTAACTATCCTGGCCCGGTGCGTTTCTCATTCCCCAGACGCGTCGAGGCCCTCTATGAACTCTCGCCGAAATTTTGAGAAATCGCCAGACCGGATAGCTTGCCTGACACGTCGCATAGTGTCAAGGAAGAAGGCCAGATTGTGATGGGTCAGCAAGATACCGGCGAGCATCTCGCCCGTTTGATGAAGGTGTCGAAGGTAAGCACGTGAATGGCGCCGGCAGACGGAGCACTGGCACGATTCATCTAAAGGTCGCGTGTCTTCGGCCCATTGTGAATTCTTGACGTTTAGCTTTCCGCGCGAGGTGAACGCTTGCCCGTTGCGACCATTTCTGGTCGGCAGCACGCAGTCAAACATGTCTACCCCACGGGCCACCGCTTCAACTAAGTCTTCCGGAGTGCCAACTCCCATCAGGTACCGAGGACTGGCTTCCGGGATTCGCGGGGCCACCTCCTCGACCATTTCCCACATAACGGATTTCTCTTCCCCAACACTCAGCCCGCCGATGGCATAACCATCGAAACCGATTTCCAACGTTCGGTCGAGACTCTCGCGCCTCAGATCACGATACCCAGCCCCTTGAACAATCCCAAAAAGCCCCTGCGCGCCACTTAAATACCCCTGAAGCACGTGGTTTCGAGCAGGGTAACCGGGTTGAGATGCCATTTCGCTCGCATCCGTGGTTTTCGACACTGGGACGTCAATTCTACCGGTATCCAATCCTGACCGTTGCAACTCATCAAATTTCACTCGCGAGCGCCTCGCCCAGCGCGCCGTTAACTCCATACTTCTGCGAGCATCGTCAAAGGACGCAGCGCCGGGGGCGCACTCGTCGAAGACCATTACAATGTCTGAGCCCAGCGCAGCTTGAACTTCCATTGAGCCTTCGGGCGACAAGAATCGCGGGCTGCCATCCACGTGGGAACGAAACGCGGTTCCCTCTTCGGTGACCTTGCGCAGCGCGCCTAAACTCCAGACCTGAAATCCACCGGAATCCGTCAACAGTGCCCGATCCCAACCCATGAAACGGTGAAGTCCGCCGCATGCCCTTATCGTTTCAACTCCGGGGCGCAGCCAAAGGTGATACGCATTCCCCAGAATGATGCGAGCGTCCAAATCTCCGGACTCGAGTTCTTCAAAACGAATTCCCTTGACGGTTGCCGTCGTACCGACAGGCATAAAAACCGGTGTTTCAATAATTCCGCGACGGGTTTTCAAAACTCCCGCACGCGCCTGACCCACTTGCGCAAGCACTTCGAAATTAATCGGCGGTTTCGCCATCGGTACAGATCAAGCCTCGCTACCTTGCAGGTCCTTTTGGGTTTTCACACACCAGATCCACTCTTTAGCGTCTGGCCTTTTTCTTATGTCTTTCAACGATGCGTAGCGGGGTAGCAAAGAAATCAAACTGCTCACGAAGTCGATTTTGCAAGTGACGCTCGTAGGAAAAATGAAGGCCCGGCTTGCCGCCAGCCGTAAACACAACAAATGTCGGCGGTCGTACTCCGATTTGAGTAATGAATTGCACATGCAATCTCGAGACGCCGCCACGGAGCGGCGCCGGCGAAACGCCCCCTCGGGGCTGGGCTATAGAGCGCTCGAAGAACGTATTCAATTGTGAAGTCGGAATACGACGGTTGCGGGCTTCACTGGCATGCATCGCCAACGGTAGAATCTTGTCCACACGCTGCCCCTTAAGAGCAGAGATCATGACCACCGGCGCCCAGTCAAGAAACTTCATCTTGTCGCGCAACTTGCTTTCAAACTGATTAGCCGTATTTGTTTCCTTATCCGCGACAGCGTCCCACTTGTTGACAGCGATGATGATCGAACAACCGGCGTCGTGCGCATACCCAGCGATGTGTGCATCGAGTGCAGTCGGGCCCTCTTCGGCATCGATCAGCACAACAGCAACGTCTGCACGTTCGAGACTCTTTCGAGCCATTACGACTGAGAGCTTCTCGGCCATCAGTCCCGTCTTGCCCTTGCGTCGAATTCCCGCGGTATCGATGATCCGAAATTTCTGCCCAGGTGTTTCGAGCACCGTGTCGATCGAATCGCGTGTGGTCCCGGCGATGGGAGAGACAATGACTCGCTCCTTCCCTAAGAGAGCGTTCAGCAGGGATGATTTTCCTACATTAGGCCGGCCGACAATCGCCAGCCGCAGCTCACGCGGTTTTGCTTCAGGGGCTGTCGAATCGCCGGTAGCCTGAGATGGTTGAGATAAAATGTAACTACTCTTTTCCAGGCTACTCTCACCCAAATGCTGGACCAGGGCATCAAGCAACTCACCGACACCTACTCCCTGCTCCGCGGACACGGAAAAGACCTCTTCAAAACCAAAGCGATAAAACTCCGTTGCTTCGGTTTGCAGATGAGCAGCATCGACTTTATTCGCAACCACCAGGACAGGTTTACCCGTTTGCCGCAGCACCTTCGCAAGCTCTTCATCGAGAGGCGTAATGCCGCTGCGAGCGTCCACAACCCAGATCAGAAGGCGCGCCTCTGCAATCGCCAAACCGGCCTGCTTCAGAATATTCGCGGGTATCTCAGCATCATCATCGGGCACCATTCCGCCTGTATCGACAATAGCGAAACGCTCGCCGGACCAATCAACCTCGCCATAAATCCGATCGCGCGTGATTCCTGGCTCGTCACCGACAATGGCCTTTCGCTCGCCAGTGAGGCGATTGAAGATCGTCGACTTGCCAACGTTGGGCCGTCCGACAATCGCGACTAGCGGGAGTCCTTGGACGCCGCTGGCCGCTTCTTGAATGTCTTGTGTTATTTCCACAGTTCGAATCACAAAGGTACAACACTAGGCTAAGACGCCTACTCTTGCAAAGCGCGTACACTCCGAATTGCGAGCGAAGACCCACCCGCTACCGAGCCTGTGTCAATACTCTAAATCCACCAACGGCAGTTGGTGGATCGTTCAAACCCAACCTACAAAGAACGCTGATCGAGTTTTTGAATCCACCAACGGCAGTTGGATGGTTCAGGTCCAACCCATTCACTCAAGCAATCTCTTAGTTCCCTCAAGATGACATAGCGACGAAGGCCGGACTTGAACAATCCACCCACTGCCGTGGGTGGGATTTACTGCTGTCCGAGCCAGTGCCTCTGTAGGCCGGACTTGAACGATCCACCCACTGCCCGTGGGTGGGATTTCTGAGTTTTAACCCAAACCGCTACCGCGCGGTGGTAATGACCTCATGGTTACGTCGAAACTTCATCGGTACCGATCACTGATGACATTTCAATATCAGGAGTGATAGAAACTATTGCGCCCGGGTTTGTGCAACGCACCTTCGCTTGGCCCTTTAGCATGCCGAAAAAACTCAGACCACTCTGGCGCTGTCCGAAGTGTCGCGAGCGCTTCGTAACTAAAAACATGTGGCACGCCTGCGGCAAGTACACTTTGCAGGCGCTCTTTGCTGGCAGCGACCCGCAAGTCATCAAGCTCTTCAGGAAATTTGCCAGGATGGTGCGCGCCTGTGGTCCAGTAAGAACGATTCCGCAGAAGACGCGTGTTGTGTTTCAGGTGCGCGTAAGGTTTGCAGGCTGTTACCCGCGCAAGTCGCATCTACTCTGTGGTTTCGCCTTGCCGCGAAGGGTAACAATCCCAGGTTCGTCAGGATTGAAGAATACGCTTCACATTTCGTCGGACATCAATTCCGCATCTACTCAGCTGAAGAACTTGATAAGGAGGTCCAAGGATGGATCCGCGAGTCATACAATGTGGGCGCGCAAAAAAGATTGACGGCAGCCAGGCACTTAGAGTCGGTTAACTCGTAACGAGAAAAACCCCAAAGAAAACAGAGGAGGACTAGAGATGCCGAACATGAATAACTTTGGACTCTCCGCCATCGGACAGATTGCCGTGAATGCACACGATCTTGATCGAGCCATCGCTTTCTATCGAGACAAGCTCGGGATGAAGCACCTTTTCACCGTGCCCTCGCATATGGCCTTTTTCGATTGCGACGGTGTGAGGTTAATGCTTGCGCTACCTGAGAAACCTGAATTTGATCATCCGAGTTCGATTATCTACTTTAGAGTCGACGACATTCAGCAAGCGACAAAGATTCTCACTGAACGCGGCGTTCCGTTTGAAGAACAACCCGTTCTGGTCGCGAAAATGGAGACCTATGATTTATGGCTGGCTTCCTTTCGGGATTCGGAAAACAACCTGCTTGCAATAATGGGCGAAGTGACCCATTGAGTTCAGGAGCAGTGTCATGAAGTCAGTACCTTAACGCGGTAGCGTCGGGTCGACGATCCGCAGCCGGGCGTGCTGATCAAGACACGACCCGACGCTACCGCGTTAAGGTACTGACTTCGTGACACTGTGGGTCGCGTTTTCACACGGTCTCTGACGCAGCGGCAAATCAAACATGCAGCGACGGATTAAAACTGCGCGGCTACGCTTGCGTCCTTTTGTCGCAAGCGAATCTCACCGACTTGCACGGTTTCTGGACCAAACCCGCTGTTCGGCGATATCTGTGGGACGATAGCGAAATCAGCCTCGACCAGACCGAACGCAGCCTCGATTCGCGTCATGAAGAGACTGGGGATGAGTTATGACGGCCACCGGATCGTCAACGAAATGGAGGCCATCTACTATTCTTTGGGCAGTGAAGACTTTTCGCCATCCGAACCGAGCTGAACAAGATCTCAGCTACTCGAGTAGATCGAGAAATAAAACCACTGTGGCGCCCGAAATGACACCGGCACTTTGATATAGTTTGAGGAACTCGCCGGGATGTATCAGGTGTGAGGCGAACATCCACGGCTAATTTGAACTCAGGGAAGCTGGAATCATTACGACTCGCGAGAACCATTCGCGGGCGCTCAATGGTTTTGCGTGAAGAGGTCAACTATTCCTCAGAAGATCGGAAGCAACCACACATGAAGCGAAGGGATTTCTTGCACACCAGTGCGTTGGCCGGAATTCTGACAATTGGCAAGTCCACTCGAGCTTTTGCCGTTTCTGAGCCTTCTGCCACATCCGCGGCGCCCCCTGAACCATTTGAACTTGACGAAGCCGGCATCTCTGAGTTGCAAGAAGGCATGAAGGCAGGTAAGTACACTTCTAGTTCGCTGGTGCGAGACTATTTCAGGCGCATTGAGGATGTGGACATGACCGGACCGAAGATAAACTCGGTCATCGAAACCAATCCCGAGGCCGTGGCCATCGCCGCTGCTCTCGACCGTGAGCGCAAGGAAAAAGGACCGCGTGGTCCGCTGCATGGAATACCGATTCTAATCAAGGACAATGTAGACACAGCCGATCGCATGATGACCACGGCCGGGTCGCTGGCTTTGCATGGCTCGCGTGCCGGTCAGGATGCCTTTGTGGCTATGAAGCTCCGCGAAGCTGGCGCCGTCATCCTTGGGAAAACAAATCTAAGTGAATGGGCGAATTTCAGATCTACTCACTCTTCAAGCGGATGGAGTGGGCGAGGCGGCCAAACACGGAACCCTTATGTTCTCGATAGAAATCCGTGCGGTTCGAGCTCCGGCTCAGCAGCGGCTGTGGCCGCAAACCTGTGTGCAGCGGCTGTGGGCACCGAGACCGACGGATCAGTGGTCTGCCCTTCCTCAGCCAATTCCCTGGTGGGAATCAAGCCCACGCTCGGCCTTATCAGTCGTGCCGGTATCATTCCCATCGCTCATAGCCAGGACACTGCCGGACCAATGGCCCGCACCGTTGCTGATGCTGCAATCCTGCTGGGAGCTCTAACGGGCGTTGACCCTCGCGATGACGCCACGAA
The DNA here is from genome assembly GCA_050748205.1 of Pyrinomonadaceae bacterium. Lineage (GTDB taxonomy): Bacteria > Acidobacteriota > Blastocatellia > Pyrinomonadales > Pyrinomonadaceae > PSRF01. Next base: position 4,328 of record JBOGOU010000639.1, on the reverse strand, counting down.
GGCGAGCCGCCGTAAATCTCATACTGATTACACTAAATTTCTCGACAGCGATGGCCTGCGAGGTGCGCGCATCGGCGTTGTGAGAAAATATTTCGGCTTTAACGATCAGGTCGACAAACGCATGGAGCACCTCATAGGCGAGATCAGGAAGCTCGGTGCCGTCGTCATCGATCCGGCCGAGATTCCCACAGCGGGCAAATTTGATGATTCAGAATTTGAGGTGTTGCTATATGAATTCAAAGCGGATCTGAATGCCTACCTGGCCGGACTCGGCCCAAAAGCGCCAGTCCGTTCGTTGAACGAGATAATTGAATTCAACGAAAAGAACCGGGACAAAGAAATGCCTTATTTTGGACAGGACATTTTTATTAAAGCCCAGGCGAAGGGTCCTCTGACAGACAGAAAGTACCTGCAAGGGTTGCGCAAGAATCATCTACTGTCCCGAACGCAAGGGATCGATTTTGTGTTGGCAAAACATCGTTTGGATGCCCTGATCGCGCCCACGGGCGGGCCCGCCTGGCCCACCGACTGGATCAATGGCGACCATTTCACTGGTGGTTACTCAACAGCCTCGGCGGTTGCCGGTTACCCGCACGTCACTGTTCCCGCCGGATATGTTTTTGGCCTACCCTTTGGCATTTCGTTTTTTGGTACAGCGTGGAGTGAGCCGAAGTTAATAAAGTTTGCGTATGCTTTCGAGCACGCCTCCCGTGTGCGTCAATCGCCGAAGTTTCTGCGAACGGCGGATTTGACGGACTGAATAAAGCAATTTCCGAGAAGCAATCTCGTCTTTGCTTTCTTATAATCTCTCGCAAGTTCTTTCTGTGCCCAGGAGGTTTTCAGATGGCCCGCACGGCCAGCCAAACAAAGAAAAAATCAGTTTATGGGGTTCACCCCGGCGTCCTGATGACGCAGAAGTGGGTAGCCGAATTGAAGGAGAAAACTGGCCGTTCACTTGATGAATGGCTGCGCCTCGTTAAGAAATCTGGCCCAAAGGACGAGAAGGAACGGCGCGAATGGCTCAAGCAGGAGCACCAGTTAGGGACAAACGCCGCCTGGTGGATCGCCGAACGCTCAGTTGGCAAAGGCACCGAGGCTGACGACCCGGACAAGTATCTTGAAGCTGCCGAGGGCTACGTGGAAGATATGTTTTCCGGTGGCAAGGCCGGTCTGCGGCCAATCTACAACGTCCTGCTAAAGCTGGGACTGAGCGTCGGGAAGGACGCGAAAGCGTGTCCCTGCCAAACAATTGTTCCTCTGTATAGGAACCATGTGTTTGCGCAAATAAAACCAACGACCCGCACACGAATAGATATGGGATTCGCATTGGGCGACACGAAACCAAAAGGTCGCTTGATCGACACCGGAGGTTTTGCGAAAAAGGACCGGATTACCCATCGCATACCAATCGAGTCTCTTCAAGACATTGACGACGAGGTCAAGCATTGGTTGAAAGTCGCTTACAACCGCGACGAGTAGCCGAGCGCTGAACGGTAAACGCGCCGGCAAGACAGATTGTAGGGGCGGGACTCCGTGCCTGCCCCACCTAACGCAGCAGACGGGCGGACACGGAGTTCCGCCCCTACAAAGAGTTCACCAATTATCATCTAAGAGGAACTAGTTTATGGCAGTTACCATGACCAAGCACGGCCCACGCATGAGCGACGATGCGGTCAAAGCCAAGACGGGAAAGATCTGGAAGGATTGGTTTTCCATTCTTGATAAGGCCGGCGCTAAGAAAATGTCGCATAAGGAAATCGTTCACTTTCTCAATTCGGAGCACGACGTTGGCCCGTGGTGGCAGCAAATGGTGACCGTCACCTACGAACAGGAACGCGGTCTGCGTGACAAGCACGAAAGGCATGGCGAGTATTCGATCAGCGTGAGCCGGACCGTCAACGTTCCGCTTGCTGCCCTCTACAGGTCTTTTGCAAATGAAAAGAGTCGCGGCGGGTGGCTTTCGGAAGACGGCCTCGTTGTACGAAAGGCGACCGCAAACAAGTCGATGCGCATCACGTGGAAAGACGGTAAGAGTAGCCTCGAGATTAATTTTTACGACAAGGGCAACTCGACTAGCCAGGTCGTGGTCCAACACAGCAAACTGTCGGACGCTAAGGCAGCCGCAAGGATGAAACCCTACTGGAGCAAGGCGTTGGATCGATTGCGTCAGAAGCTCACGAAGTAGAACGATGAAGACCAGTTACACCCGCCTCTTCGCTGACGAGGCGGGTGAGTCTCATTTTGAAGAAATCGGAGTCGAGCTCCCCTCGGTTGATTTCGCACCGCCTGCGCCGCTGGTAAACCTCTCCTCCTTTCTGCCGGCGACCCAGCTTGCCTTTTTTGGCGCTCCAGGAAACTGGCAAGGCGACTGGCATCCCTCCTCGGGGCGCAACTTCTTTGTTCTCGTTTCAGGCGAATGGGAAATCGAAGCAAGCGACGGAACCGTCAAACGATTTGTTGCCAAAGATGTACTACTGGCCGAAGATACTCACGGCAAAGGTCACAAATCGCATGTCAGCAGCGCGACTGAATCGCTGGCAATCGTCGTACAGTTAGAGAGTTAACGACCTTCCTTACAACTGCCTACAACTTGATGACACACTCCTCACCAGAAAAGCCGTCAACCTTATCTGCGTCTCTCGAGCTTGGCCGTCGCGGTGAAGAACTCGCCGCAGCGTATCTTCAACAGGTCGGGTTTAGAATTGTCGCCTCTAATTTCACGATCCCAGTTGGGCGAAACAGAAACGACGCAATAGTCCATGTTGAGATCGATCTGGTCGCGTACGAGGGTCCGACACTCTGTTTCGTGGAAGTCAAGACGCGCACTTCAGACTGGTTCGCTACCCCGTCAGCGAATGTCGATCTGAGAAAGCGGCGACAGATCATGCGCGCGTCGCGAGCCTACCGGCGCATGTTTGGTTTGCGCGATGTCCCGTATCGGTATGATGTTCTAAGCATCGTCTGGCCCACCGCGGAGGAGGGTCCGAGATCCCTTCAGATCGACCTTCTGCGTAACTTCTGGTCTGAAGAAACCTTTCGCAAGCGCCGCTGGAAAGAGCCCTACTGGGATTGAATATGTCTCACCGCCGAAGAAACTCGCAGTCAGGAAGGGGGCAAAGCGCAAGGTTGAACCTTGTCAGGACATAGTTGACACTTTTTAGGCCTTTCTTGCTGCTTCGCCTCTTTCCTTAAGCTAAGTGCCTTGGCTACTTGAGCGGGGGCGCGCTGCGCTTTGCCCCCTTCCTGACTTAAAGTCAATTTCAAACCTGCGATTTTGGCGCAAAAGTCCTGGAACTTTGCCTCAACTGCGGCGTTAATATGACCAGAATGCGATTTTGGTCAGCAGTCAACGAGGAGGTCAAATGCCGGTAACGGCCATTCGAGAAGAGGTGCGGGAGTCGATACTTGACGCCACTGAGCGTCTCCTGGCCCGTTATGGCTACCGCAAAATGACTGTGGAGGACATCGCGCGCGAGGTTGGCGTTGGGAAGGGCTCAATCTACCTGCACTTCACCAGTAAAGAGGAGATCGTTCTTTCGCACGTAGACAGGATCGTTGAGCGCCTTAAAGAGCGAATGTGGGCGATTGCGCGCACGGACGCACCTGCGGCAACCCGGTTACGATTGATGCTCCTGACTCGCGTTCTCTACCGCTTCGACAGCATTCAGCACTACACGCAAAGTCTGAACGATTTGCTCGCCGCTCTTCGGCCCGGCCTGCTCGCCCGCCGGACGCGTTACTTCGATGAAGAGGCTCAGATCCTTGCTGAAGTGCTGAGTGGGGGACGGGCGTCTGGCGAAATCCAGTGTGGTGATCCGCTCTCGACGGCCTACATTCTGCTGGATGCGACAAACGCCCTCCTGCCCTACAGCCTCAGTACCGCGGAGTTGGGCGAGCGCGAAGAAGTGAAGGAAAAAGCCGCCGGCGTTGCGGATCTGATGCTTCAGGGTCTGCTGACTCGGGAAGAGTCCGGGTCTCGCGGCTAAATGGTTCGGCGTCAATTTGTGCCCAGAGAGAGAGAGAGTCCAGGAAATTTTCCATTTATCAGTTTTCATTTTTCATTTTTCATTCGTTCCCCAAGCAACAATGGAGTTCAAGATTTAGCGCGGCTATCCTAAATGACAAATGAAAAATGATAAATGGAAAATGTTTCCGTCTTTCGTAAACGTAAAGGAGAGTTACTAATCCCTGGCTACGCTCACGAACCCAGACTTCAAGGAAGGCGTGCAAGGAGAGATCGAAAAGTTGGAGAAAGAGCTAAGCGAACTTAAGGCCAAGAAGTAACTGGAGCGCGGGCATCCTGCCCGCACTTCAGCGTGTTAAGCGCG
>JBOGOU010000638.1:0-1702 GCA_050748205.1 Pyrinomonadaceae bacterium | reverse complement strand
GATGCTACCACTCAACCTCGACGGGCCTTTCGTGTTCGTTCGTGTGGTTTCGTGGATCGGTTGTTTCCAACCAAGCCAGCTCTCAAATTAGAACATACGACACGACATGAGATTGAGTGTTAGCATCCGGTCGCTACCGCTCCCGGTTCCGTAATTGAGTGGCCAACATCCATGATTAAAGCTAGCACCGATATTGGTACAAAGTTCAAAGCTCAAAATACAGAATTCTCCAAATACCTGCTGCGCAGAATGTCCCTGTGATGGAGTTCGTGCCCCGCAATAATGTAAGCCAGAGCTCGGACGCTTACGTCGCTGTCATTAGCTTTGCCCTGGCGCACCCATGCGCCCTTATCCAGATGCTTGAAAAGCGAGAGGCTCGATTCCCTGACAATCTGAAATTCCGCAGCGAGCTCCGCCAGCGGATAGCCATCGAAGGAAGCATTACGCACGTAGTCGTCCTGCTCGTAGCCCGGCAGGGGCGTTTGATCATTGCGAGCGAAGCGCAGAGCTCTGTAGGCAAATATTCTTTCCGTGTCGATCACGTGCCCGAGGAGTTCTTTGATACTCCATTTATCAGGCGCGTAGCGGAAATCTGCACGCGACTCCGGGATGCTACCCAGAAGGGCAAGAGTTTCTTCTGCCTGTTTGCTCAACACTGTGAGTATGTCGCCCTCCGAAACGAGGGAAATGTACCTACCGTAGTAAGGCAGATATTCTGTACTTTCCGGCTTTCCGGGAGATTCGTTTGCCATAACCTTAATTTCTCTCCTTATTTCCTTTTTACATCGCCATTTTGACGCTTGAATCTGAGACTCATGTTTTCCACGAGCGAGCGCGGTTCATCCAATAAGCCCACGCGACCAACAACAAAAAGAATATCAAACTTCCGAACACAGTCTCAGGCGGCGGGGCGCCGGTGCGTATGTTAGTGATCCAAACAAAGGTGAGAAAAGCAACTACAGGCCAAAAAGCATAAACCCCCGCGCGCCCGACAGAATGCGTAGCACGAGCATAAATGATTAGGGCCAGCAACCAGAAACCACCCTCGACTACTATTGTCGCCGGAAGAGAACTCCAAAGTTCTAATCCGAAAAGCTTATTTGTGCCGGGCGCGAGCGGATGTTTGTGACTGATGGAATCCAGCAACCAATGGCTAAGGACCGCCATAAAGAGTATCAGCGAATGTCGCCAGAATTTTTGGTGAGTTCGGTAATACCGGTAGAGGAAGTAGACAGCGGCGAATAGAGCTGCCCATATCGCGACCATCAACAGGCTGTGACTAATCGGAGCGAGCAATTGACTATTCGTAGCGGTTCCAGACTTGTCAGATTTGTACTCGAGCCCCGCAATGGTAAAGATGGGCCAGAGAAGATCGGGAAGCATGGCCGCCATCACAAGTGTGCCCAAAGAAATTTGCGGTTCGACGCGCTTCGCAACAAAGGCTACTCCGAAGTGTCCGACGAGCATTTCCTTCCTCCAATGTGAGAGAGCGAGCAACCTAACTCATTCGAGGCAGTAGTGTCCCTAATTTGCAAAGGTCGAAGAGAGTTCAGATCGTTGGCGCCACTCAAGTACGGAACCGGGAGCGGTTCTATGAAAGGGCTGTCAAGAAAAAAGTTTCTCCTAAGCCGCCAAGAAGTTCTTGGCGGCTAGCCTCAACACACCCGAAGCCGCTCAAAGCTGATCACCACGCCTCTTATTG
>JBOGOU010000637.1:0-2640 GCA_050748205.1 Pyrinomonadaceae bacterium | reverse complement strand
TTTCAACTGCACAAGGGCTTTCACACGCTCGCTCAGGCTTTACCCCGCGTTTTGCAGCAGTACCCGGACGCCTACGCGGTTCTCGTCGGTCGGGACATGGAATCCAGTCTCGCCCCGTCGATGGCAGAATATGCTCGCGCGCGGTGTGGCAGTTCTGCCGCGCGGCTCGTCCTGCTGGAAAAACTGCCTCATCGTCAGCTCTACCCTGTGATCGCCGGGGCACATTTGGTCGTTTTACCTTCTTTAATAGAGAACTTACCGAATGCCTGCCTGGAAGCGATGGGTCTCGGTAAAGTCGTGATTGGGACGGCGGGCACGAGTTTTGACGAATTGATTAGCGACGGAGCGACGGGGTTTCTTGTCTCTCCGAACAACCCGGAGGCATTGGCCGAAAAGATCATCTCTGCATGGATAGATCCGAAGCTGGGGGAGATGGGAGCAGCAGCGCGGCAAAAAATATCGGAATTTTCACCGGAGAGAACGGTCGAGACACTCTTGACCTATTACCGGGAAATATTGAATGGTTGAGAGCAGTGTCCTAATCTAGAAAAGCAGGTAACGATCCACTAAACCACACTAAGCAACACTAAGTATTCGTGTAATTTCGTGTGATGCGCGTGGATCGTGTTTTGCCCAACTGATCGCTTCGGCTTTGCCTCAAAAGTCGGGGAGTAGCTGCCCTTCGGCTTTGCCGCCCTAACTTATGACTTTTGAGGCAAAGCCGAAACGGCAGCAGTTCATCACTTTTGGTGCAAAGCCGGAATAGGTTGGACTTGAACGAATCCACCACCTGCCGTTGGTGGGATTTAGTGCTATCTGAGGCAGTGTCCGGTGTAGGCTGGACCTGAACAATCCACCCAACTTCCGTGGATGGGATTTCGTTCTCAGAAGCCTCGTGGTTACAAACGGTCGATGGCAAATGTCAATTTGTACGTCTTCAGTCTTTTAGTTAATTGAACATAGCATCCGGTCGCTACCGCTCCCGGTTCCGTAACGTCCGATTCAACCCATGATAGCGAACGATAAGGTTGCCCGGTGGGGCATTCTGCGACAAACAAAATCTCTCTTGAAATCCACCTTTCCGCGTGGCGCCGCCGCCTATGGTAAGGTCAAGGACTACTGCCGGGATATATTTCTTCGAGGGCGTGATGCGGAGGTTATATTCTCGGAGATCTATGAGCGTAATTTGTGGAACGACCCAGAGTCAGCCTCCGGCAGAGGCTCCACGCTGCAGCGGACTACGGTGATTAGACGCGTATTGCCGGCCTTGCTGAGTGATGTGGGCGCCAAATCGCTACTCGACGCACCCTGCGGTGATTTCAACTGGATGCGTTATACAGAACTGGGTCCGGTTACATACATCGGTGCCGACGTTGTTCCGAGCCTCATCGCCCGAAACGAGCAACGATATGGCCGTGACGGTAGAAAATTCGTGATTCTGGACATCACCAGAAGCCCGATCCCGAGGGTAAGTGTGATCCTGTGCAGAGACTGCTTCACTCATCTCTCATTCCGAGATGTCCGATCCGCGGTTGCGAATTTCAAGAGAAGCAATTCGGAATATCTTTTTGCCACCACACACACAGGCGTGCGAGAACACCGAGACATCGCCACCGGCCAGGGGCGCTATGTGAACTTGCAATTACCGCCTTTCAACTTTCCCGAGCCTGTGAAGTTGGTTGTCGAGGACCCAGAGTTGGACAAGTGTCTGGGCGTCTGGCGACTTCAGCAACTGCTAATACAATGAGAACAATTTGACCTAAGCCGTAGAGTCGCGTAAATACAATCTCGTTTTCAAAAAGCTGAGTAAAGGCAATCCAAGGGTGAGACAGTATTTAGGCCAGTTTTTAGGCCCGATTTCTAAGCATATTTCAAGCGCTCGCAGCGCCGCACAAGTCATCTCTCGCAATCCGCGCCACGGTCTAAAACTGTTATTGAATTCCAGGTCAGCTCCTCACATCCAGTCCCAGCCTGATGTCTACCCATTTGCGGCTTACCTTGGTGAGCGGCTCGGCTGTACTCACGTGATAGCGATTGGTAGGCCAACTGCAACAAATCTTATACAGCTTTATCCCCAGTTCGAGATCATCGGAATCGTCCCGGGCGCAGACCTTCAAATGTACCGCAATCAATACGGATTCGGGACCTGGCTGGAAGAAAACATGAATCTCGCGGGCACACCCTCACTGCCCGAAGATGTTCTGAAGCGTTCGGTCATCCTTTGTAATGACCTGGAGCAGTTTGTAAGTCCCGCCTCTTTATTCAAGAGCTTAAAGACCTGGCTCGATCATGCGCCAGTTTGTATTTTGACAAGTGCTGATAGAGATTTAAATGGGGCAGCCAGTAACGGATTCCCGGGCACCTCGACTGGCCCAGCCAGATGGAATCTGATAGAGCTTGAAGACTTACTGCGCGCCGAAGGATTCAATGCTGAGTTCGTCGGGTGGACGGCAAGCGATAATGTCAATTACGAAAAGAAAACAATCCTGGCGGTGATTACCAACAATGCTATTGGTAAACAACTAAGACGTGGCGCGCCCATCGATTTTCGCGTGGTCGCGTTTATGGCGGCTTACAATGAAGAGGACATTATAGTTCAATCAATAAAGAAGTGGACTGACCAGGGGATCAGTGTGCACA
>JBOGOU010000636.1:0-20126 GCA_050748205.1 Pyrinomonadaceae bacterium | reverse complement strand
GTTTTGCATGGTATTGGGGTGAAGCTGTTCAGCGACTTTGATCATCTCTCGCAGACGCCTTTCTTCCGGCCGCGTGCTGCCGAAGAGATCGCTGAAATTTGAGTCCGGTGGGCTGTAGCCGCTGCACCAGGCGATCGCCGATCTTCATTATGTAACTGTTCAGCTGCGGATCCTTGACCAGTCGCAGGTCACGCGCCATTCGTTGGACAGTAAGTTCACCCAAAATCATCTCCTGATCGGGCGAGAAAATGTTGGTTGGTTTTCGTGTTAACAACCACCGCCGGGGGCGTGCAATCCTGGGCCGACACGGCCGCCGCGCAAAAAGTACAAAAGGCAAAAAGAAGAAATTGATTGAGGACTGATCTACCTGGCATGGGACACCTCCGGGGAGTAGAGACGTGCAAGGCGAATAACGGATTTTAGGATGCTCGATCCAAAGAACGACTAGCCACCAATAAAACTCATCGTGCGCGAGGGCGCCACGAAGCTGGGATCGTTGATGTAGTGGCGCGGCTCTTTCTTCATCACTATGCCTTCGATGTAGTCGATGATTTCTTTGCGCGACGCGCCGGTGCGAACAACATCGCGTAATGAATGCTCTATAGTTGAAAAAAGGCAGGTTCGGATTTGACCGTCGGCGGTGAGCCGGATGCGAGAGCACGCGCCGCAGAAAGGCTCGGTGACCGGGGCAATGATTCCAATCTCGCCTGGCGCGCCATCGGCGAAACGATAACGTGAAGACGTCTCAGAACCGCGTTCGACTTCGATCGGGATGAGCGGAAAACGTTCGCTTATGCGTTCGCGAATCTCACGTCCGGAAACCACGTCCTCGCGCGACCACTCGTGACCGGAATCCAGTGGCATAAACTCGATGAAGCGCATCTTGACGTCATGGTCGCGGGCAAACGCGGCAAAGTCGGCCGTTTCGTCCTCATTGTGACCACGCACGATGACGGCATTGATCTTGATCGGTTCGAGACCAGCACTCTTAGCGGCTGCTAATCCTTCGAGCACCCGGTCCAGGACATCTACCCCTGTCATCTCTTTGAAAACTTCGCGCTTCAGACTATCAACACTAATGGTAACTCGATCCAGTCCGGCGTCCTTTAAGGCTTGAGCGCGGTCCGGCAGAAAGTAGCCGTTTGTGGTCAATGCGAGATCGCGGAGACCTTTTGCCTTCAGTGCGGCTAATTTTCTGATGATTACTTCGATGTCCCGCCGTAGCATTGGCTCACCGCCCGTGAGCCGGATTTTCTCGATGCCGAGGGAGACCAGGATTTCACAAACGTACTCGATCTCTTCGTAAGAGAGCATCTGCTCTTTCGGCGCGATTGGCGGCTCGCCGTGGGGCAGGCAGTAGAAACAGCGAAAGTTACAGCGATCCGTCAACGAGACGCGCAGATCGCGTATCGCCCGGCCATAAGAGTCTTTGAGGCTCAAAGTCATAGTTCAACTAATAATACTCTGGTGAAGATAGGGTTCCAAGCTACGGTACGCGCCGAGATCGAGAGGTTCGATAAACAGGTCAGTAACCACCTCGCGATAGCGGGTGTAAAAACTCAAAAGAGGACCCGTACTGACCTGTTATGCGCCGAGCGCGGGGTTCGTCATGAAGACTGAAGCCGGCAGGCGCTTGTCGGTCCCGGGCAATTTAAGGGTGCGTTTGAGTACAAGGTCGAAGAGTAGGGGATTGTAATGATAGATTTCATTCAAACACTCGCGCTCATCGGGTGTTAAGTAGCCGCCTTTAACCAATGGTCTGGTGCGGATCAGAATGCTCACTGCCGGCAGAGGATAATCACTACCGTTCACGAGACGCTCGTGGAGATCCTCGCGCTTCAGGATCGTCGTCAGTGGTTTTCCGATTCTATTAAACTGCGTCATCGCGGAAATCTCACCAAAGACCAGTCCTTCATATCGTTTCTCATCCATCAACCGGAGAAACAAATCGAAGTTTGGAACACGTTTCTTCTCGCTGCTATCGAGATCTTCATTGGATCCCAGCCCCGCGCAGTGCGCAACTATGACCTTCACCCCGAGATCAAGCGCCCGCCGCAGCAGAAGCGGATTCCCCAGCTTTTGATCCTCTTCGGCTTGAACCGCCTTCTCTTCACCGCCGTGACTTAGCAGAATTAGATCGAGCTCTTTCATCTTCTGGTAAAAGGGATCGCAGCGCGGATCCGAAGGGTCAATGCCCATGGCATTGGGTAACCACTTAACTATTCGTGCACCACGGCTCGCCCATTTCTGCAATTCCTCCAGCGCGTCAGGACGATAAGGATTGACCGAGATGTTTGGCACAAACAGATCAGGGTGTTGCTCCGCGAGAGCAAAGACGTACTCGTTCGGCACATAGAATTCGGTCTTCCCGAGATTCTCGGAACCGTCCGGCCGATAGTTCTTGTCAAAAGCCAGCAGCCGATGTTTGCCGTGATGGGAGATATGGCTGACGAGACTTACGAGCCTCTTGATCATCTCTGCATCAGTATCTTTGACATCCTTCACGCCCGCCGCGCTGAGATACACCTTGAACTTGAGATGATGAAACGGGTGCGCCCATGTTCGCATCTTGGGGTTGACGAAACTGTTCGAGTCGCCGGTCCCGATTCCAGCAATGTGAGTGTGGTGGTCGATGAGCCGGCCTGGATCGATATCATCGTAAGCGCGCTTCAACAGGTCAGCCGCCTTGTAGCTCAAGCTGTCCTTCAATTCCTCCGGCTTACGGCGAAATGCTCCGCCGATGTGGTGGATCAGGCACATGGGACTCTTAGGTTAGCTTACCTCCTGGCATGAAATCTTTTCGCCTCGCGCAACTCTGGCCTCGCCGTGTCGGCGTGAGCTGTAAGCGCGACAATCTTCGCGTAATAACTAGCCGCCTTTCTTCGGTCTCCCGAGAGTTGGGCTGCGCGCGCGGCCCCGTAGAGTCCATTGAAGCGGTTTGGTGAGTCTCTAAGGGAGGCCTCAAACTCGATCAACGCCTGTTCCGGTTGCTTCAATTCAAGCAGCATGTCTCCGAGCAACTCTCGTGCTGGAATGATCGCACCAGGCGTGACTGGATGTTTTTCGGAAGTGGCTTCAAGGTCGGTGGCCGAACGCATCAGCGCTAAAGCCTCGGTGTCCTTCCCTTCTGCGCGTGCAACCCAGGCTGCCGCCGAGCGCCGTTGAATCTCGACTTGATTCGCCCAGTAGTTGTCTCGGTTGTCGGCAAGTCTTTGCTGTATCGCGGCGAGTCGTTCTACATCTTTACCAGCGCCCTGGTAATTGCCGCTTCGCGCAGCTCCGATGGCCCGCGCGAAGGAGACTATGGCCTCGGCATACAAGAAGCGTTCCCAGGGGAAACTTGCCGGATGCAACTCGAGGGTCGCAGCCTCGGACCAGCGTCGTCTCTCGAGCGTGTAGCGAGCAGGTATAGCGGCAAACGCATAAGCAGAAGCTATGACGGCCGCGTCAACTTTATCAATTGCGTTCGTTTGATCGAGAATGCGCCGAGCCTTCTCGTCTTCTCCGCCCTGCAGATACGCGTAAACCAGGTAGTCTAACGCGTGAAGCTGATCAAACGACGCGGCCCCCGGGTGCGTCTTCAACACATGGTTCTTCGCCGTAATTGCCGAGGCGATGTTCGAATTAATCGACTCTTGCCACAGGCCCAGTCGCGTGAAAATGTGAGAGGGCATGTGCAGGGCATGAGGAGCAGAAGGCGCGATTCGGGCATAGCTGCGTGCCGCCGGCAGAGCGAGCGATGCGAGCTGGGGATAGTCGAAACTGTGAATCAGGTAATGAGCGACTCCGGGATGCCTTGGCTCTTGAGGCAAGACACGATTAAGAATCGCGGCCGCCTTCTTCTGCTTCGCAAAAGTCTTATCAGTGATTGGGCCCGTACCCAGCAAAGCGAGCGCATAAAAAATTGACGCCTCATGGTCTTTCGGATAGGTGAAGGAGACCCGTTCCATCGCTTTTTCGTAGGCCAGAGCGCGAGTTCCGTGATCGAGTCTTGCAGAATCCTTGTAGAAGGCTTCTATTGCCGCAATGTAGTCTCTTTCGCGATCAGTCTTTGCCCCGATTGATTTGGCGTTTTCTACGGCGGCCCAGCCTTTCTGCAACTCGGCAGTAGTGGAAGGGGCCCAGACCGGATGATAAAGACTCATTGCGACGCCCCAGTGAGCCATAGCGCAGTTGGGCTCATCCCTGGTAATGGAGGCGAAGGCTTTCTCCGCTTCTTCGTACCAAAAAGAGTGAAGCAAGGCCGCGGCTCGATTGAATTGTTTCTGCGACGCGGCGTTGCAAGACACCACGAAATTGACCTGACCAAGCTTTTCGGAATGGTCATGTGTGTGAGGGTGCATTTCCTGCGCCGTCGCGAAACAAGGCCAGAGCACAAGCAGCGTTCCCATGAGAAACAAGTTAAGGGCCTTCATTTCACCATCCTCCTTTTCCTGATTCTTATCACAGTCCGAGTCTTGATTCCATGCTGGCTCCACCAAGATCAACCGGGCTGGCGGTGAACTTTCTGGCAACCCGTGTTGCTCCGGGGTCCATCTCAGCGGCAACGGGCGACGTGCGGTCCCTTTTCATTCCTGGGAAGCGAGCTTTTTGCTTGCTATTGCCGCGGACCAGTCTCCCTTCAGTTCATCACCTACCTTAACTAGCTGGAATTTGCCTGGACTTGATGAAATGGAGATCCGAGCCCACATTCCTGTTTCTAGTGCCCACAATAAGGAGAGAATCATGTTGCCACGAACGCGTTGTCTGCTCATTGCCTTTCTGATCGGTTGCTTAACTTATCAGTCCTCAGCTAGCGCTCAATCCAGCAATAGCATTAACAGTCTAACGATCTACACTGCAGGAATTGCCGAGTTCTTAGAGGAGCGCACGATTGAACTGCAGCAAGGTTATAACACCGTCGAATGGCGTAGCCTGATGCCCAGGGCGAACATTCGCACTGTGCGAGTCCTGGCTGAAGATGCCGAGGTCGTCCGCCAGGATGTTACTTATGATGGAGCGCAGGTGAACAACGAAAAGTCGCCCGTGTTGCATTTGGTGATTCAGAACCGGGGTGCGACCGCACGCAAGCGTATACAGGTCGACTATCTTGCGCCTAGTCTCACCTGGCAAAGCGATTACGCCCTTGTGCTTGATGCGCCGGCGAAAGGTGAAGCGCCAAGCGCTGGAACGCTGGATTCATGGGTCTCGCTTTATAACCACACGGGCATCGATCTCGCCGCGGGTAAGGTTGACCTGGTTGCTGGTGAGATCGCCCTATTACCTGATAACGCACCAGCATATCGAGGTGACTACACGGCTCAATCTCAAATAAGCGTCAATGCCGGCTATACCGTAACCGATGAATCCAGCGGGGCCTCTTTTGCAGAGGTTAGTAATCTGAGTGCGTTCAATCGCTTCACGCTCGGGCAGAACATCAGCCTGAACGCCAATGCAAACATTAGTCGCTTCCCCATCTTCCAGCGCGCGCGGCTGACCATCGTTCAGCGCAATGTCTTCGAGAACACTCACGAAACACAAACCCTTGGCCGCGGCGGGTTCATCCTCTTGCCGCGCGGCTTAGAGGTGCGGCTCGTCGCGAAAAATACGGCGACTTCGCCGATGGCTGCCGGGTTGGTCACGATTTATCAACGCAGCGGAGCCCTGGCCCAGATCGTTGGGCAGGATCGCATATCTTTCACACCACAGAATGCCGAGTTTAGTGTCACGCAGGGTCGCTCGGCCACACTCTTTGGCACGCGTCGGATCCTCGAGCGCCGTGTTGTTAACTATCGCGACAAGGATGACAACGGGCATGACAAGCTGGTGACTAGAGTTGAAGTAGTCTTAACCAACCGGGGCACACAGCCTGCCGAAGCTTTTGTGCGGGAAGGCATTGAGCGGTATGACGACAATCAATGGAAGATTGTTGATAGCACAACGACAAGTGAGCGCCTGGGAGCCAACACTGTGCAGTTCAAAGTTGAGGTCCCGGCAGGCGGCAAAACAACCATCGTTTACACCGTCGAGTGTGAATAGTCACCGGCGTTCAACGAGAGGGTACTAATGCAGTTTCAAATCTGAGATGAGTAACGCCTTCGGCGTATTTGTTACTCTTAGATTCAAACTGCATCACTACCCAACGAGAGAAGCGGCTACTCGACCACGGCTCTCAACCCGAAGAGTAGCCACTCGACCACAGAACCATTTGCGGTAGCCAATGGAAGCCGGCTCTCAACCTCGATTGCAAACCTTCGAATATTCGGAGGGTTATCCAAATTTTCGCGCCCCCACAAGCTACGATTTGATGGACAACGTCGCCCTGGTAAAGGGCAATCACGTGATCAAGTTCGGCTTCCTGGGCCGGGCCGTCAGAATTCTTAACTTCAACGACGCTGGCATTGTTCCGCAGTTTTCGGTCGGATTCAACTCCACAACAAACCCGATGCCAGTGGCAAACAACACGACCAATTTCCCAGGCATCATCTCTTCTACTGAGTACGCCAACGCAACGCGCCTGCTGGGCCTACTTACCGGCGCTGTCAATGCTGGCCAGCAGACCTTCAATGTCGCTGACCGCACCTCCGGATTCAAAAGTGGAATCGGTTCGATTCGACACCTTGATTACAACACCCTGGCGTTCTACGGCGGTGACACGTGGCGAATTAGACGCAATTTATCCGTCAACTTCGGGCTGCGGTGGGAGTACATCAGTCCCCTCACCGAAAAGGATGGCTTGGGCTTGCTACCCAAAGACACGTCACTTGCCGTGCTCAATGATCCTACTGCGGTCCTTGACTTTTCCGGTACCGGCACCGGGCGGCCATTCCTGGGAAGAGACTTGAACAACTTTGCACCGAATTTCAGTGTTGCGTGGGATCCATTCAAGGATGGCAAAACCTCGATTCGTGGGGGTTTCGCCATCTCCTATGCCATCGACAACAATGCGACGGTACTTAACAATGCCGCAGTCGGCGGCAACGCTGGTCTGCAATCAACGTTTATTGACAGCGCTCGGACCGGCACGGTGAGCGGTGGCGGGATCGGTACTCTGGCGACGCCTACTTTCCTGGTCCCACGGACGTTGGTTAATCAACTGAGCCTTAGCCAGACACCCACTCTTTTCACCACCGAGTTTAACCTCGCCACGCCGTATGCGGCGCAATGGAATATCGGCGTCGAGCGTGAGATTTTCGGGGACACTGCACTTTCAGTCGGTTACGTGGGCAATCGCGGAATCCAACTGACGCGTGGCATTGACACCAACCAGGTGAAGATCTTCGAAAACGGGTTTTTCCAGGACTTCCTGCGGGCGCAAGCCAACCTGGCCCAGTTTGGGAACCCGGCCTGCAACGCGGCGCAGGCGGCATCAACCGGTTGCCAGGTGTTGACGATCTTCCCGAGGCTGGGGTAGCGGCGGAAACCTGGCAAATGCCACAATCAGAACCCTAATCAGTCAGGGCCAGGTAGGAGAGTTAGTCTCAAACTACCTTAGCTCGCGCAACACCTTCTTCAACCTCGGGCAGCCTTGCGTGGCGACAGCCACTTCATTGTGCCCAAGCTTCTTCCTGCCGGCGAATGGCAATGCCTTCGCGACCGATTATGTCGGCAGCAGCGGCTGGTCGGACTACCACGGGCTGCAGGCTGAAATCCGCAAGCGCTTGAGCAACGGCTGGTACTACCAGGTGAACTACACCTGGAGTAAAGCCTTCACGAACGCGGAACAGGCCCAGGCCGAATTTTTGCCCTATCTTGATCTCACAATCGGCGACGTCCTGGAGAAGAAGCGTAATAACCAGGATGTTACGCACGTGCTTAAGGGCAACGCGGTGTACGAGTTGCCGTTCGGCCCCGGCAAAGCGTTCTTTAACGGCGGAGGGATTTCAGGCAAGCTGCTGGGCGGCTGGCAGATAAGCACTATCGCCCAGATTAGAACCGGAAGACCGATAACGTTCATCTCCGCACGAGGAACTCGCAATCGCGCCGCTCGATCGGGTAACAATACTCCCAATACCACGTTGACACTTTCTGAACTACAGAGCATGACCGGATTGTTCAGCGCTCCGGGGACCGGACTTCCGCTACTGGTTGACCCGAGATTGATCGGGTCTGACGGGCGCGCAAATCCTGAATTCTTTACCCATCCGACAGCGGGCAATTTCGGCAGTTTGAGTCTGACCCCTGTTAACGGCCCTGGGTACTGGAGCGCGGACGTGGCGTTTATCAAGAGGACGAGGTTCACGGAAAACCTCAATCTGGAATTGCGGCTTGAGGCTTTCAATGTCTTCAACCACACGAACTTCAGTGTGGACAACAGTCTCGACATAAACAGTACGAGCTTTGGGAAGATCACTTCAACCAGCTTCGGAGGCAATCCGAACGAGCGCATTATCCAGTTAGCGGCCAAGTTTAACTTCTAACCGCACCTCATGGCGGCTCAGGAGTCGCAATCAGGTGTTCCTGCCCGGGCGTTGTTATATCAACAACGCCCGGTTTTTGTTTACGTCAAAGCAATCTTCCGGGGATAATGAAGTCCTTCTTCAGGACCCCTCTCGCCTTGAATTGTCCTTTGACGAAATGGAGACGTAGATGCGGATAATCGAGCAAGCAACAAGACTCTCATACGTTTTCGCTCTGGCAGGAATGAGTATGTGCGTGTTGCAGGGCAAAACCGACCAGAAGCTCGCAGCCGCTGAACTGGTCTCCAAGCACCTCGAAGCAATTGGCCCAGCAGAGGCTCGAGCGCGCGTTCGCGGCATGAAAATAAAAGGTACTTGTTTCTTGATAGTCCGCCAGGGTGGGACCGGGCAAGTGAATGGCGAAGCGATGATGGCTTCGCAAGGGAATATGAACCTCATAAATATGACCTTCAATTCTCCTGACTATCCATATGAAACTTTGAAATACGATGGTAAGAATTTTATCGCGAGCCAATTCAGGCCCGGCCTCCGCACGTCGCTGGCCCAGTTCTTTCTCACAAATGACGTCTTATTCAAAGAAGGCGTGGTCGGGGGGACCCTGTCAGCTTCTTGGCCGTTGTTGAATCTCCAGGACAAGAATCCCAAGCTGGAATATTCAGGTCTTAAAAGAATTGAAGGGAAGCAAATGCATGCCCTCAAGTACATGCCCCGCAAGGGATCAGACCTGAAGATCACGCTCTTCTTTGACGCGGAGACGTTTCAGCACATTCGAAGCGAGTATGAAAGGACTATTTACACGACTGATCAACAAAGAATCGGGGGTGGAGGTGGAACATTACCATCTCCGAGTAGCCAGCGTTCTTCAAACGCACGGATCAATGCGTTCGAAGAGTTCTCTGATTTCAAACCTGAAGGCGGACTGAATTTGCCGCACACCTATAAGTTTGAGCTTTCAATACAATCCGAAGTTAGACCGGCCCTGGTTGACTGGACTTTCACTCTCACTGATTTCAATTTCAACGATGTCGTGGAGTTCAAGGTAACTTTGGCGAAGCCTGGTTGAACTCCGGGCTGAGTGGCATTTGTGACCCCATTCAGCTCAGCCCAAAGGCGCTTGGCAACCCAGACCGTTTCTCGGTCCATCTGAGGGGCAACGCGCAACGTGCGACCCCTCGTTGTCTCTGGGGAGCAAGCTTCATGCTTGCCATTGTCGCGGTTCGAGGTCTCCCGTCAGTCTATTGCCCTTCCTCAAGAGGCCCTATCTATTTAAGAAGAGGTGTATATGCGAAGACTATCCCTAATCGCTGTAAGTGCCGTTAGCATCGTTCTCTCTTTTTGCAGCCTGCTGATCCCTAAAGGGTGGAGCCAGGAGATAGCAACGCCTCATTCGACCCCGCGGACGATTACGAGTGATTTTCACCCCGCTGCGTCCAATATCATCATTCCGCAGTCACGGTCTTACGCCTTGCAACCTCAGGCCCCGCGAATTCAGATCAGCGAAGTTGCCGCCGACATCCGCATTCTGCAGCAGTTCGCCACAACAACTATGGACGTAGGTCTCTCGAACCCGAGCGACCAACAGCAGGAGGCGGAAATGCTCGTACCAGTGCCGGATGGAGCAGTGGTGCGGTCATTCACCTTTGCGGGCTCCGCAACCGAACCGACCGCGAAACTCCTACCCAAGGTTGAGGCCCAGATGCTTTACCGCTCGATTGTCAGCAAGCTGCGCGACCCGGCCTTGTTGGAGTTTGCCGGATACAACCTGGTCCGCTCCAGCGTCTTTCCGGTCCCCGCGCGTGGCACCCAGCGCGTACGGCTGGTTTATGAACACATCCTAAAGGCTGACGGAAACAGGGTCGACTATTTCTTACCACGCAGCGAATCGTTTGAAGCCACCGAAACTCCCTGGAAGATCTCGGTGAGGGTCAATTCGAAGTCACCCATCTCGACGGTTTATTCACCGAGCCACCAAATTGCAGTTGAACGCCCGGTACCAGAACAGGTGCTGGCGCGCGTTCCAGGAGAACGAAAAATCGAGCCCGGGCCTTTCCGCTTTTCCTACTTAGTCGAAGGCAATGGTCTCACGGCGTCGCTTCTTGCCTACCCCGACGAGCGCATCGGCGGCGGCTATTTCCTTCTTCTCGCGGGAGTGCCCGCCAGCGCAAAAGGAAATGAAGACGTATCAATCAAACGCGAGGTCACGCTGGTGATCGACCGCTCAGGCAGCATGTCGGGTGAAAAAATTCAGCAGGTGCGCAAAGCCGCGTTGCAAGTGGTCGAGGGCTTGAATAACGGTGAGGCATTCAACATCGTTGACTACTCTGACTCAATCGCGAAATTTGCCGAGCGTCCGGTCGTTAAGACGAATGATACGCTCCAGCAGGCCCGGGAATACATCAAGCGACTCCAGGCCGGCGGCAGTACGAACATTCACGACGCTCTGGTCGAAGCTCTACGGCAACAGCCGACCCCGAACATGCTTCCACTCATGCTATTTCTTACGGACGGGTTGCCGACTGCAGGCGAAACGCGCGAGACGGCGATTCGCAGTGCGGTTCTCGCAGCAAACATACATAACAGGCGCATTTTTAGTTTTGGAGTGGGCTTCGATGTGAACGTACCGCTCTTGACGTCAATCGCCAATGCCACACGCGCCACCGTTAGCTTCGTTTTGCCCAACGAGGACGTGGAAGCCAAAGTCGCTCAGGTGTTCGGCCGGCTCTCCGGTCCCGTGCTTGCAGATCCACAATTGGCAATGCTTGACCCGCAGGGTTCGGTTACCACCCGGGCGGTGCGCGAGCTTCTACCAGCGGAGCTCAATGACGTTTTTGAAGGTGATCAAGTCGTATTGCTGGGCCAGTACCAGGGTGACGACCCTCTTCACTTTCGCATCAAAGGTAACTACCTGGGAACACCACGCACCTTTGATCTTAAATTTGACCTTAAAAACGCAACGACCCGCAACGCGTTTGTTCCCCGTCTATGGGCTAGCCGAAAGATTGCCCGGTTGATCGAAATGATCAGCGAAGCCGGCGCGGATAGCGCACAACTCAGTCGTTCCATGAATTCGGCAGCGGTTGCGAGGTCGCTCAGTGCCAGTGTCAGGGCACACGCGGGAACTGGTGACGCCGCGGTTGATCCTAAGCTGAAGGAATTGGTGGATGAGATCGTGTGGCTCTCAACGGAGCATGGCGTTTTGACTGAGTATACGGCATTTCTCGCCACCGATGGGACAGACTTCTCGAAACGAGACGCGCTCAACGAGCAGGCCCGCCGATCGCTGGTCGCCAACGCGCAGAACACGCGCAGCGGTATGGGCGGCGTCACTCAGGGGATGAATGTAAGTACGCAAAGAACGCAGTCAAGCGCCAACCGATCAAACAACTTCTTCACGCAGAGCATGGAGCGCGTTGAAATCACTAACGTCCAGCAGATTACAGACCGAACCTTCTTCAAGCGAAACAAGCGTTGGGTTGATGCCGAGGTACTTGATAGGGAGAAGGACCTGAAGGCCGATCAAACGATCGAATTCGGCACACCGGAGTTCTATAAACTTGTCGATCGCCTGGTTCAGGAAGGGCGGCAGGGCATTCTGGCTTTGTCGGGTGAGATGCTACTCGTGATCGACGGCAAAACCATCCTTATTAAGGCACCGCCCAGGGAATAGAGAAAAAGTCAATCTACTGCGGTGCGTCGCCAGGTCCACTCTTCAGCGGCCGGCTTGCCGCCCTGTGTCCCTTCTATCTTTGCGTGGAGGGCGCTGTCTTTATCGAGCCAGTAGATTATCCGTCGCGGGAAATCATGCTCGGGATTCTCGAACACGACACGTTTTTCTTTCAGTTCAGCAAGACGAAAAGGAGTGGCAGGTCGGCCTCGCGGGCTGGCCCAATACGTGATTCCCTCAGCCGTAGCTTCGATCCGCAAAAACTCAAAAGATACGGTGCGGCCACCGGCGACGTCGCGATGAAGCCCAAGCATCATGTTTCCCTTCGGCGCCTGCCAGAGTTCTTCCATCTCGACCCCGTCCTTGACTCCGGTCCAATTTCCCGCCATCCAGGCCAGGTCTGATAGATCAGTAGCCGTCGCGCCAGCGTTTGCGGTGAAGCCGAGCAAGACGAAAGAAAGACCGACATTTAAAGCACTTGATATACGCATAGTTTGTCCTCCGAACGCACCATAGACTCTTGTATTGACCTTCGTCTTGAAAAAAAGCGACATCTGCGAGCCAACTACGGCGCTGCGAGAGTTACAGGACCGCGGACGGCAGAGTCTCGGCAGTGACCGGATGCCAGCACTCAACCTGCAGGTATTGGATTGCTGAATTAAAAGAATCGAGCACTCGAGTTGAATGCCGGCATCCGGTCGCTCCCGGTTCTGTAATCCGCGGGATGGTATGTCACTGGGGACCGAGCAAAGCCGCGAGTCGCCGGGGCGATATGAAGTAAGAGCTAAGCTCTCCCGAAGGGGTGATTTGTCGTTCAGACGGGCTTTGGCCTGAGAACTCGCGAAACTCGCGGACCATGTGAGGCTGATCGGCATAGCCCACTTCCAACGCAAGACTGGCCCACTCGCGCAGAGCTCCTTCACCCACGAGTCGCAACAGATTCTGAAAGCGAATAATGCGGGCAAGTGCCTTCGGAGAGAGACCCACGCTTACGCGAAATTCGCGCTCCAGCTGGCGCGGGCTCCATTCTACGTGTTCGGCAACTTCGAGTACGCGAGCCTGGCCGCGACTGCGAATTATCGCTCCAATCGCGGCTTCGAATCGTGGGCGGTATGCCGCCGTCATGGCCAATCGGCGCAAGAGAAATTCCTCCACCAGTTGTTGACGCCGGGCGTCGCTGCCCGCCTCGAAAACAGCATCCTCGATATCAAGTCCTTCACGCCCCCAGATCTCGCCCGTGGAAATGGTGTTGTCGGTGATTGTGTCGAGCGAAAGCGGCAGGAATCGATAGGCGCCGCCGGGCCGAAAGCGCACGCCCATTATTTCTACGTGCCCGCCTGGTTGCAGCAAGAGAAATTGCGTGAGCTCGCCCACCACAAAACTGCGAGGCTGCATCTCCCATTGGCCTGCCTGTGTCCAACGTTGAAAAGGCGCACCGAGGTGAAAGATCCATTCCAGGCAACCGTCAGGCAGGACCTTCTCCCTTACGGGCGTTGCCGCCGAGGGGTCAGTGTCGGACACAAACCACAGGCACTCAAGGTAACGTGCCAAACCAGTTGATGGCGGCAGTTCTTTGTATCGCATCACAAACTATGGTGACCTGGCCGCGTCGGGGCAGGTAGCCTCGGGGCAGTAGCCCGACTGTTAAGGAGGGCTCCACCGGCGCCATCAAGCCCTCCTTAACAGTCGGACTACTGCGCCGCAGCCGCAGATGCGCTAAACGATCGTCATTGAGTGAACAGTCTTCTGAACGCTTGCTGCGAGCCGTGCCATTCAAAGAGATCGGGATGAATAAGGTGGGCCAGAAGCTCTGTTCCCTCTACCACCCTGGGTCCCGGGCGCGCGAAATAGGCGTTAGCGTCCACGGCGTACACTCTACCGTCGCGTACGGCCGGGAGATCAGACCAGCCAGGAAGGCCGAGTAGCTGCGGCGCCTGGGAGATAACCTGATCCAGATTGAATCCGCATGGCGTGATAATCAAGACCTCCGGCGCCCACTCTTGCACTTGATTCCAGGAGATGCGTATAGAATCAGTTCCCTTTCGTCCGAGCGCGTCGACCCCTCCCGCTATCTCCACCAACTCGGGCATCCAGTGGCCGCTGGCATAAACCGGATCGAGCCATTCCATACAAAACACGCGCGCACGGCTGGAAGTCGCGCGGGTTTTGGCGGCGATATTCTCAAGCCTCCTGCCGCCGGCCCCAATCAACTCTTCTGCCTCTGGGGTGCGGCCTGTGGCGTGGCCCAACGCTCTTAAGTTATCGAAGATCTCGGAAAGCGATTTCGGTGTCAGCCAAAGGATTTGAGGTTTTTTGGGGAGAAGTCTCAACGCCTCACTGACTTCATTTCCTGAAGGCGCGCATACCTGGCAAAGATTTTGGGTCAGAATCAAATCAGGAGCGAGTTCCTCGAGTAACTTCTCATCTACCTGATACAAACTTAGTCCTGCGCGTATTCTTTGCGCTACTGCCTCGTCAATCTCGAGTTGCGTCATGCGCTCAATCGGAAGAACATTGCGAACAACGACAGGCTTACCGGCGACTTCGTCGGGGTAGTCACACTCGTGCGTAATGCCTACAAGTTGATCGCCAAGACCGAGCGCGCACGCCATTTCGGTTGCGGAAGGAAGAAAGGAGACGATTCGCAGTTCCGGGTTCATCATTCTTGCGAACAAAAGTACACGGTAAAGCGGGAACCGTAAATAGCCATTCCTGGGCGATGACCGAGTCGAAAGCCCAAATTTTCGGATGCGGCCTCTAAACTTGCCACGCCTCGCTGCCGACTGTTAATCTTGCCCTACAATTTTCATGTGTTCTTGAAAGGAGTTCCCTGTCTATGAGGAAGAATGCCGTCACACTGCTGCTAGCCACTATGTTTGTGGTTGCCGCTGCGGCCATTGTGGGAAGCGGGCGCGCCACTGACAACGACATCCCCGCGCCACCGGCTATAGGCGCCACGCTCGAAGACTTCACACTTCCGGATGCCGACGGCAAAGAGCGCTCGCTAAACGCGCTCAAAGGCAAGAACGGCGCGGTGTTGATTTTCGTTGCCGTGAAGTGTCCCGTTTCCAATGCCTACAACGAGCGTATGGAGAAACTTGCCCAGGATTACAAAGCGCGAGGCATCAACGTCATAGGCATCAATGCCAACGTTGCTGAGTCGGGAGAAGCAGTGAAAGCCCATGCCGTTGCCAACAAGTTGACCTTTCCGATCCTCAAGGACGCAGGGAACAAGATTGCCGACCGTTTAGGAGCAACGGTCACGCCGGAGGCCTATTTACTCGATGCCAACAACAAGCTCATTTACAGGGGTCGTATAGACAACGCCAAAGACGCGGGGCAAGTCAGCTCAAGCGAATTACGTGACGCTATTGACTCCACACTGGAAGGTAAGCCGGTTGCGAAAACCACCGCCACCGCCTTTGGCTGCACAATCAAACGCGCCTAACCGATGACTCGGTCCCGCCCATTCGTTCTGCTCGCCGTCAGCCTGGGCATCATCTTGCTCTCCAGCTTCGCAGCGTCCGCTCAATCGCCTAAGCGAAAGAGGGGCGCTGCGAAACAAACGGTCATTGCTGTAAAGGAAATCAATACGGACTCTTTGAAGTCGTTGCTCAAACGTGAGTCAGCACAGCCGCGACCATTGCTCGTCAACTTCTGGGCCACCTGGTGCGACCCATGTCGCGACGAATTTCCCGATCTGGTTCAGATCGATAAACAGTACCGCCCGAAGGGCCTCGACTTCATTGCGGTATCGCTGGACGATTTGGCGGACATTAACACTGAAGTGCCGAAGTTTCTGCGCCAGATGCGCGCCAGCATGCCAGCCTATTTGCTGAATGTGCCCGACCCGGAGATGGCGATCAACGCGGTGGATCCAAAGTGGAGCGGCGCGCTGCCTGCGACGTTCCTCTACGATGCCCAGGGAGTGGTTGTCTTCAAACATTTCGGACGGGTGAATCCGGCGGAGTTGCGCGCGGCCATCGAAAAGCTGGTAGACAATAAAGTAGTGATGAGTAATAAGTGACACTGACTCATCACTCATCACTTCTTATGATCACTCCCGCTGTAATCGCTGCTCATAACCTCACACAAGAAGAGTTCGAACGTATCAAATCCCTTTTAGGCCGAGAGCCCAACCTGGTTGAACTCGGCATCTTTTCGGTGATGTGGTCAGAACACTGCTCGTACAAGTCCTCACGCGTACATCTGAGCCGCCTTCCCACGACGGGAGAACGAGTGATTGTCCCACCAGGCGAGAACGCGGGCGTGGTTGATCTTGGCGACGGCTGGTGCGCGGCGTTCAAGATCGAATCACACAATCACCCTTCATTCATCGAGCCATTTCAGGGTGCGGCAACTGGTGTGGGCGGAATCCTGCGCGATGTCTTCACCATGGGCGCACGGCCGATTGCCTCGCTGAATAGCCTGCGGTTCGGTTCGCTGGACAACGCGCGCAATGGCCGGCGTAATCGATCACTTCTGGCGGGGGTAGTTGCCGGCATCGCGCATTACGGAAACGCGTTTGGCGTGGCGACCGTCGGCGGAGAAGTGGCTTTTGATGATGCCTACGCGCTCAATCCTCTGGTCAACGCGTTTGCGCTGGGTCTCGTGCGTCGCGACCAGATCTTCTTTGGTAAGGCTACGGGCGTCGGCAACCCGGTGCTCTACGTTGGCGCCAAGACGGGACGTGATGGCATTCATGGGGCCACGATGGCGTCCGCAGAGTTTGATGAAGCAGCGCTTCAGAAACGTCCCACCGTTCAGGTTGGCGATCCCTTTCTCGAGAAGCTCTTGCTCGAAGCCTGTCTTGAGGCAATGCGCAGCGGCGCTGTGGCGGGGATTCAAGACATGGGAGCTGCCGGGTTGACGTCTTCCTCCTGTGAGATGGCCGCTCGGGCGGGAACGGGCATCGAGCTGGACCTGTCTCTTGTTCCGCAGCGCGAAACAGGGATGACCGCTTACGAGATGCTACTTTCCGAATCCCAGGAACGCATGCTGATCGTCGCCCACTCCGGCCGTGAACGGGAGGTCGTTGACATCTTTCGCAAGTGGGATCTCGACGCCGTTGTGATCGGGCGCGTTCGTGAGGGTGGGCGGATGCAGGTTATTCACGAGGGCGAGAAAGTCGCCGATATTCCCGTGGCATTGCTCACGGACGAAGCACCACGATACGAACGGCCGATGAAAAAACCAGTCGTGAGTCTCGAGTCTGGAGTCAAAAGTCAACAATCCGGTCCACCGACTCCCGACTCCCGACTCCCGACTCCCGACTCCAACAACGCGTTGCTCAGATTGCTCGCCTCCCCCAACATCGCCTCCAAGCATTGGGTCTATCGCCAATACGATCATATGGTGAGGACTAACACGGCCGTGCTGCCTGGGGCCGACGCCGCCGTCGTGAGAATAAAAGAGACCAGGCGCGCTTTGGCGATGTCGCTGGACGGAAATGGCCGTTACTGTGCGGTGAATCCTCGCGAAGGAGCGAAGCTGATTGTTGCCGAGGCAGCGCGCAACGTTGTCTGCGTGGGGGCGCGACCCATCGCGATCACAAACTGTCTTAACTTTGCCTCACCAGAAAGATCGGAAGTGATGTGGTCGTTCTCGGAAGTAATTGACGGCATGGCCGAGGCGTGCAGGGCTTTGAATACACCTGTAGTTTCCGGGAACGTCTCCTTTTATAACGAAACAGAAGGCCGCGGCATTCTGCCTACCCCGGTAATCGGCATGGTTGGGTTGGTGGAAGATGTGCATCGCGTGGTCCAGCAAGGCTTCAAGAACGAGAAAGATGTGATTGCCCTGCTGGGAACAACTGCCGACGATTTGTCGGTCAGCGAATACGCGAGTTGCGTTGGTCGTCCATTCGAGGATCTATCAGCCGAAACTGTGCCGCGCATCGACTTTGATCTGGAATGCGCTGTTCAAAATGTCTGTCTCGAAGCTGCTGAGGCGGGCCTGCTCCAATCAGCCCACGACTGTTCAGATGGAGGACTCGCAGTTGCCCTGGCTGAATGCTGTTTCTCATCTTTAAATCGCTCGGCCATTGGTGCTCAGGTTGAGTTAGCCGGATCACTTCCTGCGCCAAGCACACTCTTCAGCGAGTCGCCCTCCCGCATCATCATTAGTTTTGAAGCCTCGGAGCGTGGTGCCGTTGAAGAGATTGCCACTCGCGGCCATTGTCCCATCACTATTCTTGGCGAGGTGGGTGGGGACCGCTTGCGCATCAACACCGCCGGATCAGAAGCGATCAATGCTTCAATCGATCAACTCGAAAACGCCTGGCGCGAATCTCTTTCCAAAAAGGTCCAGGCTGAGGCAATGGTCGCAGGCCGAGAGTAAGTGGCGAGTCGCGAGTCGGGAGTCTGGAGTCTGTCGCTCGGATCCTTGACTCTTGACTTCAGACTCGAGACTCACGACAGTTTTTCAGAGCTGCTAGTCGCACGAGGTGACAGTGCATCCCGTCATCTATCTCAACAGAACAATGGTCGAGGCTACTAAGGCGCGAGTTGCACCTGTTTCTTGGGCGATGCTCTATGGTAGAGGTGCTTTTACAACTGTAGCGATACACGGCGGCAAACCGTTCCTTTGGCCGCAACACTGGACCCGAGTCCTCGATCATGCGGGGCAGTTGGGAATTGACTGCAGCGGCTGCACCGAACGAGGAGTTGGGGAAGCGCTGAACAAATTGATCTCTGTAAATCGCGTCGACGTGGGACGCGCTCGGGTAATCCTCCTTGCCCGGCACGGACGTGACTTTTGGAAGACCAAGAGTCCCGGTAAAAAGACTGACTTGCTCATTATGACGGGCGACGCGCAGAAGCTTCCCCAGGGCGGACTGACCCTGGCAGTGTCACCGTATCGCTGCAACACATTTTCGCCGCTGGCGGGAATCAAGAGTCTTAACTACTTGGAGCGTGTGTTGTCATGGGAGGAAGCTCAGACCAGAGAGTTTGACGAAGCGGTAATGCTCAACGAGCGTGGTGAAATCGTCTCGGCGACCAAGGCAAATCTCTTCTGGGTGAAGGACGGAACCGTTTATACTCCTACGCTCTCGACCGGAGCATTGGCGGGAGTGACGCGGGCGCTCGTTATTGAGCTAGCCGCCAAAAACTTTATTCCGCTCATTGAAGGAGTACAGGAACTGGCTGACCTCACCGAAGCAGATGAGATTTTCCTTACATCGTCGAGCCTTGGCGTAGTGATCGTAACGACTTTTGATTTCCGGCAGTATTCAGTAGCCGTGGGCAGTGTGGCGTCGAGACTGCGAGAAGCGTTTGACGCCCAGACGGTGGTGAACCGGTGAAGTGGTTACTTTCTCCATTCGAGTGGAAAGATTGACCCTGCCTTTTCGGGGGCCATTGTGATGCCGGCCAGTGAGGCAGCATAGGCCAGCACCGGATCCCGCTTCGCTGCCAGATCAGCGGCTGTTGCCAGCCTAACTTCATCCGGGATGACGCCGGCGTGCTCGAGGCTCTTACCGTCACTCATGATGATGTCGGCGTCGGTGATGCTTACGCCGAAGAATGCTACGACATCGACCCCCACTTCATGGGGGTGGTGTTTGGATCTCATCACGGCTCCGGCAGAACGGTCGCCAATCACCGTTCCTCGCTTTTCCAGTTGTACCACCCGCGCGAAGATCTCCGCAGCCGAACCCGATTGACTATCAATGAGCACGATTAGCTTGCCGGCAAAAATGCTGTCACCTCGTGTCTTGGCGACCAAAGGCTTGGTTTCTTTGCGCCGCTTCACCTCACCGACCTGTATGTCGCGATCAAAAAAATTAGAAATCATGCGGAGCATTGCCGTTTCAAATCCACCGCCATTTCCACGCAAGTCCAGAACCAGGGTTTTACGTTTCCTGAATTTCCCTATCATCTCGTCGACTTTGTGCTCTTCCAGGTCAAACGACGGCATCTTCCAGATAAACAGCTCGTCACCCACCTCGAAATAGCGTTGACGATTTAAGCGGTCTTCGTTCTCCTGCTGCCTGATAAGGTCGAAAATATCACCGCCCGCGCCAGCGCCGCTGATATCCATCACGCGTTTCCCCTGCTTTACCT
>JBOGOU010000635.1:0-2112 GCA_050748205.1 Pyrinomonadaceae bacterium | reverse complement strand
CCGCAGAATTGTGGGACTGCGCCAGCCTCTGGAGAAGATTCTTGTGTGCGGACGGGAAGAAATTGTGTTGCAAGTCGACCGTAACCTGAACTATCAAGCCCTTTTGAGCGAGAATACCCTGGATAACGTTCCCCCACCGCTCGAACCGGTTGCCGAATACACTTTGCCCTCTGGCGCCTACGGGTACGTGACCCATGCCATGTTCGACGAAAGGGCTTGCCGCGAATTTGTACACGAGTCGGTAGCGGATTTCGTCGACAGTTACCATCATGTGCTCGTCGCATCCTCCAGCTTAGTCGTGGGTGTAAGCGGAGGTGGCGACTCCAACGCATTGTTGACCACACTTGTCAATGTCACCAGAGGGCTGGGTATCGCGATAGTTCCAGTGATGATACTGGGTGTACCTGAGTGGGACAGTGCGGTTGATCGTGCACAAGAGTTGTCTGCGAGCGTCGGACTCGAACTTCAAGTTATTGGATCAAGAACCGTTAATGAGATCCTTGGTCGACCCTCTTCGGTGCCGAACTGGCTAAGCGACTTTCATGCGCACTTCCCCAGAGAAGACTCCGATGTCATCGGCACGCTCGCTATCCGTCTTGCGTTATCAAGTCTGGCACGTAGGATTGGCGCTTCTTGTGTAGTCACCGGCCTCAACCTGGAGGACCTTCTTGCGGAATGTTTTCTGCGCCTGATCCAGGGTCGGCATCCCCTCCAATTTCCAGTGAGAGCCCTTGACGGAATTAACTTCTGCTACCCTGTGTATCGGGTGCCCAAGAAGATTCTCGACGGATGCCATCCAAAGCATTCTCTGGCGAACTATGAAGAGCGTTCTGCGGGCGTAATGATGGGGCGGGCCATTCCGTACCATCTCGCGCAGTCAGTCAACTCTATTGTTCCTGGCGCAGAGTTTGACCTGCTCGAAGGGTTCCGCTCCCTACCGCATGAGCGACCGAATGATTCGACAGATTTCGGCTTTGCTACTCTTGTAGACGCTGGCATGTCACCTGAGGTGGAATCCCGTTGGGCCAAGTATATCAGCGGAGAGCGGCCGGACGACCCCAGAACTGCAATTTAGACGGCTGACCCGATATCTGCGAGAAAGAAGATAATTTACAACATGTTAGACCGGCGATTCATCCGCGAGAATCCGGACGCGACAAAAGAGGCGGCCCGGCAAAAAGGAGTACAACTTGATGTCGATGAAATTCTTCGACTTGATTCGATAGTTCGTTCCACGCAGGGTAAGTTTGATGAAGCGCAACGAGAGCGACGCGCGATCACTGACGAGTTCAAGCGAGCGGATGAGGCATGTCGCGAAAAGCTGCGTGAGCGGTCGGCCGAACTCGATCAGCGGCTGAAGCGCGTCCGGGAGGAGCTGGACGACGCGTCCGACCGGCTCGAGGCACTGATGCTGATTACACCTAACATCCCGTGGTCCGCAGCTCCAGTCGGTCAAGACGAGTCCGCTAACAAGGTGATCAAGGTTTGGGGAGATAAGCCACAGTTCGGCTTCGATCCACTGGACCACGTGAGCCTCGCCGAGGAGCGAGGCTGGGTAGAGTTCGCCCGCGGGAGGAATGTGTCAGGAGAACGTGGCTACGCACTTGCCGGGGAGCTGGTCCTGTTTGAACGAGCAATTCATTCATATGCAATCGATCTACTCGTTCAGAGGAAGTTCCGTATAATTTCAGCTCCGACGCTCGTGAAGGAAGGGCATCTCATCGGAAGCGGTTTCTTCCCACTTCATCGCGAAGAGATTTATGCACTCCCTGCAGATGGCCTGTATCTCGCCGGCACGGCCGAGGTTGCTCTTGTTGGGCTTCACTCAGGCGAGGTTCTGGCTGAGGATGATCTGCCTGTGCTCTATGCGGGAGTGTCACCATGTTACCGACGCGAGGTGGGTAGTGCGGGTCGCGATGTTCGTGGCCTGCTGCGAGTTCATCAGTTCGAGAAGGTGGAACAGTTCGTTATTTGCAGGGCAAGTGTAGACGAGTCCGCAGAGTGGCACGCTAGACTGCTAGATACAGCCGAGCATATTCTGCAGTCGTTTGGCCTGCATTATGAGGTGGTCGAATGTTGCACCGGAGATATGGGTCTCGGTAAGTTCAGGAT
>JBOGOU010000634.1:0-3265 GCA_050748205.1 Pyrinomonadaceae bacterium | reverse complement strand
TGTCGAACGGGCCAGAAAGCCAACCCGACTGCCGGTGGTATTAACAAGATCAGAGGTCAAATGCCTGCTCTCGCAACTTGAGCAACAGAATTGGCTTCAAGCAAGTTTGCTCTACGGTGCCGGGCTGCGCTTGGGAGAATGTTTGCGCAACTATCTTCATGAGACCCGCCCGCTGACGCAGGTGGTGCTGACATCGCCCGCGCCGGGTGAAGGCCTGAATTCGATGGTGAATGGTTTGAAGGAGCGAAACGTTACGGGCAAAAGATAAAAAAATTTGCTCGCGGCGGAGGTGTCGCCGTCAGCTTCCATTTGGCCGAAGAACTTAATCAAGTTGTCTCCAGCGTGCCGAATCGTGAATGAGCGCATTCGTACATCTTTGCAGGTAATTGCTATCAATGCCGCAAAGTCGCATTGAGTTACAGTTAGGGGATGCCAACTTTCCTTTGCACTTTGAAAGCGCGTTAAAAACTGATTCGCGCCGCGAACTGAACAGCCCGAGGGCCGTCAGGCCACATCATGTTTTTATTCTCCGCACGAAACGTGAAGATGCGCAACGTCAGATGCTGAACGAAAAGACTATTTGAGAAACACGCATCGCGCCGTCAGCTGCAAGGCTTTGTTCGGCGGCGCGTTGTATAGAAAGTTTCTCAGAAGATCGTGTCCCCAATGAATCGAATAGAAAAGCACGGACCTTATTTATCAGTTATTGGCCGGCGGTTGTACCTTCTCCTGAATAAAACGAAGGAGATCTATGAGTGACTGCTTGGCGGGCGTACGCAGTGTTGAATTCATTAAGTGCATCAGCCCTTCGTTTTCTTGAGATCTTCCCGGAGTTGCTAATAATCTGGAGCATATAGTGACTCTCATCGTCCTGAGTCGTTTTACCGACGAACATTGTTGGATGCGAGTTTGTGCGGTGATGTGCAAAGGCATTTCGCAAGGCGACGAGTTTGTGGAGAGCATCCCCGTCTAGCTTTACGTCCAGTTCTTGTGCGATTGCCATTGCTGCTTTTACCTTTCCTCCTACGGGCATAATCGAACTGTCTAAGCCAACATTCCAAAAAAAGGGAAAGGCTTCTCTTCGAGGGCCGCAGAACTTCTCGATCACCTGATTCAGCATGTTTTCGATCGACGCCATTTGATCAACGATAAGAGCTACATCCTGGTTGCCTGACATTATTGCACCTCAATGTTTGTATTGATGGTAAGGCTTAGGGTGTGCGCCGCCGAACGTCAGAGTTGACCGGGCGCGGCGATTACGTCCAACCTTCGATTGAATCAAACAAGTTGCGAAACACGCCTCCCGCGCTCCGGTCCAACGACGCGTCGCAAGAATCAGATGTCAGTTACCGCAGGCGATTGTCCGACGTGAATCTTTCGCGGCAATTGACGCCGTCTGAGATATCCACTTAATCGGCCATCACGAGTCAAAGATTCATATCGAGGCTTGATGTATTGGTCTGCGTCATCGTCGAGAAAAATTGCTGTGGTCACATATTCTTCTTCGGCGGCATTCAACTCGCGGACGTTTCCGTTGTCGTCAACATACACGTAGTCGAACGCCGAGTCGCGCCATCTTCGAAGCGGGATTTCAACCGCACGCCACAAGCCGAAGCCGAGTGCGAATGCGAACAACATCAGGAGAATGATGGAAACGAGTTTTATTAAGAGCTGAATCACGCTAAACCTAATAGCCGCCGAACGGTTGAGTTGACGCGGCGGCGCGATTTCACGCAATCATCGCCGGACCAATCATCTTACGAAACACGCTCCCGCCGCTCGCGTCCAACGATTTGTTGGGCACGTCGTTAAGAAACACTTGCCTTCGAGCCAAGTGAACGTTTCAAAAGATTCCGCAGACGAACAATATCGTCTGGCTGCTTAAAGCAACGCTTGGGGATTGTATGAAAAAACGATTTATGAAAGAAGAGGTGAAAGGAATGCTTTGATTCAGCGGCACGCAAGATGGCATCCCAATCGATGTCCGCAGAAGATTTCATGTCGCGCACCGTATAACCCACCGAAGAAAACGAGTAATGGATTTGCGTTTGGAAGCCTTGCAGATTACTGAAGCCACGCTTCGTCTGATACCACACAAGCAGCGGATACAGAACTGGCAGAGCGAGTGAAACAATGATGACCGTCGCCATTGGCGGATTGTCGAACAAATTCGCTTTGAAACGCCACAACACAAGCAGCCCGCCGACCAACAACATGACGAGATACAGCCATGTTGACCATTTGCCCAATCGAAACCAGAAATTCGCGCGCTGAAGGTCGGATTCCTTCAGGTCAACGTCAACGATGAGAGGTTCGTTCGTATCGCTCATGTTGTCAGAAATCGATTAAGTGCCCAACGGTTGAGTTGACGCGGCGGCGCGAATCAAAGCACCCCCGCCGGACCAAGTTAGTTGCGAGAGGCGCTTCCGCCGCTCGCGTCCAACGATTTGTTGGGCGTACCCCGCCAGCAGGAACCACTTACATACGTGATCTGAATTGGCGCTCATGAACGAGGACGACCGAAAAACAAAACGTAGCCGTCAGCGTCCTTGAGTTCGAATCCGCGCAAGCCATCATCGGTATCTTTGAGTGGTTCGGAAAACTCGACATTGCGCGACGAGAACTCTGCCGCCAACGCGTCCGGATCGGGGACATGGAGGTAGGCGTCCCAGCGGGCGATGCCTTTTTTGACGTCTCGCGTGTAGTTCGGCACTGGATTGACGCCGACGTCCTTGAACATGATCATCGCAGCGCCGCGCTGGACAATGCCGAAGAAGATGTCGTCAGGTTCGGGACCTTGAAACGTGATGTCAAACCCGAGCCGGTCGCGATAGAACGAAAGCGCTGCGGCTACATTCTGCACGATGAAGAATGGCGCAATGCTGGAGATTTCTGGTTTCGTCATGTGAGTTTCCACTGCCGGTTTTACGCCCAACAAACAGCATCACCGGGCCCGCACCGGGCGACTGGAGAGTACCATGAAGATGGCTGTGCGGGCTCCGGTGCATGCGCTAGTTCGGCCGCGTCGTGGCAGGGTCGTCCGACCGAAGCGCCTTCTTCAGGAGTGCCATCTGGCCGGCGTGATACAGATGGTGCTGCGTCACGCCAATGAACTGGGTGTAGGCCGTGTAGGGCGCCTCGGGCACCAACCGCTCGTCGAGACGTTCCCGAGGAAAGCTCCGTACCGCCTGTCGGAGATCGTCGTTGAGCTGTTTCAGCACACGGATCGAATCCCTCCAGTTCTCGGCACTCGGCTCTGGGACTG
>JBOGOU010000633.1:0-51828 GCA_050748205.1 Pyrinomonadaceae bacterium | reverse complement strand
GAGAATTGCTTCAAATGTGGTTCGCGCTTTGTCCCACTCGCCAGTGTGATGTCGATAGACTTCACCGAGGTAGCGGAGCGGAGCGGGATCTGCAGGGTCCATGCGATGCGCCTCGCTGTAAAACTTCTCGGCGGTACGATACCGGGCATTCAGCTCAGCCATCAGACCGCGTCGCATGGTGCGCTCTATTCGTGCACTTAGTTTCAGCTCGAAGACGGGGGCGCTAAACAGGCGATCGTCGACAACGGCAATTTCGGCGCCGAGTTTCTTCAACTCCTTGGCAGCGTCCTTCGCCTTCTTGGGAAACATGCACTGCTGTTCCGCAACAGACTTAAGCAGGGGGA
Organism: Pyrinomonadaceae bacterium; assembly: GCA_050748205.1. Taxonomy (GTDB): domain Bacteria; phylum Acidobacteriota; class Blastocatellia; order Pyrinomonadales; family Pyrinomonadaceae; genus PSRF01. The sequence goes on along the minus strand of JBOGOU010000633.1, from coordinate 51,484 downwards.
TCGCGCCGGCGCCATCGCCTGCCTTAGCTTTTTCCTTGCCCTCTTTTAATTGCGCATCGAGCGCGGTCTCGCGCTGCTTTACTTCGCTCGCGACGAGCTTTTCCACCAGCTCTACCTTAAGGCGTCCGTCCTTATTCTCCAGCTTGTTGACAGGCGTGCCATCGGGTGTGGCCAGCACTGCTACCGGCAGTTTGGATTCGCCAATCAGTTTCGGTGCCTGAGGAATATTGGTGTCCGCCAACTCCATGGATATGCATTGACCGGCGTAAAGAGAAAGCGTGCGCGAGGCGCGCAGACTGGATTTTTGTAACTCTTCCTTTGAGGCTGGGAACCAGTAAAGTACCAGCCCCTTCGGTGGGGGGTCCTTGGGCGCCCGAATTTTCCACGGCACGTAATAAACTTCCGGTGCCGAGCCGCCCGAAGCCGTGCCACCGCCGCCACCGCCACCACCGCCACCGCAAGTGGCCCAGAGAGGCGAAACAGCGAAAAGCATGACGAGAACGATGGCGATGGAGCGAGTGAGTAGTGTTTTCATACGCGGGATTGTAGCAGAGGCTCCGTTCGGATGCGCAATGCGATCCACGAAGTCACTCGAAGCAACACGAAGTAACACTAATTAAGGGTTCCACTTTAGTGCGGTTTCGTGTGGTTTCGTGGATCGAGTTTGTTTTTCAGCAAACTGCCAGGCTCTGTTTGCTTTGTTTAGAATACTGATCGTACCCTCGGGTCAGAAGGAACCTTTATCAATCGTCAAGCATCTGAGGCAGTTGATACATCTGGAGGAACTTTGAAATGAAATACTTGATTCAACGAGTGGCGTTCGGGGCCTTTGTAATCGCGATCTTATTGACGTCGTTTGGCGGGCGCCGATCAATGACCGGATGGACGCTTGTGGCGATGGCCCAGGAAACGGACGATCCCGTCAAGATCGAAGTCTATACGAGGTTCGTCAACAATCGGAAAACGAATGAGGGGGCAGCCTATCAAGCCGCAAAGGAATATCTACAGAGGTATCCGAAGGACAACGATCAATACACTCAGTATCTGCAGAAGTGGATCGTCATCTACGAACGAGATGAGCGCAAACGCACGCTGCCGCAACTCATCTACAATGCAAAGAATTTTGCCGGGGCTTACAGCCTCGGCAAGCAGATTTTGGCAGATGAGCCCGATTATCTCCCGGCTTTGATTCATCTCGGCTATGCCGGTTACCTGGCCATGACGATGGCAAAGAGCGAAGTGTTCAGCGCAGACGCCCAGGCTTACGCGAATAAGGCCATTCAATCGATTGAGGCAGGAAAATCCCCGGATAGCTGGTTGCCGTTCAAAGGCAAAGACGACACCCTTGCTCAACTGTATTACACCGTGGGATTTCTTAGTTTGAAGAGCACGCCTGATCGGGCCATCGAGCCGTTAATCAGGGCGGCGCAGTTTGAAACTGATCTCAAGAAGTCGCCATCAATTTACTACCTTCTCGCGGTGGCGTATGAAAGCGGTCCCTACAAGACAATGGCCGCCGCTTATCAGACGACTTTTGCAGGAAAGGATGAAACGGCGCAGAGCAAATTGGCGCTTGAAAAGTTGAATGTGAGCATCGATCGAATGATTGATGCCTATGCTCGCGCGGTCGCAGCCGCAGGAAATGACCCTGCTAATGCGCAAAACAAGACGCAGTGGTCGAATAAGCTGGCAGAATTCTACAAGTTTCGACATCAGGGCTCTGATGTTGGCCTGAGCGACTTAATCGCGGGTGCCCTGGCCAAGCCCCTACCGCCAAAACCTTAGTTGGGCCACCGTTCGGAGGAGCCGCCATCGACATCCGGGTCGCCACGCCAGGATAGTGAGTTCGACGTGATGTTTGGCGTCGATGCCATGGCCTTCGATCATCCAGGTACTTCAATTCCATCAAGACAAGTGTGGCCAAATCCAGGCGACGAGATATTACTTCGCGTACTTCGGTTCGTAGAGCTGAACCGCAAACCCACCCGGAACCTTGAAGTAAGTCACGAGGCCGTAGCCGTGGTCTTCGACCTCTTGCGTGAACTCGACTCCGCGTGACCGAAGATCCCGCACCGTCTCGTTGATGTCGTCGCAATAGAACGAAATATCAGCTGTCCCCGACGCGACCTCATTTCCATCGGTTGGGTGCACACCAATATCCGCTTCGGGCGTCTCGAAGATCAGCCAGCCCTCGCCGACGTCTGTTCCATTGAACCCCAACTTGTCACGCAGGAACGCGCGAAGCTCGTTAGCTTGCGACGAATAAAACATCGCATGTAAACCACGAATCATTGCCTTATTCCTCCAGGATGTGATTAAAATCACCGGCTCAAAGTTCATCGATAATAACTTAGAGCTCTATTCAATCGCTCAATCAACTCAGTCTCTGTGGATGATAAAAGTTGTTGCTTAGTATCAGTCGGTAGATCTAGGACGGAGGCAATCGCACACCCAACTTCCAGAGGATTGGTTAAAGCCGCGACTCGCTCGGCATGAAATTGAGCATGCGGAATCTGTTTTCGATAGTTCGAATTGTTTGCAGCAAACTTTGCAAATCGTTGCTGAAGTTCCGCAACAGATGCCAACTCAACTTTGGAGGTGGATCGTCTCAAGGGTTTGACCCTTGCCCATAAAATACCGTTTTCTTCACGAACGCGAATCAGTCGCACAATGTGTATGCCATGACCCGACATGGAAAACTCACCTGGTTGCTCTGGCGAGCCATCAGACGCACCGTAGGCACTAATGTTGAAAAGAGTCGAAATGCTCTGCGATTTTGGCTGATTGACAATTAGAATCGCAAATCGACTCTCGCTTCTTAGAGCCTTGTTGACATAAGCATACTGCTCTCGCGTCAGGGATAACTCTTGAGGGACACCAGGGAAAACGACCTCGGGCCGAACGAGGATTGCAAAGTCCTGCTCCCATGATTCTTGAACGGATTCTGACTCGGGATTTGGGAAAAACGTATCTTCGGGACGGGAAGGATCGAGTTGAGGAATAGAAGAAGGAACATCAAATGCCTTTAGACCTTGGACCACGTCAAATACAGCAACATAGGCGGTGAGCGCATTCTTTGTTGCGCTCCCTTCGTGATCAACTGCGCCCGGCTCCTCGTACCAGGCGAGAGCGTGAACTGTCACACGGTAATCACGATTTTGAACCTTGATCCAATCTGGTGAATCTTCGGCCGCTGATTCGCCATACTCGCTTGGCAAAACGTATCCTCCATCAATCAACAACCGGCCGTGGCGTACACGCAATCGGAAGCTCTGAGACTTCACAGCATATTTGTTCTCTCGCTGAGTTAATCCCTGATCAGTGAGGCGAACGCTGAAGCCTCCATCGCCGCCTGTCGTCACGCCGACCAATGTGCCCGCTGCAAACTCTCGTCTAACTGCAAAGTCATAGGCCCACCAGTTAATAGGATCTTTATCGCGGCGTGCTAAGTCAGCCGGGTGAAACAGAAACCAGGAAGCTGAATCGGTTTGAACAATGCGGACTTCATTAAGGTGATTCTCCATTATCTTTTGCTTGACAGGCAGAACATATCGCTCGATCAGATTGAATTTGTCGATTTGGTTTGGATCGCCTTTTCAGATTGCCGCTCTGCCAGATTACATCTATCGCACCGAAGAGGCGTACCTCAACTGGATTAGACAATACATAGTTTTTCACGGCAAGTGGCACCCCGCCGAAATCGGAGCAGCAGAAGTCAGTGAATTTCTGACTCAGACACGTCTTGACAACGACAGTCTCCTGGTATTATATTCAACCAAAAGGTTGAATATCGTTATGATCATGGAAGGGCTGAGCAACTTAGATCAGACATTACTGGCGCTGGCCGACCCGACGAGGCGTGCGATTCTTGCAGCGTCTTTCAGAGGGCGAGGCGCGGGTCACCGAAGGCCCGTAAAAGAAAGGACAATCGCGATGAAAGCTACACCCAGTGAGTGGCACAACGAATCAGAACAGAGAGCGAGTGATTATGGTGTTGTCACCGAGCCCGCTACAGTCCGAATCGAACGTCTGCTGCCGGGCCCGATAGAACGTGTCTGGGCTTACCTCACAGAATCGGAGAAGCGTGGAAAGTGGTTCGCTTCCGGCCCGATGGAACTGTGTCCGGGCGGTCGGGTCGAGCTGCATTTCCAGCACGCCAACCTTTCACCACAGGTTGAGCAAACGCCGGAGCGTTTCAAAAAATACGAAGCCGGCGAGACGAGCTATGGTCAGGTCACCCGCTGCGAGCCGCCACTCATACTCAGTTACAAGTGGGGAGAAGAGGTGGGAGACGATTCGGAAGTTACGTTTGAGTTAACTCCGCGCGGCGATGAGGTACTCCTCGTAGTAACGCACCGCCGTCTCCACGATCGAAAAGCGATGGTCAGCGTCGCTGGCGGTTGGCACGCACATCTTGGCATCCTTATTGACCATCTCAACGGCCGTGAACCGAAACCGTTCTGGTCGACGTACGAGAGGTTGGAAGCGGAATATGACAAGCGGTTTCCGTCTGAGAGCCGTGCTGACGCGGAGAAGTCTTAAGAGATGATCCTCAGCACTGTGTGTCACGGAGCTGGTATTCCAGTCCGCGTAGCTAAAACGTCAAGGCGCGCGCTGCCCGACACCTCGTTGCAGCTCGCGAGGCCCTCGCCGACGCTCGGGCCTCGCGCTGAACGCTGACTCGTTAGATTGCTACCCTTTTGATCGGTAGGAGTGGTATAGGAAGGATCCAGCTCATGCCTGAGAATATCCAACAGCAAGTCGATCAGCTCAAGGAACTGTTTGCCAAACTCTATCAAGAGGGCGAGTACGAAAAGGCGCTGAACATTGCCAAGCAACTTCATGACTTGGCCCGTGAACGTTTAGGAGAACAACACCAGGAATTTGCCAATAGCCTGAACAACCTGGCGTTGGTTTATCAAGAAATAGGTAATTTCAACGAAGCTGAAAAACTATATGGTCAGTTGCTGGAGATCATTCGTGCAAATCAGGGAGAGGAAAACCGCTACTTCGCAAGCATTCTGGGTAACTTTGCATCGCTCTACCAGGTGACGGGTCAACTCGACCAGGCCGAAACGCTTTTGAGGCAGGCGCTCGCGATCAAAAGCCGAACCCTGGGAGAAGGTACTCCCTCCTTCGCCAACAGTTTGAACAATTTAGCTCAAGTCGTGCAAGTAAAGGGCGACTATAAAGAAGCTGAGCAACTTCATCTGCAGGCGATGAGAATCAGATACGAAACGCTGGGTTCTGAGAGTAGGGAATTTGCACAGAGCTCTAACAACGTCGGCCTGATTTACCTCGAACTGGGAGACTATGAACACGCTGAGCCGTTTCTTCGGCAGGCATTCATGATTCGCTATAAGGTTCTTGGCGCAAACCATCCTGACTTCGCCAATAGTCTGACTAACATGGCGTCGCTATATCACCGACAAGGCAATTACAAGCTGGCTCACGAATTTTATGTGAAGGCTATCGAATCACAGATCGAAATATTTGGATATGGCCGTCCAGATTTAGGGATACTTTTGGACAACTTCGCTGGACTATGCCAGGAGGTAGGAAACTATGATGAGGCCCGGAAACTCTATCTCAAGGCTCAGGATATTCTGCGGGCGACCGTAGGTGAAGAGCATCCTGACTATGCCATAAACCTGCACAACCTGGCGTCTCTGTATAGGGAATCTGGAAGCTACGACGAAGCCGAGTCGTGTTATCAAAAAGCGCTGCAGATTACCAAAGACAAGACTGGGGAGGAGAATATGGGTTATTCCAGACTTCTCCACGGCTTGGCGGAGGTGTACGCGGCAACGGATCGATTGACCAAAGCGTTCTCGGAGATGTCGAAGGCACTCGCTATCGAAGATCGTAACATCGGAGTGGTCTCCTCCCTCAGCTCTGAGTCGCGCCGAATGGCATATCTCACGCCCCTTCAGAGTCAATTGGAAATCTTCCTCTCACTTATCCTGGAACACTTCAGTGACTCGCCTGAGGCCGTGAGTGCGGGACTCGATTGCGTTCTGCGCCGCAAGGCAATGGGAGCCGAGGCGGGAGCGATTCAACGTGACGCCGTGCAGCAGGGGGTAGATTTAGAGCTGCATTCAATGTGGGAAGAGTTAGTTAGCCTGCGTAACCGGATCGCCCAAGAGACATTGGCCGGGAATGGTTCGGACGACGCCCTGGTTCATGATCTGCAGGTTAACAGCTGGAAGGGTCGAAAAGACTACTTGGAAGCGGAACTGGCGCGGCGCACGCCGGAGATGCGCTTGGATCAGAAACTCCGAAGCGCCGACCGTGAGTCGGTAGCTGGAGCGTTGCCAGAGGGCACGGTGCTCGTTGAATTTGTCCGCATGGACGTTTACGCCTTCAAGGCTGTGCACGCTCGTGACGAGTCGAACTGGAAGGCCGCCCACTATGTTGTTTTCGTCTTGCCCGCGGGAGAGTCGAACAAATTCCAGATGATTGACCTCGGCGAAGCAGAGCCGATTGACCAGATGATCGCGGCCTTTCGCTCGTCGATCACCGGCGAAGGTGAAAGTCGCGGAAAACGAGACTTGGTAGCGTGGCAAGGAAAAAGAGGCAGCACGGCAAGCGACAGCCATGGGTTGGCATTGCGCGTGGCGCTCTTCGATCCGCTCCTACCTGCCATAGGGGATCGCAAACGACTATTGCTCGCGCCCGACGGCGACCTAACACGGCTGCCTTTCGAAGTACTCCCCAGTGATGACAGACGCCTCCTGGTTGACGATTACCAAATCAGCTATCTCAGCGCCGGACGTGATGTTCTGCGCTTCGGGGTGGCATCAAGCAGGCAGCCTGCAGAGCCGCTCGTCGTCGCCGACCCTAACTTCGATCTGAGCAGCGATGAATCTGAGACCAATCCAACAAGCGGAGTTGTCGGCGCAACAGAAAATGGCCGTGTGTCGCGAGAGCTGGATAGCAGTAATTTGCATTTCTCGCCTTTACCAGGCACGCGAGCCGAAGGCATGCGAATCGCAAAGATGCTCAAGGTGCAACCCTGGCTGGCAGACAATGGCTTGGAAGCGCGACTCAAGACTTGCCACTCCCCACGCATTTTGCACCTGGCGACGCACGGGTTTTTTCTGCCGAATCTAGAACGCGATCCGAAAGAAAAGCTGAGGGATCTCAATGCGACGGGGCGCCTGGGTCGATTGTCGGGGCCGCAGATGGAGAATCCCTTGCTGCGTTCAGGCCTGGCGCTGGCTGGCGCGAACACGTGGCTCAAGAATGGCCAAACTCCAGCAGAAGCAGAAGACGGGATCCTCACGGCCGAGGATGTGACGGGGCTGGATCTCTTAGCAACTGAGTTGGTAGTGCTCTCAGCTTGCGATACGGGTTTGGGCGAAGTTCGCGCGGGCGAGGGCGTGTTTGGTTTGCGGCGGTCGTTCGTGCTGGCGGGGACAAAGACTTTGGTGATGAGTTTGTGGAAGGTGCCTGATGCGCAGACGCAGGAGTTGATGGAAGGTTTCTACGCCCGCATTCTGGCGGGTGAACCTCGCGCTGAGGCTCTGCGGCAGTCGCAGTTGGAGATGAAGAAGAAGTATCCTCATCCGGTTAACTGGGGTGCGTTCATTTGTCAGGGCGATCCGGGGCCCCTCCATTAAGGGCCGCGTTACTTGTCGCATAATCACGGACCTTGGCAAGAAAGGGGGAATTAAACTTGGAACATGACTCAGAACGGAAAAGTCTTGTTGGCTCATCCTTCCGCAAGCTGACAGCTTTAGCAGCTCCCTGTCGCGTGATCGCCAAGAGCGTGAGATGGCGTCAATTCCTCGTCGCCGGGTTTCTCGCGTTCGGTGTCGAGCAATCGGCGATCGCCCAGGACTGGACTCAATGGCGCGGGCCGGGGCGCGATGGGCTAGTGCCTGCCTCGAGCGCGCCGACATCATGGCCGGAGAATCTTCGCCGCACCTGGCGCGTGGAGATCGGCGAAGGCTACTCGTCACCTGTCGTTTCGCGCGGACGCGTGTTCGTTCATGCCCGCCGTGACCCTGATGAGATAGTCACCGCTATTGACGTCTCGACAGGTCGGGTCCTCTGGCAACAGACGTATCCGGCGTCCTTTCAAAAGAATCAGTACGCGGTGAACATGGCAAAGGGCCCCAACGCCACTCCGCTCGTTGTTGGCGACCGGCTCGTCACGCTCGGCGTTACCGGCGTTGTCATTTCATGGGACACGGCGACCGGGCGACAGCTTTGGAGCAAGGACTTCTCCAGCACAGTGGCTACGTCAAAACTCTTCTGTGGTACCGCTGCCTCGCCGCTCGCATTTGGAGGCGTCGTATTAATCCAAGTGGGCAGCGACGTACACGGCGGCCGGATGGTGGCGCTTGATCCGGCCACGGGCGCCGTACGATGGGAGTGGCGCGGACCAGGGCCCGGCTACGCGTCACCTATAATGATCGAGGTTGGGGGCAGGGCACACATTGTGACCCTTACTAATAGCTCCATCGTTGGCCTTGACCCGAAAAGTGGCGTCGAGCTGTGGTCCGTGCCTTTTCTCGATGAGTGGCACGAGAACATTGTGACGCCCGTCTGGACCGGCTCGTATCACATCGTTTCAGGCACGCGCCAGGGCACGCACGCGTATGCATTCCAGCAAGCTAAAGGCAAATGGCAGGTCACTGAAGTGTGGAAGAACCCAGATGTGGCTATGTATATGAGTTCGCCGGTCTATGGCGACGGCCTCATTTATGGGCACTCCGCAAAGCGGAAGGGCCAGTTCGTAGCACTTGACGCGAAGACAGGCGTCATCCGCTGGGTCACGGAGGGCAGAGAGGGCGAGTACGCATCGGTGCTGCTCACGCCGCTGCACATCATCTTCCTGACGAATAGCGCAGACCTGATTGTTGCGCGCCGCAGCGCGACGAAGTTTGAGATTCAACGCCGCTACGACGTTGCGGACGCCGCAACCTGGGCCCTGCCGGTGCTCCTGGGCGCAGACGTTTTGGTGCGTGACGCTACGGGCCTAATGCGGTTGACGGCAGGACCAAGTGCTACGTCACGCCGGGCGCCTTGAGACAAGTGCAATGAAGACTAACTTGTTGGACTGTAAAGCGATCCTTGTTTACCTCATCAAAAGGAATGCCGCGACTTCCATCGCGGCATTCGATTAGATGACCTGTCAGTGTGAGCTTAGCTGCGGAACCCGTCGCTGTAACCACGCGAGAAGCCTTCCCTGTAGTCCTCCGCAAAGTTGCCAAAGCCGGCGTCCTTGAAATAATGCGATCTCTCGGGATCGTAGCTTTGACCCCGACGCGCATCATTAGAACCGGTCTTTAGCCCGTCCTGGTAACCCTGATTGTCAGCAGCTTCACTGCTGCTGAAGACATACTGGCTGTAATACCCGTAAGGATACCCGTAGTACCCATAAGGATATCGGTACCCGAACCTTGGGCCAATAAATACGCGAGTGCGGAACCCACCACCATGGAACCGATCGCCATGGAACCCACCACCATAGAACCCGCCACCGTGGAACCCGCGCGCTTGGACAGCCGTGCTGGACATTATCGCCACGCCGGATAGTAATGATGCGGCCAGGACAAATCCCCCCATTCTGCGTAGTAAGCTTTTCCCGTTCATGATTTGCCTCCTTCTTCCCAAGAGCTGGTTTTTGTTCAACTCTTGATCTCTCAGATGTGAGCAGCCTAAATCCGGACGCCATACATTGGGATGTCAGAGGCCATACCTAGGTATGCGATGACCGTGGCGTTGGTTTAGTCGTCCCGGAAGGTAACGAACATCAGCCTTCCCTCGCGCTCGATCTGAAGGACTGTGGAAGTGTTCGGTTTTAAGCGATCCAAAGCCGAGCGGAGGCTTGCTATAGTGTCAACTGACGTACCATTGATCGCGTGGATTACGTCACCGGTAGCTAGCGAAACATCAACATTCGAATCCGCAGCCTTCGCAGCGACGATCACTCCGGACGGTATTCGAAGTCCAGACAGCATCGCTGCAATTTTAGAGTCGATCTCAACCCCAACGACACCGAGCTTCGACACAAGGTTCTTATCAGGATCAACAAGATCAGCTAGCCGATCAAAATCGTGCTGGACTTCGACTACCAGCAGGTCGAAAGATAATTTTTCGGAACCACGAAGCACCCCAAGCTTAACCTGCTCGCCGCCATTTCGCATGAAAAGGCGGGTTCCGACCGAGGGCAGATTTTCAACGGGCTTACCATCGATGCTCGTGATGATGTCTTTAACTTTCAAGCCGACGGAATCAGCGGGGCTTCCTGGGACAACATCCGATACTATCACTCCCCACTCGATGGAAAGGTTGAGGCCTGCAGCTAAGCTCGGAGTAATTGCTTGAATTCCAATTCCGGTCTCGCCGCGATGCACGTGACCATACTTCTTGAGTTGCGGGTATACTGAAGCAACAACAGCACTGGGAATCGCGAAGCCCAGGCCTTCGTTCCCCCCGCCCTCTGTCAGGATATAAGTATTGATACCCACCACTTCACCGTCAACGTTAATCAACGGTCCTCCGCTATTGCCGGGATTAACAGGGGCATCGGTCTGCACGAAGACCATTGGGCTGTCCGCATCGGGCTGACGCGCTGTGGCACTGACCACGCCCATTGTGACAGAGTTTGGCAATCCGTCAGGACTACCGAAAGCAAAGACGACTTCGCCTTGCCGCAACTTGTTGTAATCACCCAGCGGCAGCGCCGGCAGGCCCGAGGCTTCGACCTTTAGCAGCGCGAGATCGATCGCTGCGTCGGAACCGACGATTCGCGCTTCCATGGCGCGTCCTCGTGCACCTATCATCGAGCCCTCGGGCGATTCATCAGTGTTCGCCGCCGGGATGACCACCTGAACGTGTTGAGACCCACGGACCACGTGAGCATTGGTTACTATCCACCCGTTAGGGTCGATGATCACACCAGATCCAATACTCTGTTGCCTGCCAATGACGAGACTGGCGTTGTTACGGCTGTTCTCTACCGGGCCATATCCCGTCACTATTACTTGTACCACGCTTGGCCTCACCCTTCTTACGAGTGCCTGGATAGACCTGTCGAACTGATGCAGTGCATCGGAATCGCTGCCTCCGCGCGGCGACTGAGCCATGACTGTCGGCACGATCAGTAGCCATCCTGTTAAGAAGCAGGTTATGGTCAGGGAACGCCATTTAGGGTTGTGTCTCTTCTTAAGTTGTATGTGCTCGATGTTCACTCCAACCCTCTTCACTCTTGTCACAGCGCAACCGTTTGACAGTGAGTTACGAGTCCATTCTTCCGGCTCACGGGACTATTTCAAAACTGATCTTGTTAGACTCAACCATTGGCCCGTCGCAACAGCCGAAACGTCGCTGAATCGTCAGTTCATATTTGCCTGCCGGAAGCGAATCGTACCAGGCCAATGCTCCAGTTGAGATAGTGCTGTCTACGAGCACCAACCAATCGACCACCGTTGATTCGTTTGGTTTGAGAATCACCGGCTCCGGTAAATCTTCCTGCTGGCAAGTGTTGTTCTTTTTGGAGTCAGCTAGTAGGAACGATTGCCACTTCAAATACGGTAGAATCCGACCATCCTTTACTAGATTAGGAAGGTCCTGGTACAACGTGCCCGAGTCGCAGACGTATACCGGTTGAGTGGAGGTGTTGGTCATCGAGATGGTGACAGGCACCTGTTCACCAACCTTGTAGCGATCTTTGGGTGGACCAAACAGACCACCGCCGGTCATGATGGTTACCCTAATTGCACGCCCCTCATCATTGAGTGCCTTTCCACTACTTTGTTGCTGCGCCCCGGCCAAATCTATTCGAGAGTTTCCCACCGAAGCGCTCACTGCAAATGCGACTAAGATCACTAGCAAGATCACTTTGCTCATATAAGACCTCCCGACTTTCGAAGCTACTCCAAAAGACATCAAAGCTCTTGCCAAAGCTTGCTCTGAATCACTGGATTTTGCGCTGAACGTGGGCGATTGAGTCGTTCTACAGTCCCGAAGATCATGTGAAGCGAGATTCGCCAGCCTGCGATAGCAGGCGAAAGCATAAAGCCTGGGGCGCAAGCCCCAGGACGGATAAACAAAAACAACTCACACTTCATTAAACGATCTTTTTCCTGGGGCTCACGCCCCAGGCTTTACGCTGTCGTCCGCTTCGCGGACTGGTTTCAAAAATTGCCGAAGCTCGGTTACAACCTGCCACCCTGAATTAGTCAACATTTACATCGGCGCGAGGGAGGTGAACCGCAAATGTAGCTCCCTGTCCTTTCCCATTGCTGAATGCATCAATCCGGCCACCGTGTCTTTCGATCAGGCGTCGCGAGATATTCAGCCCAAGACCCAATCCGCCTGGTTCGGTCGCGCTCCGGTTGGCTTCCTGGCGGAAACCGTTGAAGATGTCTGGTAGACATTCGGCACTGATGCCTCTTCCGGTATCGCTCACTCTCACCTCAACCGACGTTCCATCGTCCGCCAGCAGGACCCGAATGTGTCCACCGGCAGGCGTGAATCTGATCGCATTCGAAATTAAGTTCGTAAAGACCTGCTGCAGGCGAAATGTATCACCAACTATCCAGCCTGATACCGGTTCTAACCGGGTCGCGATTTTGATGTCTTTTGCGAGAGCCAGCGGCATCATCGTCTCGACTGCCGCTTTCAGTGTCGGTAGGATGGCGATCTTCTGGAGGTCTAGTTTGAAGTCATCCTTGCTTATCCGCGTAAAGTCTATCAGGTGCTCAATAAGCTGCGCTTGTAGCTGAGCATTGCGCTTGATAATCTCGATACCATGGGCCAACCTCTCGTCGTTCAAAGCAGTTCGGCCGAGCAACTCTGCCCACCCGAGAATCGCAGCGGTCGGCGTGCGCAGCTCGTGCGAGACGATTGTCAGGAATTCACCTTCGGTCGCGCCGGCGTTCATCTCCCTCCCGGTCTTCAGCGGTCGTTTATAAGGAACTTGATGCATAGCCGGTTACCTCACTCTTTTACAGGTGAAGGATACGGAATGAGTCACTTGATCTCTTGCTAGAGTTTGCTCCCAGAGACTCTCGGTTGCGGTGCATTCTGTGCGGGTGGGAAATAGCACGCTCGCTTGACGCCCGATTCGCATTCAGGCAAATGAACTACCCCTATTCGGCAATCAACTGGGAAGCGATTGGTTTGAGGCGGCTCGCTGAATCTACTCGATCAAGTTGAGCTGCTCGGGTTGCATCGAGCGATTTTTCCTGGACCACCCTCTAAGCTTTTCCTGCAAAGCGTCCAGGTAGATGTAAATGACTGGAGTGATGTAAAGCGTTATCGGCTGTGAGAAAAGCAGGCCGCCAACCACCGCCAGACCTAGGGGGCGACGAGATTCTGCGCCGGCGCCGAATCCGAGCGCAATAGGCAATGCACCTACCAGAGCCGCCATGGTTGTCATCATGATTGGGCGGAAACGAACGACGCATCCCTGGTAAATGGATTCTTCCGCTTTTTTGCCTTCGTTCTTCTCTGCCTCGAGTGCAAAGTCAATCATCATAATCGCGTTCTTCTTCACAATGCCTACGAGCATGATGATGCCGACAAAAGCGTAGATGGTTAGATCTACTTTGAAGAAGAGCAGCGTCAACAACGCGCCGAATCCTGCTGAAGGCAACCCGGCCAGAATCGTAATCGGGTGAATGAAGCTCTCGTAGAGAATGCCCAGGACTACGTAAATTACGAAAATCGCCACCCCGAGTAAAAGCCCCAGGCCCCGCAATGACGATTGAAACGCTTGCGCCGTCCCCTGGAAGGTGCCTTTTATTGTCGCGGGCAATTCTGTTTGGGCAATCTTCTCAATCTGCGCGACTGCTTCGCCGATAGACACACCGCTTTTGAGGTTAAATGAGATCGTGACGGCAGGAAGTTGGCCCAGGTGGTTGACAGTAACTGGGCCGACTCCCTTCGTTAGTTTGGCGACAGTGCTCAGTGGAACCATCTGCTCGAGGGGTGACGGAGTGCTGTTCCCCGGCGCCTTTCCCGCCGAGACGGTTGTTGCGCTGCTACTAGTTGGACCGGTTTCCGGCTGATTCGGATTCGCGCGCAAATACAGCAGAGAGAGCGCATCAGGATCCATTTGATACCGGGGCGCAGCTTCGAGGACGACCCAGTATTCGTTCGTGTCGGTGTAAATCGTTGACACCTGATTTGAGCCGTACGCGCTGGCGAGCGTGCTTTCGATTTGATTGGCTGTGATACCCAAAGTGGAGGCTTTGTCGCGGTCTATCTGGACCAATACCTGCGGATTCTGGATTTGCAAATCCGTCGCCACATCTTGTAATCCGGGCAATGCGGCAATTTTGTCTTGCATCAGCGTGGCGGTTTTATAGAGTTCGTTCGTGTCAGGACCTTGAAGCGTGTACTGATACTGGCTCTTTGAAACAAGCCCGCCAACCGAAATAGGCGGTGGGTTCTGCGGGTAAACGCGCATGCCGGGCACGGCATTCAGCTTGGGACGCAATTGCTCGATGACCTGTTCCGGAGTGGCTTTTCTCTCCGATTGTGGTTTGAGTTGGATGAAAAGGCGCCCGGTATTGCTTGTTGAGCTCCCGCCACTAGACCCTACACTCGACTGAAACCCGGCGACATTCGGGTTCTGCTGCACGATGGCTGCCACCTCTTGTTGATGCCGAACCATCTCATCGAATGAAACGCCCTGCGCCGCCTCGGTAGTTCCTGTCAACAAACCTGTATCTTCACTCGGGATGAACCCTTTCGGCACAACATAGAAGAGATAAGCGGTCGTAGCCAGGATCACGAAGGAGACGATTAGTGTCGCTCGCGCGTGCTGCAATACCTGTTTGAGGCTCCATTCGTAAAATCTAAGCAGATAATTGAAGCCGCTCTCCGTGGCTGTATACAAGCGTCCAGGTTTTTGCTGGTCGAGAGAGCGCAGGAAGCGGCTGCACAGCATCGGAGTCAAGCTCAAAGAAATGAAACCGGAAATCAGAATGGCAACCGTGATCGTAACTGCGAACTCTTGAAACAACCGTCCCACGATGCCGCCCATAAAGAGAACGGGAATAAAAACTGCTGCAAGCGAGATCGTCATTGAAAGAATAGTGAAGCTTATCTCTTTTGAGCCCGCCAGCGCGGCTTGCGAGACGTTCTCTCCGTGCTCAGTGTGTCTGACGATGTTCTCGAGCATCACAATGGCGTCGTCAACGACGAAGCCGACGCACAGCGTTAAAGCCATAAGCGAAAGATTGTCCAATGAGTAACCAAGCACATACATCACTGCGAACGTTCCGATGATAGACATCGGCACCGCCAGGCTCGGAATAATCGTCGCTGAAAGACGGCGCAGGAAGATGAAGATAACGACCACAACGAGAGCGATTGTCAGCATCAAGGTGAACTTCACATCGTTGACCGAAGCGCGAATGGATTGAGAGCGGTCGTAGCGAATTCCTAAGTTGACGGAGGCTGGAAGCTGGGCTCGAAACGTCGGCAGAAGCTGTTTGATCGCATCCACTACTTCCACGGTGTTAGTGCCCGGCTGTCGTTGAATAGCCAGGATGATCGCGCGCGTGTTGTTGAACCAGCTTGCGACTCTATCGTTTTGCACGCTGTCTATCACATCGCCGAGTTGGTCGAGTCTTACTAGCGCGCCGTTGCGATACGCAACGATGAGCGACCGAAAAGCATTTGCATCCGTTAGTTGGCCCGTCGCCTGCACTGTCAACGACTGGTGAGTGCCGTCCAAAGTCCCCGTCGGCAGATTCACGTTTCCTTGCTGTATCGCCTGCTGAATATCGCTCAGAGTAATGCCGCGAGAAGCTAGCGCCATCGGGTCAACCTGCACCCGGACGGCATACTTCTGGGAACCGAAGACTGACACCTGCGCCACGCCGCTGACCGTGGAGATACGTTGGGCTAATAGAGTTTCGGCGTATTCATCCACACTCGAGAGCGGCAGTGTGTTTGAAGACAGGGTCAGGTAGAGGATGGGCTGACTCGCGGGATTGACCTTTTGATACGTGGGCGGCGCAGGCATTCCGGGAGGCAGTTGGCGTTGAGCAGCCGCGATTGCGGCTTGAATATCCTGAGCGGCCCCATCGATGTCGCGGCTCAGATCGAACTGCAACGTGATTTGCGTGCTGCCCAGACTGCTGGTCGAGGTCATTGAGGTCACGCCGGCTATGGTCGTGAACTGTTTCTCCAACGGCGTGGCAACAGACGAAGCCATCGTGGCGGGGCTAGCACCGGGCAGATTCGCGGAGACTTGAATGGTCGGATAGTCAACGTTTGGGAGATCGCTCACCGGCAACTGGCGATAACCCATGACGCCGAACAATAGTATGCCCAGCATCAGGAGCGTAGTCATGACCGGTAGGCGAATGAATAGCCCGGACAGGTTCATGCCGTTTTCCCTGCTGAGGCCACGGGACCAATGTTCGCGTTTATCTGGACCTTTGCGCCCGGTACTAACCTCAGCTGCCCATCCGTGACAACCATTTCGCCTTCGTTCAGTCCTCTTTCGATGACCGCTTCATTTCCCATCGTGCGATTGACGACGATAGGCCTCATCTCGGCCGTCTGGTCCTGCTTGATCACGAAAACAAATGTTCCTTGCTGGCTTGTCTGGATCGCTTGTGCGGGCACGACTAAGGCATTAGGTTGTTTTGTGAGCGTCAATACGATGTTAGCAAACTGTCCGGGCCAGAGAATCCCGTCCGCGTTCGGAAAGACTGCCTTGAGTTGGATCGTACCCGTTGTCTGGTTCACTTGATTATCCACGAAACTGAGCCTGCCCAGGCGGTTGTGCTGAGGATCCGTGTCTGGCTGCGCCTGGACGCTGAGTACACCCGCGGAAAAATATCTCTTAACATTCGACAGAGAGCTTTCCGGCACTGAAAATGTGGCGTAGATAGGCGTAATTTGATTGATGACGACGAGTGATGTCTGGTCATTGACGTCGACGAGATTGCCTCTCGTCACGACCAGATTCCCAGTGCGACCATCAAGCGGTGAGCGGATCAGGCAGTAACTCAATTGAACTTTAGCGTTGTCGACCGCGGATTGGCTAAACTGCACCTGAGCTTTCGCCGTCCCTATCGCAGACTTGTCGGCGTTCACCGTAGCCACGAACGCCTCGGAGTTTGTGCGAAACTGTTCTGCCTGCTCTCTTGAGACAACTCCTTCGTCCAACAAAGTTTGATAACGGCGATCTTCGACAGCCGCGTATTGGGCCTGGGCTAGATCCTTAGCCAGGTTTGCTTCAGCCTGTTTTTGAGCAGCAATGCTCTTTTGTAGGTCCGCCTGTGCTTGCTTCACTGCTTCCTCAAAAGGTCGCGTATCAAGAGTGAAAAGCAGTTGCCCTTTCCTTACGTTGTCGCCTTCCTTGAAATGAACGAGCATCAACCGTCCCGTAACCTGAGCCCTGACCGATACTGAAGTAATGGCCTGCACGTTTCCAATGGCCCGAATCTCGATAGGCATCTCTTTCTGGACCGCTTTGCCGACAGTTACAGGCACGCTATTGTTCGGCTGAGCCTGCTGCCCCTTCTTACATCCAGCATTAAACAACACGCTGATTAGCAACAACGCCCAACAGATGCGACTCCATGATCTTCCTTGATTAGTCATGCTTATCTCTGTGGTCTCTGTTTCTAACCGTCGAGAACCAATGGGTCAAACATTAAACTCAACGCCGGGTTGCATCCGCGGGACGTTGCCGAGTGAAATAATTCCGGTAAAAATAGTTCATAGTTAAATCCTTGCTCGAAAAGCCTTCGGTGTGGCTCCCGCCACTCTGCGGAATGAGGTTGTAAAGTGACTCTGGCTGGAAAAGCCTGCCCGGAGAGCGATCTCCGAGATCGGCTCATCTGTTTCCTGCAATAGCTTTTTGGCGCGTTCAATCCGACGTTCGGCGATATAATTCGTCGGGCTCATTCCCATTGACTGCTTGAACGCGCGCGAGAAGTGGAAGTAACTCATTCCGACCTCCTTCGCCACAACTCGTAGCGCTACTCTTCCTTCCTCTTCCTCGGCAAGATGATGGTCTATCAAACCGATAGCTTTCCGTAATTTATGTGGCGCCATCCCGCCATGGCCCACATGAATATCTTTCAGGGAGCTGTAGCGCCTCACCAACTGCATCGCGAGACCAATCGCCAGGGAATCGGCGTAAAGCCGGCCCACAACATTGGCTTCATTCAACTCGTGCAAGAGAGATATCGCCACGTGGCGAATGTGTTTACTCTTGAAGCCGATCTGCGGAGTGAGAGCAATCTCTGTGTAGGAAAAGTTGAACTCCGCCACGGCCGAACGTACAAATAGTGGCCGGAGATATAGAAGCAGGGCATTGCGGAAGTGCGAACCTTGAGATCGGCACGTCCATGACGAGCCAGCAGGAATAATGGCAACCTCTCCGGCGCGCACCCTTCCTTCGAATGTACGTTTACCAAAATGTGCACTCAGCTGAAGCGGTGTGCCAAGGTTCAGCACCAGGCAGTGGCAATCTGACGGCGGGACAATCACTTCGCTCAGGCTGTGCCGCAGATGTATTACGCGGATGTCCTGCCATCCAAAGGTGTCACTGGATGCCGCGACTGCTTCCGGATAGAGGAGGGAGATTTCGCTTGCCGATGACCGCCGTGGCACCTCCTCCCGCGGACTGCGAATATTCCGACTCCACATCTTAGGCTGATGATTTACAGATGGACGTGGCCAACTTGGGTAGCCCGAGGTACTAACAGTTTGTAACATTTGATTCGCTCCTTTTCTTTCAAGCCAGGCCATTGCTTGACCAGGCGGTGTCCTGGTCAATTACTTCAGCCTTGGCCTGTTAACCTGATCCTAGAGGTTGTGATGGAAGCTGAAGAACTGTCAGTTTTTACAGTGTGGAGTAGAAAAATTGACAGGTAGTCTAGCGTTACGAGTCTTTGAAGCAGCACGGTAAACTGGTGTTTGTTGACGCTACGCAGGGCCGTTCCTATACTGCAATGAGGTGATAGTTTCATTCATTGAGGAATAGAATGTCGGAGTCTGATACCTCCGCGTCGCCGGCATCATCTGTCATCCTGAGATACTGCCTGGCTGTTTCAAGCGTGGCAGGAGCGCTTGTAGTTACACGCGTCCTGCGTCCCGATGCTCTTGTCTCGCCTGTCTTCTTTCTGGCCATCCTATTGAGCGCCTGGTTTGGCGGCTTCGGGCCGGGCCTGGCAGCGGCCTTGTTGTCGACTCTGGCCCTTGCTTACCTCTTTCTGCATCCAGGTGACAACCTGAGATTCGCTGATATTCCTCACCTCCTCGTCTTCTTTGCATCGGCCTTGCTTGTCAGCTCGTGGAGCGCGACACGGAAACGCGCGCAGAACTTGCTTCAGCAAGCGCGTGATGAGTTGGAAATAAAAGTTCAAGAACGAACCGCGGACCTCACGCTGACTAACGAGCAGTTACAGTCGGAGATCGCCGAGCGCAGGCGAGCCGAGGACTCGTTGCGGGAAAAGGCCGGCCTGCTCGATCTCACCCACGATACCGTCTTCGTGCGTAACATGAGCGACGTAATCAGTTACTGGAATCGTGGCGCCGAAGAGCTATACGGTTGGAATCGAGAGGAAGCCATTGGACAGGTCTCTCATCAACTTACGCAGACTATCTTTCCGGCGCCGCTCGAAGAGATAAATGAGGAGTTGCTCCACACAGGTCGCTGGGAGGGAGACATCGTGCATACGAGGCGCGACGGGACCCAGGTCAGAGTGGCGAGCCGATGGTCTTTGCAACGAGACGAGGAAGGCCGGCCCGCCGCAATCCTGGAGACCAACAATGACATCACTGAGCGAAAGCGGGCAGAGGAAGCACTGCAGAAAGCGCAGGCAGAACTTGCGCGTGTCACTCGCGTCACGACTTTGGGCGAGCTTACAGCCTCAATTGCCCACGAGGTGAACCAGCCTCTCGCCGCAATTGTGACCAACAGTAATACTTGTTTGCGCTGGCTTGCCGGCCAACCGCCCAACCTTGATAAAACACGACAGGCCATCGGACGTATTATCAAAGATGGCAATCGAGCCAGTGAGGTCATCTCGCGGATTCGTGCACTCGTTAAGAACGCTCCTCCGCGAAAGGATTGGTTGGACGTCAACGAAGTCATCGTTGAGGTAATCGGCCTGGCACGGAGCGAAGTAGACAGAAATCAGATCTTCTTGAAGCCTCACCTTTCGAGCGACCTACCGCTCGTGCTTGGAGATCGAGTTCAATTGCAACAGGTGGTTCTGAACCTGATTATTAACGGTGTGGAAGCCATGGGTAGACTCAAATCGGGACCACGGGAGCTATTGGTCAGTTCAGGAAAGGACGAAGCGAATGGCCTGCTCGTATCTGTTCGAGATACGGGTGTGGGGCTAGAGCCCGCTAATCTCAATCAACTCTTCGATCCCTTCTTTACGACCAAGCCGGATGGAATGGGCATGGGACTGGCGATCAGCCGTTCTATTATAGAAGCACACGGTGGACGGCTGTGGGCTACCCCAAACTCACCGCAGGGCGCAGTTTTCCAGTTCACTTTGCCGACAAGCGACAAAAGTAGGTCATGAAAGAAGCAGAGGCAACGGTATTCGTCATCGATGACGATGAATCGATCCTGGAAGCCCTCAAAGATCTCCTGGAGTCTGTGGGCCTGCGCGTTGAGACGTTCGCGTCGGCGCCGGAGTTTTTGCAAAGTCGCCACTCCGATGTGCCTGGTTGCCTGGTGCTCGACATAAGGATGCCAGGCTTGAGCGGCCTCGACCTGCAGCGCGAAATGGCAGACGCTAATATACATACACCGATTATTTTCATCACCGGACACGGTGACATCCCAATGACAGTACGCGCAATGAAAGCTGGAGCAGTTGAGTTTCTAACCAAACCTTTTCGCGACCAGGATCTGCTCGATGCGATTCAGCAGGCCCTTGGCCGCGACCGCGTTGCGCGCCAGGAACAAGCCGAGACTGCCGAACTGCGGGGCCGTTTTGACTCACTGACTCCGCGGGAAAGCGAAGTCTTCGCCTTGGTCGTCACCGGGTTACTAAACAAACAGATCGCCCTGCAATTAGGCACCAGTGAAGTTACAGTCAAACAGCATCGCCATCAAGTCATGCAAAAAATGACGGCCGACTCTTTTGCTGACCTGGTCAGAATGGCCGAAAAACTGGGAATTCCCGCCACAAAGTAGGTAACTACCCATACCAAAGTATAGTAGCTGTTTACTTCCGTATAATAGATTTCTCAACTCATGCGCTGCTACTGTGCTCCAGAAATGGACAACGCTCCGCACAGCGAATTGCAGAGATGGGAGAACGAAGTATCCGGTCTCCCCTGGATCTCAGTTGTGGACGATGACGAATCAGTCCGCGAAGCGATAAGCGATCTGATGGACTGTATGGGTTTAAGAACCGAAGTCTTCAGCTCGGCGGAGGATTTTTTGAATTCAGGCTGTTTGCGTGACACGACCTGCTTGATTCTTGACGTGCGCATGCCCGGAATGAGCGGACTCGAACTTCAAAGCCATCTGAACTCCGCTGGTTTCCGCATTCCGATCATATTCATCTCGGCACATGATGATGGTGAGGCGAAATCCCGGGCCTTGGGGGCCGGCGCGATTGATTTCTTAAAGAAGCCGTTCAGCGAGGATGCGCTACTTAGGGCCATCCGTGCATCTCTAAATATTGAGGAAGATGTCACAAATGATCTCGGCCGAAACGAATTTTCTTAACGTGCCGGGAAGAGTGTGGCACGAAGAACCTGTTAACACACCTTTTGAAAGCCACGTGTGAAGGTTATGGCTACGAG
The DNA here is from genome assembly GCA_050748205.1 of Pyrinomonadaceae bacterium. Classification (GTDB taxonomy): domain Bacteria; phylum Acidobacteriota; class Blastocatellia; order Pyrinomonadales; family Pyrinomonadaceae; genus PSRF01. The sequence goes on along the minus strand of JBOGOU010000633.1, from coordinate 29,716 downwards.
CATAAAAGAACTCGACTACCAGTCAAGGAAAGAACCCTGCGAGGAAAAACAGTATATGCGTGAGCGTATTCGCGCTGTAGATGAACGGCTGCGAGACGTGAGCGGCCGCTTGATCACAGCGCATGAAGAAGAGCGCCGCCGCATCGCGAGAGACCTGCACGATGATTTCAGTCAGAGGCTGGCCCTTCTATCCATTGATCTGGAGCGACTCTACCAGAATCCGGAGGCGAGAGAGGTTCAGCGGCAAGTCCTCGAGCTGTGCGCACTCGCTCAAGAGATTTCGTCGGACGTTCAACGGCTATCTTATCAACTACATCCCTCCAAGGTGGATCAACTAGGACTCGTGGTGGCGCTCAAAAGCTACTGCGCCGAGATTAAAGAGCGCCACGACCTGGAACTGAATTTTACGCATTGTGATGTCCCCGCTGATTTACCCAAGGACGTAGCCCTTTGTGTTTTCAGGATTGCGCAAGAGGCCCTGAGAAATATCGTGAGACACAGCAGAGCAGCAAGCTCGTCGATTAGCCTGGTGGGAAACGATGAAGCAATCAATCTTATCGTAGCTGATGGGGGTATTGGATTCGATCTCAACTCGGCAAGGAGTCGAGGGGGTCTCGGCCTCATCAGCATGGAGGAGCGGTTGCGTCTGGTTGGTGGAGAGATCTCCATTCAATCGAGGCCAGGCAGTGGCACAACGATCGATGTTCGCGTTCCGCTTGCCAAACAAATCCCGGCACAAGAGTTTTCAGATGTTGCAACGCCCACAGGTTCAATTGTTTAACGCAAGCGGTGGAGGTTGATCGTGAAACGAGCCAGAGTCGTACTAGCCGATGACCATACGATACTTTTGGAAGCTCTCAAGAGCATTCTCGAACCCGAGGTTGACGTTGTGGGGACAGTCAGCGATGGTCGTAGTTTGCTCAAGACCGCATTGGAACTCAAGCCAGACGTAATCGTTTTAGATATCTCGATGCCGCTCTTAAACGGATTGGATGCCGGCCGTCTAATTAGAGATTCGGTACCGCATGTCAAATTGATCTACCTAACCATGAATCAGGACGCGGACGTCGCTGCCGAGGCATTCCGGCTGGGGGCATCTGGTTACTTACTGAAGACTTCTGCCGCTTCGGAACTTCTGCAGGCAATTCGGGAGGCGTTACTGGGAAGATCTTACGTCACTTCGCAAATCACAGAAGGGATGATCGGAGTATTAATTCAACGCCCCGTACACCGTGGCGGCAGCAAACTGACGCTACGGCAACGGGAAGTGCTTCAGCTTCTGGCAGAGGGTCGCTCGATGAAAGAGGTCGCCAACGTGCTCAGTATCGCAGCACGAACGGTTGCCTTCCACAAATACCAGATGATGGAGCAACTCCAATTGAAGACGAGCGCCCAACTGATCCAGTTCGCTGTGCGGGAGCATCTTATTGCGGCTTAAGTCAGCCGACTGCTCATCCCGAGTTCGGTAGTTAATCAGTCGTCGTCAGTGCGCCACCAGATAACGCAAAGTGCGTTCATTAGACTCAGCTTCCTTCGTTTTTCTTTGAGGTAGCGCAGACGATTCAACCGTCCGGCGTTGTGCCTCAATCTCAGCTATATTGATTGCTATATTTGACACTGGTGTTGCCCTGCTCGTAGAACTCTTCAGTGACCACTCCGTTAGAATCAATGGTCAACAGGACAAAGCCGTTTAAGACTCGCAGGGGCAATGGCGCAGGCGTGTGTGCGTAGTAATCCACCTGAACCGAACTTGCCAGGCCAAATGCATCTCCATAAGGGACAGCTCCGTGCCCTACGCATCGAGCAAGTGTTTTACGGTTGGTAACTGTCGGCGATTTGTAAGCTACTCCGTCGTGAACATGGCCCCAGTACCAAGCCGCCGGATCACCGTTCAACGCCGAGCTGACTTGATCCCAGTAGGGCGTGACTTCTACCAAGCCATCGTAACTCAGGCCGTTATGATGTGTCAGTACGATCACCTTATCCGGCGAGAGCTTTTGACCCTCACTCGTCAGACCTTGTATCCAACCGGACTGAACTCCATTTGTGCCCAGGCTCCCTGTCATAAACATAGCCGAAGAGGAGTAATAGGCGGAGTCGAGCCCCAGTATGGTCCACCCGGCATACTGTAGCGCGAAGAAACTGGTGCCCGCTTGTTGGCTAAACCGTTCATCCGCGAGCGCGATGTTGAAATAACCTTTAGCTCCGCTATACATCTCATGATTAGAGTTGAGCATGAAACTGTTCCCCGCCGGCAGCTGCGAAACGCCTGGCCAGTCGCTCAGAAAGTTATTCGCCTCTTCGTTCAAGGGTAAGAAGTCGCCCGCCGTCCCGGCATAGTAAACATCGCCCAGATGAATGAGGTAATCAGGGGAGAGGCCCATAATCTGTTGCATGATGCTGATGGCCTCGCCATCCGTAAACGCACCTGTTCCCCAGTCGCCGACCAAAGCAATCTTCACCTGCCCGTGATTATCCTTGAGCGGGATGGGGGCAACTTGTTTATCACTGAATTGAGCCATGTCGCCTAATGTGACGACTATCAGGTAATCAGCGAGCGAAAACAGCCACCTGGGGTCAAGTTGCTCGTACGGGCTATCGCCATAGATAGTGCCGTCAGCAGCGACAATTCCCTGTTGCGCGGCTGTACTCTCTAGCGCATTGTAGTTTGCGCTATCAATGCGCGCCGGGAGGAAGAATTCCAAAATCTTCCACGCATCCTTTAAAATATCGTTGCTCTCGATGTAGTCCAGAATGAACTGCGGGGGGTTATGCAACCAGTATGGAATTGGCCCCCATTCTACATCGCCCGAACCGCCGGGGTCGTCTGGAACTGGCCCGATCCAGATCTTGTTGTCGATCATCAACTGTATGAGCGCGTACTCGCTGGCTTCGAGAAACTTGATTGTCTTGAGGAGCGAGAACTTTAACGCGAGGTCGTTTTCGAGCCGCTGTTTGAGGTCGTGCTTTTGAGGGTCGGTAGGTTGAGGTTTTCCGTCTTCCATTTTTCTCCTTACTACATTTGGTCGTGGATTGAATAGCGTCGAACGCGCTGCTCGAGGTAGTGTGAGGCTAACAAGAGAGGCTCTCATCAGCAGAAAAACACACAGTGAACCGTGCGAACAATATTTCCGTTAATGGCAAATGTCAATGGCTCGTCCGCAAGCAGTGACACAAAGCTAAAACGGGCAGCCGACCTGCGGCGGTCAGCGATGGCCTTTCGTTATAGGAGGCGCTGACAGAATGAAACCAGCCAGTCGGTGTATGTCTAACGGTTATCGGACTATTCAGACTGATCCTTCAATCAAGGTCCGGCCACAGCAAGAAACGATGCGGCCTCTTTGACGACATGAGCTACACCACTCTTCGACTCTCTAACCAAGCGGATCATGCTGCGGGTTGCTCAGCATGATCGGCTCGTTCATTTCCACAACTCGGCTGTCACAAGATCAGCTCATTTTTGACCACTCGTGTCGCAGCTAGAAGACTCAAGAGAAAGGGCCCAGGAAAGCACGAGTTACTCCGGTCGGCCGAGGTCGTAGCGCGCCATCCTGGGCCCCCCTTAGTCAAAGAGTGTTCTCGTTTAAGAGGACCTCTTGTGATGTCTTAAGTGCTTCAGGATCCCAACAACGGAGTGTCTCTCAGATCGCATGCCACCATCTTCAAGATTCTTCTCCGTTCTTGATTTCATGAGTTCACTTCCGAAAGCGCTGCCGGCTGGCCAGATCTGAGACAGGAAATACTTGTCTCCTACCTTGTCAAAGATGAGTTCGCTCTTGTTCGCGATCCGGTCGCCCTTCGCTTCGACGTTTTCCGTATCGGCGAAAACAGTCGTGCGTCCGTTGACACTCCGAACTTCAAGGACGTTTGGGTTGTTATCGTTGAGGCCCCTTATCTCATACTTCCCCGCTGGCAGCGTGGTATTTCCGACCATGAAAGCGAATGGGACATTTCCGCGGATCGTTACAACGCTACCAATTTGGGCGTTGGCAGCGACGCCTCCACCGACCGTTAAAAGGCAAAGCGCCAAGAAACCTTTGGCTAGATTCCTAATCATTAAAGTTCTCCCTTGTTAAGAGCCAGCGGTTTGAAGCTAACCACTTGCTCTAATCAGAAATATGGAACCAGCCTTGAGGCTTGTTACTTCACCATGTCTACTCACTTGCAAATACAGCGCTCGCAAAGAGCGAGCTAACGCCATGAATTCTAGGGGAGAGATGAGGCCCACTCTTTTCAAGACTTGCTTAAAAATGCCTCAACTTGCCACTCCTCGCGGGAAGTAAAAGAAGTGGCCCGCTGGCGACTCTTGCTGTGGTTAGCAAGAAACGCCTGTTTTGAGCAAAAGGTGGTAAGACCAGGCGCTCAACTCGTGGCAAGATTAGCGCGAAAGGAACGGCCTTTTGTCAGGGCCGCGATGGGCACGGTCAAACTGGCACGTCAAATTTTCTGATTGAGAAGAGAGGGGAATTAGCTATTTGAGAACAGGAAGTAGGGCGCTTGGGATCTTCAACCTTGTAAGTGTAACGATTGGCGCGTTGTAACGTGGCCGCAGACTGTGAATGGGTAACATGGTTTCTTGCTCGCGTCGTTTGCCGGAGAGGTTTGTCACTTGGCGCGCCAGTCTTAGTCCCACCTCGGAACTGCGGCGTCAATCAGACTCTCAAGATCACCATTCGTGGAAGTTTGTTTGAATTGGCGGGCAAGTCTGGCGAGTTCTTCTGGCGACGCTGTAAAACGGAGGGATTCTGAGGTGAGATGTTGTTTTGCGCGTCAGAACATCTGACGACAGTTGGTAGAGTTCTTTCTGATGATTGCGGCTATCTCTTCGTATTCGTATTCAAAGACTTCACGCAGCAAAAGTACAAGGCGCTCCTTGGGAGGCAGACGTTCAACTAGGATCTGGAGAGCAATTGTTAGCGACTCGCTGCGGGATTCAACGCCTTCCGGATCGTAGAGCCGATTATGTGCCTGCTGCTCGGCGGATGGCTCCAAGCATTGTTCCCGGCGCCCGCGCGCTGATAGGAGGTGATTCAGACATAGGTTTCTCAGCACAGTTCCGAGGAAGGCCTTCGGTGATCTTATCGTGCCGAGCGCAGTCTGCTGCCAGCGCAGGAAGGTCTCCTGAAGCAGATCTTCGGTGTCCATCGCGCTACCCAACGTGCTATAGGCTAACGCGTAGAGATATGCCCGGTATTCGGCGAAGAGCTCGAGATGACTCATAGCTACCGAAGAATTCCGTGCTCAAAAGGATCGATATCGTAAAGCCCCATGCTATTACTGCGCCAACCACGACAACAGCTGCGATCGCCACAATACCGATCTTCCAACCTGTACTCAAGCCACCGCGACCCTTCACTGTTGCAACTTCGGTGTAGGTCAATTCAGTCTGCTTGCCTGTCTTCTCGTCTGTTACCGTAAACCGGCTTTCGTCGGCTTGGGTAATGCGCCCTTTTAACTCTTCTCCACTTCGCAGTTTGATCTTCACCCTGGTCTTTTTGTTGGTGACCCGCTTGGCGACCTCAGATTTCACTTTCGTCGCCTTCTCAACATCAGCGGATGGCTGTTGAGCGACTACCGCTCGCCCCAGTGGACCAAAGAGCAGCAAGAGCGAAAGGCACAAAGTCGTTAGTCTAGTCTTCATCTCAGCCTCCTGGAAGATGGCGTTGGAGACAAAGCAGCACGTAAATAAAGCTGGCTAATCTGCCAAAGGAACGCGGGGTGGACAAATGCATTTGCGGGTGCGGATGCGACTTCTAGCGGCCTCAACACCGCCGCCTGAAACACCCTCCTTTTTCCGCACGCCCTTATGATTTAAAGACAAGACAGCGGCGAGATTTGTGACATGTGCGTACTGATTAGAGTTGTGGTAAACCACCGTGGACTCCTCTATTGAAGTCCACCCAGGAAAGGCGTACTATGCGCGTGCTAAGCTGATCAAACTGGCTCGCCACCCTCGTCTGGCGCGGTTCTGAGTGGTCCAGTGTCCTCAGATTCGCATTCTTGAGGTCCACGAGAGAATGTGCAGAGACCCGTCTCACATCCAGTGATGCCTGTCTCACTGTAGGCACCGCGTTCGGTCAGCAAAAGTGTTCAGGACCGAAGCCAAGTCTAGCTGTCGCCTGACCGCCGCACCCGAGACGGCCCCTCGGCAGCTGCAGTTTCGACCGCTTAAAAACTCTTCGCGTGAGGTAAGGATTTCACCTTTGCACATCCTTTCGGCGGGTGGCTGCGTTCGTGTTTTCAGGAATGAAACGCGGTCGACGCCTCTTGGAGAGATGGGGGATCGCTTGCCGCGATCAGTTGCCGCAGCCAAGATCCGGCACGGTCATGGCGCGGCGGTGTAACGATGGCAGTGAGAGTCGCAATCCTAAGCGTTATACGTCTTTATGCTGAGGGCCTGGCTGAATACCTGGGTAGTCGCGGCGATGTCTCGGTCACCGGAATTGCACGCAACTTCGCCGAGATCAAGAAGTTACTCGAAGCGACACCTGTAGACCTCATTCTTTGCGATACCTCGGAAAAGGAGACGGCAACTGAAGTACGTGAGCTTGCCTCCCGTTTTACCGACGTACGGATCGTTGCCGTAGCTCTAGCAGAAACGGAAACGGAGATAATTGCCTGGGCAGAAGCCGGCATCTCTGCCTACGTGCCTCGCCATGCATCGCTCGCCCAGCTCTACACCGCCATCCTTGCCGCAATGCGCGGCGAAGTGCGGTGCTCGCCAAAAATTACGGGATGGCTATTGCGTGAGCTTCGGCGTCGTCCGGACAGAAGCCCTGTCGGGGAAAGGCTCACATCCCGGGAAATTCAAACGTTGCGTCTGATATCCCAAGGGCTTTCCAACAAAGAGATCGCACGCGAGCTCGGAATCTCGGTATCTACTGTTAAGAATCATGTTCATTCCGTCCTGGAAAAACTCCGCGTGCAAAGTCGCAGTCAGGCGGCCGCCAGAGTCGCTAGCCGCGATTTCCACCTCGAAGCAAGTTAATCTAGACACATTTTCCTAGATCCCGCCGCAGTCCAATACCGCTTGGATTCAGATCTTCGGACAGACCAAAAATGAATCTGAGTGCTCACGAAAAATAGCCTGCCGTCATGACATCATCTCCAGTCGCGCATCCTAAAAGCGGGCGAGGAGAGGCCCTTCATGACTCGGATCCGAGTGGCGATCGGTGAAGTGCAGTCGGCGATACTAGAGGACATCCTCGTTCAGATCACCCACCTGCAGCCCGACATGGAATTCGTTGGTCAGGTCGAGAAAGCCAACCTGAAAGAGTCCATCGCAAGGCGAAAAGCAGAGGTTTTGATCTGTGAAGTAGGTCCTTTGGAATTGCCCCAGGTCTGTCGCGAGCTCTTCACTGAAGAAAACCCTCCATTAGTAGTCGGATTGGCCCGAGGGGGTCGCGAGGCAATCATCTGCATTGCCAATGCAGGAGTCGCTCACCTGACGTCAGTAATACGCAGCGCCCTCCTCAGCGGCGGCGACAGCCGCAACGTTATCGAGCTATTTCGGCCTTCAGAGCCTGAACCCGATGAAGAAACGGTCAAACCGTATTCATCCAACTCGGAATGTCTCGACGATCAGCTCCGTTCTCTGGACCTGGCCCTCCTGGCCGAGGTCGAGGCGTTCGAATCGACGATCTGGGACGAGAGTGTCCAGCGTATGCAAGGGCTGGCTATCTCGCCGGACGAAGTGCGCGCCCTGTTGCAGAAGAGCGGTTCTCCCGCGCACGAACGGCAGGGAGAAGACCTGCGCCGGCGGCGCCAGCGGCTGGCGGGGCAGATACAACGAAGAATCGTCGCCAGCCTGGGACGACCTGACGCACCTCCTTTCGTGCGTTTGATCGAAGAGTTTGGTCTCGAGCCGTTCGAACAGTTCTGCGTCTTAGCGACCCTTGCGCTTGAACTCGATCGTAATACCTATGGCAAGGCTTACGCGTTCCTTCAAGACGACGCGACCCGAAAGAACCCGTCGTTAGAGCTTCTCTTGCGGTTGTACGAAGGCCCTGGCGAGACCCAAAGATGGGAAACAGCGAGGGCTTTCGACACTTCCCGCCCGCTGCGCCGCTGGAGCTTGCTTCGCGTTGCACAACGTGAAGAGGGTGAGCCGTCAACGCCCTTCGGCCGGCGGATCGAGCTTGATGACCGGATCGCACGATTCCTGCTGGGGCTGGACGATTTGGGACCACAACTGGAGCAAGTGGCCACGACTCGCATCTGGGAACCGGATGTGCTTCGCGTCGCGCCACCTCACGAAGTAGTTGAACGACTGAGCAAGCTTGTCGGCGACGTAAGACAGAGATCTCGTGGTGCGCCGCCACATGTCGTCGTCCAGGTCCACGGACGTTCTGGCACGGGGCGAAGATTGCTGGTTGCATCTGCGTGCGAGAAATACGGCCTGCGGCTTCTACGGGTGAACGTCGGGAAACTTATGGCCCTTCCGCCCGCGACCTTCGAAGAAATGCTTAATCTGCTCGCTCGCGAATCGATGTTGCAACCGTTAGCGCTCTGCTTGGAAAACGTAGATCCATTCGTGGACGAAGAAGGTCCATCCGCAAACGGTCTAAGGGCCATTGCGCATGCGCTGCAGATATCGTCCTCGGTGACATTCTTGATCGGAGAACGGCCATGGTCACCCGAAAAAGTTTTTCGTGATGGCGTGTTTCAGCGCATTGCACTCGATTTACCGGATAAGAGCGTGGCCCGTCGGATATGGATTCAGGAGCTCGCTAATGAGGTTCTCCACCCAGAGCTCGGCGGTCCGGATCAGGTCGCTGATCAGCTCGCCGCAATATTCTCTCTGTCGCCCGGTCAAATCCATGACGCGGTCGCCGTGGCTCGCATTGAGACTCTCTGGCAAAGCGGACGCGCGCAACTAACACTGGAGGATCTTTATAGTGCGTGCCGGCAGCAGTACGGTCACCGCTTGGCAAAGCTCGCGACTCAGGTCTCAAGCGGACTCGGTTGGGACGATCTGGTTTTGCCCGAGAAGCAATTCAGTCAACTGCGAGAACTTCAAACCTCAATTCAGAACTCTAGCGGAGTGCTTCAAGATTGGAACTTCGCGTCACGATTACCTTACGGCCGCGGAATCACCGCATTGTTTTCCGGACCGAGTGGCACCGGGAAGACTATGGCTGCGGGCATCCTCGCACGCGAGCTCGGATTGGATCTGTACAAGATCGACTTATCGCGAGTAGTTAGCAAGTACATTGGAGAGACCGAAAAGAATTTGGATCGCATCTTTGAGCAAGCCGAAGATGCCAACGCGATGCTCTTCTTTGATGAAGCCGACGCTCTCTTTGGCAAACGCTCAGCCGTGAAAGAAGCCCACGACCGGTATGCCAACATCGAGATCGCATACCTTCTGCAAAAGATGGAAGAGCGACTCGGGGTTACCATCCTCGCCACCAACCTAAAGACCAACATGGATGAGGCTTTTGTCCGGCGCATCCGCTACAGCATTGATTTCCCCATGCCGGAGTACGCACAGCGCTTGCAGATCTGGCGTGGTTCGCTGCCGGCAAAGATTCGCCTGGCGGACGATGTCGACTTGCCGCGGTTGGCAAAACGGCTCCGCGTATCCGGCGGGTCGATCATGAACGTTTGTGTTGGGGCGGCTTCGCTTGCCTACGAGCCCGGCGGTGAGATTGCCATGAAGCATTTCTTGCACGCTGCGAAGCGAGAGTTACAAAAGCTCGGTCAGCAGTACGACGAAAGCGATTTTGCAGGGCCGCAAGTTGCGGCTACCGCGGCGTAACGACAACAAATGGCTGAGATACACGACCAAACAATCAAAGACGTCAGTAAGACGTTACTGGATTTGCTTAAGACGAATCTAACAGGCGTCGCCATCGACTTGTTGTCGCCCAAGCACCCAGGCGCGAACCGTCTGACGCTCTTCTTGTATAAGGTGCTCGAAAATCCTGATTTCAAGAATGCCAGCCGTCATGCATTAACGACCACCATTGACGGCAAACTGATCGAGATCCGATCGCCCCTCACCGTTGACCTTTACTACCTATTGACCGCGCATTCGGGGAGCTCAAATTTGATGGAAGCGCACACTGCGCTCAGCCGGGCGATGAGGGTCTTTTATGACAACGGGGTGTTGCAGGGCTCACTTCTGCGTGCCGACGACCCGAGCAAGGGGCTGACAGAAGACGCGACTCTAAGACTCACGCTCAACCCGATCACGATGGAAGACATGACGCGTATTTGGAGTGTCTTTCCGGACACGCCCTATGAGATTTCGGTGACGTATCTCGTGACTCCCGTGCCGATTGAATCAACGAGACAGGAAGAGTCTGCGCCGGTCGTCGATCAGTTTCACGAACATGGGCAGCGTGGAGCGGAACTATCAGGCGCAAGGACCTAGCAAACCATGGCTGATTTCCAACCAACACCTGTCTTCTACGGATCCGATAACCTCGAACGTTCCGTTTCGATAGTTGTCGATCCGAGAGACGCTGTTACGGGAGACCGCGTGCCTGTGCCGTTGGAAGTGCGACTCAAGGACGTCGCCGCTGAGCCCATCGCTGCTCGCTCGGGCGTTTACTGTTTTACCGACCTGAAGTTGGCGGCGGGGAATTACACGGTCCAGGTTCGGCCTCTAAAAAACGATCGCAGCCGCTACTTCGACGCTGAGCAGCAGTTCCCGTTCGATCCAATTCCGCTTCCGGCGGAGCCCTTGAAGAGGAACCCCGTGCAGGTAAAGCTTCTGCCGCGGACATCCTATCCATTCGAAGCGCTGACTACGCTTGCCCGTGGGCGAATTGTGAGAGCCAGTGATGGATCGCCCATTGAGAATGCACAGATCTTCCTGACGCTCGACTCCGTGGACAAAGGACTATGGCAACGGACCGACGAGCGAGGAGAGTTCATCATCTTTTTTCCACGCACACCGCCCGAGGACGACCCCGCGGCCGGCCTCAAGGATTTCAAGTTTCAGCTTCGATTCGACATTCCTGGTCATTCCCACACGACCATCGAGCATATGGCCAAGGAAGGCACAGTGAAATCCATGGACGAAATCGAATTTCCGGGAGCATAACCGGCCAGAGTGGTTGACATGAATGTGACCGCTCCAATTAGAGGAGAAACGCGATGAGTGACTATGAGCAACATAAACCACAGTACCCGGGTGGGGAATACGGTAATAAGCCTTACGAGCCGCCTCCACCGTCGCAACCTTGTCCCGATCCGTGCGATACGAAGCCCCGCTGGGGACCACCACCAATAAGGGAAGAGTGTTGCACCCCTCATCCGTGTTGTACAGGCAGTAAAAAGCGTTGCTGTACCTGGGATGAGGTCGATGATCCTTGCGTGAGGGCAGCCTCTGCCGACTGCACAACGGAATGGGGAAAAATCGAATGCAAGTGCGAGTCTGAAAACAAGAAATGCTGCGAGGAGTGGGACTGCGGCAGTTATCCAAAAGGTACGTGCGTGCCTTGCGATCCTTGCAAAGGTCTGATTCCCAACCCCGATGATCCGGGTGACGGGTGTGACGATAATGATATCGACTGCACCTCGGCCGATCTGAGCAAGCAGCTCGACGCCCTCACAAAGTGCATCTCTTCTCAGCAAGGCGAGAAAGCAAAAATTGAAGCTGACATCAAGTCAAGACAAGAACGCGAGAAGGAACTGAAGGACCTAATCGAAAAGTACGACAGCATCTACGATACGTACAACGCCGAGCATCACAAACTTGTGTGTCGCGAAGACTGCCTGAAGGGGTTTCATCGTGACATCTCGACCGTCTTTAGCAAATACGATCCTGCGTACCTCGATAATCTAAAGAAGGCCATCAACGACGTTCTTTGCAAGCTCGAAATGGCGAAATGTTGTCAGAAAAACCTTGACGGGAAGCTGACTAAAGTTACCAAGCTCATATGGGAAAAAGAGCAGGCGGAGAAGGAATTACAGAAGGCCGACAAAGCGTTCACGATCATTAAAGACCTACCGAAATGGATGGACGAGCGCTTTAAAGAGTTGGAGACCCTCAAGGACCAGATTGCCAAGGCGTTGAATGACAAAGACCCGGAGAGTCATAAGTGGGCTTTCTACCTTTTCTATTGGAAGTTTGTTCCCGCACTTTGCAGGTGCTTTCCATTCCCATTCTGCTGCGAGAAGAAGAGTGCGGGATCCGAAGGTGCCTCTCAGAAGAGTGAGACGCCGCCGGAGCACCTTGGATGCGACCCCGGCGACTGGCTCCCTTCTAAGATCACACCAGACAGGCTGAAAACGCTAATTTGCTGCGCTTGGGATTTTGCTCGCAAGAAGAAGCAGGATGCACAAAAAGCCAGCGATGAAGTCGAAAACGCAAAACGCAACCTGGAACTCATCAAGAAGAACGTCGAGGAGGCCGTGAAAGCTCTCGATAAGAACCTCAAGAGCGCGCTAAACCCGGTGGGCAAACCCGCTGCCACCAGTCGGTAAGGAGATAAAATCATGCCTGAGTATTTGACTCCCGGAGTATACATCGAAGAGTTTGAAATCGGCGCCAAACCGATTGAGGGCGTTTCTACGAGTACGGCGGGCTTCCTTGGCGAGACCGAGCGAGGCCCAACGTATCCACAACTCGTTACCAGCTTTCCCGAATACAAGCGGCTCTTTGGAGGCTTCTTCGACAGCACGAAGTTTCTGCCTTATGCCGTCGATGGTTTCTTCGGCAACGGCGGGAAGAGGTGTTTCATCTCTCGCATCGTGGATAAGGAGGCCGGGCTATCGGCGGCGGCCACGATTGGGTCAGTTGAGATCAAGGCCGTCGGTGAAGGTGCGTGGGGTAATCGTGTGGCATTTCGAGTAAAGGCTGCTTCTACCGAGAAGACCGGCTTTCGACTGCAAGTCCACTATTGGAGCGTAGCAACACTACCGGAAGACCCGGTTGATCCCTTGCCATCGACCGAGGCGGAAGTAATAGCCACGAGGGATCAGCTTAGACAGCAGGCCCAGACTCAGTTAACGGAGGACTTTGACGATCTGGTGCTCGACGAAAAGTCTCCAAATTTCGTCGAGAAGCGAGTCGCCAACGGTCTTTCGTCGCTGATTGAGCTTACGAAACTTCCTGGCAACGATCTTCCCGCCCCCGGCGACCTGACGTTTCTGGAAGGCGGAGAGAATGGCGACGACGCTGACCTTGACGATTACAAAGGGCGGACTGAGCCGGTACCAGCGAACAATCTGAAACGGTCCGGACTCGCCGCTTTCGACGAGCCTCCGTTCGAGGAGGTCGCCATCATCTACGCCCCCAACGCATTTGAGGTGGCCGATCTCCCTGAGACATTGATGACTCACTGCGAAAACGACAAGTACCGCTTCCTCGTGCTCGACGCTCCCAAAGGACAGGCACAAATAGGGACCATCGACCCTCGCAGCGGGCAACCTCCTGGTTCACGTCCCAGCCAGTACGCCGCCTTCTACTACCCCTGGATCAAGGTCTTCGATGCTGACAGCGGCGCGCGGAAGTTCGTGCCGCCGGGCGGACATGTGGCGGGCATTTACGCGCGCACGGATATTGAACGCGGCGTGTTCAAAGCGCCGGCTAACGAAATCGTACGCGGCGCCCTGGAACTCGAGTTCGAGGTGACCGACGGTGGTCAGGGGGTGCTGAATCCACGTGGAGTCAACGCGATTCGAGCCTTCCCGGGCCGCGGACGCCGCGTTTGGGGCGCTCGAACGCTCTCGGACAACACACTGTGGAAGTACGTGAATGTGCGGCGTCTCTTCATCTTCATCGAAGCGTCGATCTTCCGAGGGACGCAATGGGTTGTTTTCGAGCCCAACAATGACCGGCTGTGGGGACGAGTAAAGCAGACGATTACTGAGTTCCTGCGCACCCAATGGCGCGAAGGGGCGCTCTTCGGGGCGACGGAAGAGGAGGCTTTCTTCGTCAGAGTCGACCGCAGCACGATGACCGACGACGACATCAACAACGGCCGGTTGATCGTAGTCATTGGTATCGCGCCCACTCGGCCAGCAGAATTTGTGATCTTCCGAATCGCACAACTGACCGCCAGCGCGACTTCGGTGCAGCTCTAACCTTTGATAGCGAGAAGAACGGAGGTAGATGCAAGTGAGAAACGATCCCTTAAGAAACTTTCGGTTCCGCCTCGAAATCGGAGGTATCAGCGAAGCGCACTTCAGCGAGGTTTCGGGTTTCGATATTTCGACCGACGCGATCGATTACCGCGAGGGCGATGAGCCAACGCACGTGCGGAAGCTTCCCGGCCTGAACAAGTTTGGCAACGTCACACTCAAGCGTGGCATTACCGACTCAATGGATCTGTACAACTGGTACAAAGACGTCGTCGCGGGAAAGACCAAGAGACAAACTGTCGCAATTGTGGTGCTCGATGAAGAAGGCAAGGACAAGGCACGCTTTCAGATCACCGACGCCTGGCCCATCAAATACGACCCGATGGATCTAACCGCCAAGGGTAATGATGTTTCGATCGAGACGATGGAACTGGTCAACGAAGGTGTTGAGCGGACGGCGTGACGATCATTCGGACGCATGAGGTACGCGATTTATGCCTTTTCAAACAGAAGTTCAATTCACACTTCCCAAGGGTTACATGTGTGCCGAGGGCACTCTTCACAAGGAAGGAGTAATGCGGCTGGCAACGGCCGCCGATGAGATCCTTCCTTTGAAAGACCCACGCGTGCAACAGAATCCTGCTTACTTAACAGTCATCCTTCTATCGCGTGTCGTCAGGAAGCTGGGTAGCCTTGCAGATGTTCACCCTGGTGTGATCGAGGGGCTTTACGCCTCCGACCTGTCGTACTTGCAATCAGTTTACCAGGAGCTGAACGGCGACGGGGCTCTTAAGGCATCAGTGATGTGCCCAAAGTGTGAACACAGCTTCGAGGTGAGGTTTGACGAATTGGGGGAAGCATAAAGGGCTATCCCTTGGAGGAATTGTACGAGGAGATGGCCTTTATCGCTTATTACTGTCATTGGCCCCTGACCGAGATTATGGATCTCCCTCACGACGAACGGCGGCGGTGGTGTACGGAAGTGTCGAAGATCAACCGCAGCCTTAATGGAGAGCAAAAGAACATTTTCGATGTCTAGTTCCAAGAGGCTTCAATGAGAGACTCCGACCCCTATGATGGATTTCGCTTTCGCGTCGAGATCCTTGGCCTCCAGGTTGGAGGATTCTCACAGGTGACCGGTATCGAACGAGAGGTCCAAACAGAAGACTTTCGTGAGGGAGGGCTCAATGACTATACGCACAAGCTTGCGACTGTGACGAAGTACCAAAACTTGTCGTTGCGCCGGGGCATTGCAGATGCGACCGAGCTCTGGCAATGGCACCAGGACGTCATAAACGGCAAGATTGAGCGCAGGCAAGTGAACGTTGTGCTGCTTGATTCCTTGGGCAATGAGAAGTGGCGTTGGGTCTTTGAGAAGGCATATCCGGTGAAGTGGTCAGGCACTGAACTCAATGCTTCCACGAATGCGGTGTTCGTGGAAAACGTCGAGTTCGCTCACAACGGGATCAAGAGAGGATGAATCGCCGGAGTCAAATACTAAAGCTGGGCCAGAGACCGTTGTGGAAGCGCATCCTGGAGCGACACAAATTCAGGGGTCGCTTGCTGCGTGCTCGGGTACCGCTGGTACTTCTCCGGTTATGGTCCCCGATAGATTCTCGCCAGGCTCGGATTCCTCCGCGGCCCGATGTCTCTCCTTATCTATTGAGTCTTCACATTGAGCTTTCCTGGCCACAATGGCTTGTTAATGCGTATGGGCCTCGCATCAGGCTTGAAAAGTCAACCTTTAACTCTTCGGTGATCAAAGAGTTGAAGTGGCTATGCAGAAATCCGCGAAGCACAAACACCTCGTCGACTCTGCGGTCTAACCCAATAGGTCGTCGACCTTCATCGGAAGCCGGGCGAAACCAGGGCAGAATCGCGCCCGGGCGGCAAGGACGAGGACGCGGACACTCGGCATCGGAACTTGCCGCCGGAGGACGTTGGGATTCGCCCGCGAACCTCCGCACACTTGCCCCTGTCCTTGCCGACCGGTCGCTACCTCCCGACCGGAGCACGCGTATTCCAGCGACCCTTCGTCCGTTCACCGAGACGTTTGCCAAGAACCGACTTCACACTGCTTTCGTCGACAGAGACGTCTTCGCACCGGCGGTATTTCGGATCGCGAAGCCGATGCAAGGAGTTGAGAGGATCTCCGTGGGTGGTTCTTTGCTGCCGCCTGCATTCGACGCCGCCGCAACGCAGCAAGTTATCTCGCGGCGTAACGGAGTCGCGCGCGCTTTAAACAGGAACGTCGAGACGACAGCTCAAGCCCGCTCATCGGTCCAATCGCGATTCGGCCATCGCGCGCGAACAGATGCGGACGTCGAGGTGATGCCTCGTGCCTCCGCACCCGTCCAATCGCGATTCGTCCATCGTGCGCGAACAGATGCGGACGGGAGGGACTCTTTGGATAGTGGGCGATCTCGGCTTTACGCGCAATCCGCCTGGCTAAATTTCGCGAATAATCCCGCGTCCAGTTCTACGGAACGAATACAACCACCAGAGCAGGCGACGCCAACGCGTCCGCCGGCCAGCGTTCAACCTGTGCAGCCACAGTTGGATATCGGCCGGCTAAGCGAGGAAGTTTACCGGCACATCCAACGCAAGATTCGCGTCGAACGTGAGCGACGCGGGCAATAGAGGACAGTATGCAACAGCGCGCAACTGCTTCCATACAGGCTTTGTTTGGTTCTTACAAAGATGAGAAGGCAGAGGTCATTTTTAATCCAGCGGAGTACTCACTTGAGAAAGGGAATCAATTCGCCAGCGCGCCTTTGCCGGGGCTATCGAATCCAGTCTTCTCGTTTGTGAACGGCGATGCCGACACGCTGACCATGGAGCTTTTCTTCGACACCTATACCAACAAAGGTGCTTCTAATGTTCGTGATGAGACGGACAAAATTGCAAGGCTTCTGGATATCGATCCAGAGCTACATGCGCCGCCTCCGGTCCGCTTTGTCTGGGGAAAACTCATTTTCAACGCCGTGATCGAACGCCTCAGCCAGCGGTTCACAATGTTTTTAGAAAATGGTGTGCCTGTTCGAGCGACTCTCAACGTTACTTTTAAGGAGTACAAAACGATTCAAGAGCAGCTCGGTCCAGACCCGAACAAGTCTTCCGATTGGACCAAGCACCGCCTTCTGGGAGAGGAGGATCGACTAAGTCTGATTGCGGCGATTGAGTACGGCGACCCGAGTGTTTGGCGTGTGATTGCGGACGCCAATGACATCGACAACCCGAGACTGCTTCAACCGGGACAAGATATCAGGCTTCCACCCTTGAGGAAAACGGATGGCGACAACGATCGAGCAAATTGAGAAGGCCCGGAATAACTTTTATGCGCCGGCGTGCAACGTCAAGGTGTCGGGCAAAAGTGTGGTCGGGGAGCTGCATTTGGAACTCACAAGTGTCCAAGTGGACAACACACTGGTGGGAGCGGATCGGTTCTCGTTTGTTATCAACAATGGCTTCGATGTTGCCAAACGTGAGTTTCTAACGGCCGAGGGCGAGACCTTGCCGAAGTTCTTTAAACTCGGTGCCCCTGTGGAGATTCGCATGGGTTATGGAGACCGTAGCAATCTGGATTTATTGCTAATGGGAATCGTGACGGAGTTGCAGACAAGTTTTCCGTCCTCTGGCCTGCCGCAACTGACGGTCAGCGGTTTTGACTATTCTTACTGCCTAACAAAAGGGACGGGGTCCAAAAACTGGCCAAATCAGAAGGACAGCGACGCAGTGCGCGACATTGCCAGGGAATACAACCTGGATCCGAAAGTCGAGGATACCAAAGCCATCCACCCGACGATTGTAAGAAGTCAGGAGAGCGCCGAACGATTCGTCGAGAAGCTTGCTCAACGCAACGGCTTTGAATTTTTCGTTACCGATAAGAAGGAACTGTTTTTCCGGAAGCCCGCGAACGACAAAACAGGGATCATCAAGCTGGAGTGGGGTCGCGGTCTCCTGAGCTTCTCACCGGAAATCAAGCTCTCCGATCAAGTTACTGAAGTCGAGGTTCACGGGTGGAACATCCAGACTAAGAAACCGATCGTCGGACGGGCGAGGAGCGGAGATGAGCCTGGGCGGGATCCAAGGCGATCGAGCGGCGCTGAGTACCTCGCGAAAGTCTGCAAAAAGCAGGAAGCCAAGCTTCGCGTTCGCGAGCCCGTTTTCAGCCAACAAGAGGCTGACCAGCGCGCGCGGGCGATTCTAAAACGCCGCGCCGAGGGGTTCGTAGGAGGTCGCGGCGAGAGCCTTGGCATTCCTGAACTCAAGGCTAATGTCAATATCACATTGGGTGGGCTTGGAGAGTTCTTCAACACGACTTTTTATGTTCACCACACTACGCACACGGTGGACTCTTCGGGATACCGAACGTCATTTGAAGTCGGAGACACGACAATATGAATGAGATGCTGATCGATCGCGAAATGGGAGAAGGTAGAGAGCCGGGACTAATTCGCGGCGTATCCGTGGGCGTTGTGGCCCAGAACCGCGACCCTGAGGGGCTCGGACGCGTAAAGATTCAATTTCCCTGGCGCGAGAATCCCGACGAAAGTCACTGGGCCCGTATGGCCGTCCCCATGGCTGGCAAAGGCCGGGGAATCTGGTTCCTTCCCGAGGTGGGAGACGAAGTGCTTGTCGCCTGTGACGCTGAGAGGGTCGAGCACCCTTACGTACTTGGCGCGCTGTGGAATGGCAAGGAGCCGCCGCCGGAGACGAATTCCGACGGGAAGAATGATATCCGGAAGATTCGTTCACGCAGCGGACACGAAATCGTCTTCGACGACGGTGCGCAGGGCCGCATCGATATCCATCTCAAGGACAACAAGCGCACGGTGCGCCTGGATCCCGATGGGATTTTGATCAGCGACGACACGGGAAACCAGATCGAGATCAAGTCGCTTCCAGGATCAATCACGATTCAGAGCAAGACTAAGATCTCAATTCAGTCGAAGGTGATCGATATCAAAGCCGACGCGTCGATGACACTTCAGGCGACTGGAACACTGACCATCCAAGGGGCACTTGTGAAGATTAATTAGGAGGAAAGATGGGCCAACCGGCGGCGCGCATTGGAGACCCGACAAGCCACGGTACGCCATTGGCTCCAGGTCCGGGAAGTGTGAATGTTCTTATTGGAAACAAACCGGCGTGGCGAGTGGGCTCAGACTTTCATGCCTGCCCACTATTCAACGGACTTGTTCCGCATGTAGGTGGTGTCGTCGCAGTGGGTAGTCCCACGGTCCTGATTAATAATCTGCCCGCCGCACGTCAAGGAGATTTCGTCGCGGAGGCTCCGCCTAACACCATCCTGCTCGGCGAGGTGACGGTGTTAATCGGTTGAAATCTTGAACCATGCTGGACCCGAAAAGCTATCTCGGACGTGGTTGGAGCTTCCCGGTGCGTCTCCACGAAAAAGAAGGGACTATTCGCTTTTCGGAGTACGAACGGGATATTCAGGAGTCAATTCGGATCATCTTGTCCACGCGCAAGGGAGAACGCGTGATGCGTCCGGACTTTGGGTGTGGGATTCATGATCTCGTGTTTTCAGTAATCAACACGACGAATCTGACAGAGATCGAGAACAACGTTCGAGAAGCACTGGCGGCGTTTGAATCGCGGATCGACGTCACGCGAGTTAATGCTTTGTCTGACGGAGGAGTAGACGGGCAGCTGCGCATCTCGATCGATTACTTGATACGCGGAACGAACAACCAGTTGAACCTGGTCTATCCGTTCTACATTAAGGAGCGAGGCTAGCGTGATTTCTCCACCTGCAGTCGATGGTCGACGCGTTGAAAGCTTCTTTCAGGAGCTTCAACGCTTTGCACCTCATTACACGCCAGACTTGAATCTTTCCGATCAGCAGGGCGCGGGTGTGGCGCTGATGAGGATCTTCGCTCAACTTGCAGAGATAGTGGCCGTCCGCCTGGATCAAGCTCCTCAAAAAAACTTTGTTGCGTTTCTCGACAAGCTCGGAATCACGTTGCTGCCGGCGCGTCCTGCTAGAGCGGCCGTCACGTTTCGGTTGGCGTCGGGTTTGGAAGAAGCCGTTAAAGTGCCGTCAGGCACCCGCGTCACAGCCCCGGGTGAAGAGGACGAGATTCCTTTCGAAACAACCGGCGAGTTGGTGGCGATACCCGGCGTATTGATAGCCGCGTACGGCGTTGACCCACTGAAGGATTTGATTTTTAGCCCACCGCCCGGCTTCTTGAAGCAAGAGCCTCGTACGCCGACGGAGCTGAGTTATGAGATTCAGTCTTTCGTGCCTGCTGGATCGAACCGTCTTCAGCTGAATCACGCCACTGAATTGGAACCGGGATCTTTTCTTCGCATTGGGTGCAAAGAAAAAAAGGTTGTTCAGAAAGTTGATGAAGGAAACTTCGTCACGCTTTACGAGCCAGTTAGGGAGACCTTCGCTGAGGGCACGATCGTGGTTCCTATTCGGAACTTCGAAGTCTTCAACGGCATCGATCGGCAGGAGCACATACTCTATATCGGTCACAACACTCTTTTCACTGTAAAAGAGGAAGTCGAAATCACACTTGAGATCGAGTTGAAGGATGCGCAGACAACGCTTCAGCCGCTCGACTTGGTCTGGCAGTTTTGGACCAAGGATGAGACGAAAACGCCGGAGGACGAGGAACACTGGGAGCTGCTAGACGTGAAATCCGATGGCACTGCGGGACTAAGTTCAAGTGGTCGAGTTGTGCTGGTGAAGAAGAAGGATCTCGAGATCAAACCACGAAAGGTTGGGGGACGCGAGAGCCGTTGGATTCGAACGGAGCTTAAAGAGAAGCTGCCAGTTGGTCCCAAGGAACTCCCCGAAATCGAAACGATCAGTGTCGGCGTCGGCACTCCGGTTGTTGCTGCAACCGTTCCGCCCCAGCCGATCGGTATCCTTGCGGACCAGGGTTTCTACAACGCCACTCCGCTAGACGTTCAAGTCAAACCGGACGTCGGGTTTTTGCCATTCGGTACAGAGCCGCGTCAGTTCGATCAGTTTTACGTTGCTAGTAAGGAGGCGTTCTCTAAACGAGAAGCAAACGTCACTCTGAACTTTGATCTGGACTTGCAAACGCTAGCTGGACCATCGGTAGTTTCTTCGACCATAACCGGGGTCGACCAGCTTCACGCGTACTCCATCGGACTGCGGCGCGCGCTTTACCATTTGAATACCGGATCTGGAGATTGGGAGAATTTAGGCAATCCTGCTGACGAGCCCATTCTCGAGCGCCTGCAAGGGTCTGGCTTTCTTCCTGTCGAGGACTCAGTTCCGTCGGCAATCGCGCAAGGTCCCAACATATTCGTCTTTGTCAACACCGAAGATTCGCTAACGAGAGATGGTCCGCCAAATAGGATTTGGGTGCATCGCCCGCCCGGTTCGGATCCCTTATGGAAGGATCTCGGTGCGCCCGGCCCAACGCCCCATCGGGTTCTGTTTAGTCCCGCGGGCGTAATCCTCCCAGGATCCTTTGTACAATTCGCTCGGGTGTTCGCCGTCGCTGGCGATGGCAAGCTCTACTCCAGAGCTATTACGAACGCAGGCGAGCCGGATGGGAGCTGGGTCGGACATGGAGCGCCGCCAGGTGTAACCCTAAATTCTCCGGCGTTTGTGATTCGCGCAAACAACGACGTTCTCGTTTTCATCAACGGCAACGGCGGAGTCCACCGGTTTACGCTGCGAAGCAGTAGCCCTCCGGAATGGTTGTCGTTGAAGTCACGTGACGTTCACTTCAGTGCGATCTCACGACCATTCGCTCAGCCCTTTGGACCCAGCACTGACGCAAAGGTGTTCGTGTTCGGACTCGAGGAGGGCACGGAGAAATGGAAGCTGTTGGAGTGCGATACAACTTCACGCCTGAACAATGAGTTTTCCTGGGAAGACCTTGGGCGGCCCACTGAAGATCCGCGCATTAACTCAAACCCAGAGGCCCACTCCCCAACGGGGTACATAGAACAACCGGGTCAACCGATCGAGCAGGAAGGAAAACACATATTCCTTCGCGATGCCGACAATCAGTTGTACGAACGGCTAGATGGCGACACACCTGATGGTAAACCACGTTGGGAGCTTCGCTCTCGCCCAGACGATCCGTCGCTGCGAGATTCGCCGACAGTGAACGTCACGCCTGGTACGCCTGTTACTACAGTTCACGTCATCTCGGCGAGCGCTGAGAACTCTCTGATCACCTGGGACTTTGAACTCACTAGCGACACTGTTGCAGCTGATGCCCGTAGGCGTGCTGTGCTCTTGGACGAGGAAGTCGCATCCGACGCCGACGGCCACTATGTTGGTGCTGACTTAGAAATCGTTTCGGGTCCCGGCAGCGGCAGCCCGGCTGACCAAGTGATCTCTTATGATGGCGCACTCAAACTGGCCCGGTTAACCAATCCGCTGACAGCGTTCCCCACCGCCATGTCTCAATGTGAAATCGGCGGCGAACCAGTTGGAAATGCG
This sequence comes from Pyrinomonadaceae bacterium, assembly GCA_050748205.1. Lineage (GTDB taxonomy): Bacteria > Acidobacteriota > Blastocatellia > Pyrinomonadales > Pyrinomonadaceae > PSRF01. Next base: position 7,218 of record JBOGOU010000633.1, on the reverse strand, counting down.
AGGAGTGGAAACCAGAAGCTCTTCGCCTTGCACAGTCACAACGACCCTGCAACAGATCCGAGACCCGGAAAATTGCTGCAAGTCCGTGTCGACGGTGACGTTGTCAACTTTGACTTCTACAGCCGCATGACCGGGATTGTCTCGCTCAATCCAGCCGACGTCACGGGCGGAGATCCTTTTGTGCTTTACGCAGAGATCGTTCAAGACAGAACGGAGCATCTGCCACTCGAGGATCGAAGCACGATTCCAGAACTCTCTTGGGAGTACTGGAACGGGAGCGGCTGGCTCTCGCTGCGTGGACTGACCGACGGAACCCAGAGTCTTCTAAAGAACGACATTGTGATCTTCAAAGTGCCGAAAGAGATTGAGTCAACGGAAGTAGCTGGCCAGGAAAATTTTTGGATACGCGCACGACTTATTGGCGGAGACTACGGCCGTGAGACTTTCAGGATCGACGGGAACCCTCCCAACCAAACAATCGTATCCGTGAAAAGTAGCCTTCGCCCGCCGAAGGTTCGGGAGCTTAGGATTTCTTATGACGCTTCGCTCGCTTCTCCCGAGGCTTGCCTTACCTTCAACAATCTCGAGTATCTCGACCAGACCGCGGCGTGCGAAGCCCCAGACTCACACTTCCCACCGTTTGAAACACTCGAGGACAAATCGTTCACTCTCTTTTTCGGCTTCGATAAGACATTTAAGACGGGACCGGTGCGGCTGCTGCTCGATGCGACTGAGCGAAACTACGATGAGACGAAGCCGCCCGAGTTCGCGTGGAGTTTCCGCAAAGATCGCAAATGGAAGAACCTCGATGCTGAGGACGGCACCGTCGCTCTCACTCGCCAGGGAATCCTCACGGTCTCGGCCTCTGAAGAACTAACGCGTGAGAGTCGGTTTGGTGAAGCGCTTTATTGGATCAAGGGTTCACTGCGCCTTGATCGAGCTTTGGCCGAAATTGAAACAGAAGGGAGCGAGACAGTAGGACCATGCGGCGAGAAAGAGACGGTAAAGGACCCATGCGCCGGGCTAATTGACGAAACCGAACCTCCACGCAGTGATTCGAAGGACGAATCAAAGTGCACATGCGCCGACTGTAACTGCGGGACTCGGTCCTCATGCGCGCACTCGACGAACCAAGCTGAGGACCCCTGTGCTGTGTCCAAGGATGCGACCCAAGCTTCGAAAGCTGTCGCGGCGGCCAGCGCCGATTATCCCCTTCCGCTTTTGCGTGGCGTCTTTCTCAACACAGTCTGGGCAATTCACGGTGAGACGATCACTGAGGAGATTGTCGGTTCGGGTGACGGTGAGCCGGGCCAAACGCACGCATTACAACAGGACGATGTGCTTGAAGACGAAGACATCCGCATCCAGGAAGCGCTGTCAGTTGAAGAGCGAGAGCGGATTGAACGCGAGCTTGGCAAAGACAGTGTTGTTGATCGCGACGACCTGGGCGGAACTTGGGTTAGCTGGAAGGAAGTTAAGGCCTTATTCGATTGCGGGCCCCAAGACCGCTGCTACGAGATCGACCGCGCCGCGGGTGTGCTGAGATTCGGTGACGGGCTGCACGGACGCATTCCAACGGCCGGCGTCGACAACATCCGCGCCTTCAGGTATCGCACCGGAGGAGGTGTTGTTGGAAACGTAGCGACAAACAAGATCGAAGCTCTCGCGACTGCGGTGGCTGGGATCGAATCGGTCTTTAACCCGACACCGGCCGGCGGTGGGTCCGACAAAGCGGATACCAACGCGATGCTCACCATTGGCCCGCGCCGCATAAGCCATCGTGACCGCGCAGTTTCTGTTGAGGATTTCGAAGAACTTGCTCACGAAGCATCTCGCCAGGTCGCCAAGGTTCGTTGTCTGGGCACTACAAATCTCATACGTACTGACACCGGCCTGCCGGATCCTTGTGATCCCAGGCAACTCCACCAGGCGCTCGAAGAACGCGGACGGGTCAGCCTGATCATTGTGCCCGATTCCCCCGATCCTCGTCCGTGTCCTTCATTGGAACTCCGTCGCGCGGTAAAGGAATACCTGCGTGATCGTGCTCCCAGCGTTGTCGCCGCTGGCGAGCGAATCGTCGTGCGTCCACCGGACTACGTGACGGTTGGTATTCAAGCCAACATTTTTGTCACCACGCTCGAGAAGGCGGCGACGGCGGAAACGCAAGCAAGGAAAAGGTTGGAGGAGTTTCTCCATCCGGTTCGCGGTGGTCCGGAAGGAAATGGTTGGGAATTTGGACGCCCGATTTCGAAGTCGGACGTTTTCGCAGAGCTGGAACGAATCGCCGACATCGATCGAGTAGAGGATCTGGTGTTTCAGTTCCGCGGACGAACGGATTCGGATCGTGTGGTGATCGGGCCGAACGAGTTACTAGCGAGTGGTGAGCACAAGCTGGCCATCAAGAAGGCTTAGAAGATGCCTCTCGAAATTCCAAATTTGGATGACCGGCGGTGGGTGGATCTCGTTGAAGAAGCGCGCTCACTGATTCCGCTTGTTGCGCCCCGCTGGACGGATCACAACGCTCACGATCCGGGCATGACGTTTATCGAGCTGTTTGCCTGGCTCGCCGAGATGCAGCTCTATCAGCTCAATCGTGTTGGCCAAAGACACCGTGAAGTGTTCGGACGGCTCGCTGGCGTTCGCCGAAAACCGCGCAAGCCCGCTCGCGTTGATGTCCGGGTCGAAGGCATTCTGAACGCCGGCACGTTCATGCCGGCCGGGACGCAGCTTACGCCGCTGGAGGGCCCCGAGATCGTCTTTGAGACTGACACAGATTTGTTTCTTACACGAAGCCGCCTTCTGCGAGTGATCACGCACGAGGGATCAAGTCGCGTCGATCAAACGGAAGCGAACGCGAAACCGGGAATTGCTTTTCTTGCGTTTGGTGAGGATGCGCGCGAAGGTGCAGAACTCAGGCTCGGTTTCGATAAATTCTATCCTGCTGAGGAACGTGAGATCCGTCTCACCGCAAATGTATTCGCGGACGATCTGGTTGAGCGCTGTGGTCCAGATGATCCGCTCGTGCAAACCGAAGGTGAGGAAAACACCTCAGGTGTGGACCTCGCTTGGGAGTATCTGGTCGCTGGCGACCGATGGTTACCGCTCAAAGTTCTGAACGATCAGACCAGTGCCTTCTCGCACAGCGGGGCGATCACTCTCGCAGTTCCCGCGGACGTGCCCGACCCTGGTCCTTACTGGATTCGTTCCCGCATTCGGCAAGGTTACTACGATATCGAACCGCGGCTCCGTAGCATTAGTCTCAACGTTCTCCCTTGCTCTCAGAAAGAGACCGTACGTGATGAGCTCCTCGGCCAGGGCAATGGTAAGCCGGATCAGTCGTTTGAGTTGGCAAAGAAGGAGCCAGTCCTGGTTCCCGAACCTGAGCCGCGCGCCACAATCACCAGCAGCGATGTCGCCGATTGGGTCTTGCTCGCGAACGAACTCGACAGGGGCCGGCCCGCGCTCGCGGTTAGTTTGCGCAAGCATCTCGCGGCTTCCAGCACGAACCGCCTTTCGGATTACGAGCGAATCACGGAACTCAACCTCGAGTTGGCCAGTTCCAACTCTGTTCGACAGACTGCGGAGGGGCCTACTGCGGGGAACGCGTTAGAGTCTGAGTTCGCAATGCCGTCGGAAGGTGACGATGAATTCAGCCACCTGATCGGCCGCAAGCCGGTAGTCGTCACGGTCGGTGACGAACCGTGGCGCCTTGTGTCCTCGTTTGATAGCTCGAGCCCCACGGACACACATTACCTCTTCGATATCGACAGTCGGTGCGTTGAGTTCGGTAACGGTCTCAATGGCAAAGTCCCGGTGCCTGGGCAACAGGTTCGGGCTATCTGGTATCGAGTTTCGAGCGGCAGATCGGGCAATGTCGCGAAAGGGCTGAAGTGGAAGTTTCGCAACGCCGTAATACAGGGTGCGACTTTGACAAATCTCGAACCGGCAACCGGTGGAGCCGACCCCGAGCCCCTCGATGAGATGGAGCTCCGCACCCGATCGTTGTTGAACCGTCCGCAGCGAGCGGTGACGTTAAAGGATTTGGAATTTCTGACGCTATCCACGCCGAATGCCTATGTCGCACGGGCCAAAGCGATCACCAATTGTCCCGCGCCGGAGAGCATCACTGTAGTCGCGGTCCCTAAAGTTCGTCCGGGACGAAAAGGAGCACTCAAGGCACCGTCCAGTCCTTTTCTACGGAAGGTCGAACGGCAACTGCAACAGAGCCGGCTACTTTGCGACAGTCTACGCGTTATCGGTCCTATATATATAGAGGTGCGGGTTTCGGCGCGGCTGCGGCTTTTGAAAGGCGCGGGGCAGGCGGCGGTGCTCGAGCGCGCGCGCAAGGCTTTGGATCGTTTTCTCAACGGCGAACTTCAACCGGCCGACCAAATCCTTGCGGCTAATCGAGACTCCGTTCGCAAGGCTTCTATCCAATCACCTTGCCCGACACGCTGGCCGTTTGGGCGCTCGGTGTTTCCTTCCGAGGTCTACGCGATCCTGGATGGCGTTACCGGTGCCGACTTCGCCTCCAACGTTGTGCTGAGCGCAGCTAGAGGGAACACTGCCATCAAAGCCGATAAGACAGGAGCGATTCCGATTCCTCAGGTCGGATTGGTCTATGCCGGTTCACACGATCTGACTGTCGAGCCGAACTCGGGGAGGAACGCATGAAACCGATCGAGTTCCGCCGACAAATCTTTCGTGATTCCTCGCACTGGGATCACGGGTTGAGCTACAAACTCGAACAGCTCAACGGTGGCGGTGTAGCTCTCTTCTCGCGACCCACCTTCCTGGAGTGGGTGCTCCAAGCGGACGAGGCGCTATCTGTTAAGAACTTTGCCGTAGATCACTGTGGCCGCATCTTCTGGATCCACCGCGACAACTGCCAGCTCTATCTTTACGACCCAATCAGCTTCCTGGTGGAGTCGATGATTCCGCTCGCCGAGTGCTCCGAAGGAAAGGGGCACTCGTTCGGCCGAATGCTCAGCGTTATGAGACGACTCTGGATTCTCGACCCGAGTCGTTCGCGCCTAATCGCTCTGCGAACCGATACGTTTCAGATCATCGTGGAAATCCCCTTAACGGGAGCAATTGATTTTGCGTGGGGAAAGGACCGTCTTTTTGTTCTTGATCGCAACGGTATCGCAGCGTACGACGTGAATGGCAGTAGTCTCACCCCTCCGCGCAAAGAGCATCAATCGGATCCAGTTGCAATTGGAGCCGACCCAACCGGTAGGTGGATCTATTTAATTGACAATGATGCAGGCGGTTTCCTGCGGTTTAACCCTGACGGCTCTTTTGCTGACGAGATCGGGAAGTTCACCGACGCTGGTCCGAACTTCAAGCCGCAACTGCTAGCTGTGCATTCGCGTGGAAACCTTTTCGTATGCGACGGCTCGTCACCAGTTATGCATGAGTTCTCACCGGACGGTGGCTACATTGGGAATACCGGTGACGTGACCCCGCTCTCTCAAGCCTTAGGAATGACGTTCGGTTCCGGCGGCGATTTGTACGTCGGTTCTCCTGAGGGAATGGCGCGCTTCTCATTCAAGACAGGTCTTGCCGGCAACCAGGGTGTCTTTTATAGCGGGACGTTGGACAGCGGTGGTGAAGGAAACGATTGTTGGCATCGGCTCGACCTCGTAGCGGACCTCGACGCTGGAGGCACGCTCGACGTTTCTTATGCAACCGCTGACGACGCGGGTCTAGCAAGTGCAGTCGACAACATCATCAAACAAGAGACACCTGTTAAGGAAAGAACTAACACGCTTGAAGCCTTACTCGATTGGAAAGATCCGGATGTGTTACGCGCGTTCTCGCCTGATGAAGCCGCTGAAGATGCGGCGTCGCAAAGCAACTTCAGGCAGCGCTTGTCGCATAGCATGCTGTTCGGTACGGAGACCAAGCGTTATCTGTGGCTTAAGCTGGCTCTCTCAGGACTGGCCCCTGGCGCGAAAGCGGCGGTCCGTGAAATGCGCGTCTACTATCCGCGTCTGTCGTATTTGCGGTACCTCCCCGCTGTCTATCAAGAGGATCCGGCAAGCCGGGAATTCCTACAACGCTTCCTATCCATGTTTGAAACCGTCTTCAGTGGCCTCGAGAAGACGATCGAAAGAATCCCGGAGGTGTTTGATCCGGAGCATACACCGAAGGAGTTCCTTGATTGGCTCGCGCAGTGGCTCGACCTCGGGATCGAAGAAGACTGGTCGCCGCAGGTGAAGAAACGGCTGATCCGCAGTGCAGCCTCGCTCTATCAAAAGAAAGGAAGGCCAGACGGCTTGGTGGAATTCATTGAGATTGTGACGGGAAAGCGGCCATTCATACGTGAGTCGTTCGAAGCAGAACGCCCATTTATTCTTGGCCAGGGATCTGGGCTGGGTCTTGATACGCGTGTCTTTAGCCGCCCGACTAAAGATCTTTCGCGTGATCAGCGCACAGTTCTTGGAGCCGCTTCACTTGGGACGTCCCGAATCAGCAGGACCACTCAGATTCCAATTAATCCGTTTCGTGCTGCTGCGAATCATTTCACATTGCTGCTCGATCTTTCGGCGCAAGAGTTTCAGCGGCATGAGCGCGGCTTGCACCGCATTATTCGGGAGAACTCCCCGGCTCATGTCGGCTACGACATTCGCCTTGTTTCCGGCGCGGGGCTCGGGCCAAACATGGTCCTCGGAGTCAACTTCAGAGTCGAAGATCCCCAGCCTTTTTATATTGGACACTCGTCCCTCGGGCGCTCGGTTTTGAGTGGGTTTTCGTATGGGCCTGAGTTAGGCATTGATGCAACGCTGGCTGGCCGAGACTGCGGATCGAGAAGCGCGTCCGCGTTTTCCTACGGAGAACAATGATGTACCAACACGACTCAAGTCAATCATGTCAATGCGACGTGTGTAAGGTTCCGTATTTCGAACGGAACAACTACTTCCACGGCAAGATGCTGAGCGCTCGCGACCTCAAGGCGGAGCAGGAATATTTCAACGAGAAACGTTGGTTGATTAACCGGATGATTCTCGGCTGGGGAATAGTGTGTGGCCTCGAGGTTGAGTTAGAGAACGGCTGCCTTTTCGTCGGATCCGGACTGGCGTTGGACTGTTGTGGCCACGAGCTCCTTGTATGTGAGCGGCAAGCACTCCATCCCAATAAAATCGCCGAACAGTTGGAGATTGACCCTTGCCAGCCGTTTCATCCGATTCGGTGGGCGCTGTGTCTGGAGTATCG
>JBOGOU010000632.1:0-3504 GCA_050748205.1 Pyrinomonadaceae bacterium | reverse complement strand
GGGGCAAGCCCACCTTCCCAACCTGTGAGATTTTTAGACTTGAATAGTCTTCCTATGACCCTGAGCCTGTTCAACTAAATTTTTAGACTTGAATATTTTTCCTGTAACCCTGAAGGCTGTTCCATCTTGAGGCGGGCGCGCCACCGCCCCAGTTTCCATTTCTTACCTCTTTCTGCTATTTACTATTCACCATTTACCATTTACGATTAAACTGTTTTTATCACTCACGCCTCACTAAGGTATGACTAGCACCAATTCAACGCCAATGCTGCGTCAGTACCATGAGCTGAAGCAGCAGCACCCTGGGACGCTGCTGTTTTTTCGGCTGGGTGATTTCTATGAACTCTTCTTCGACGATGCTGTCGTCGGTTCTCGAGAGCTACAAATCACACTTACAGCCCGACACAAGGAACGTGGTGACCCGATTCCGATGTGTGGGGTTCCTCATCATTCCGCCGCAAGCTATATCGCCCGTCTGGTCAGACGAGGATTTCGGGTCGCGATCTGCGAACAAACCGAAGAAGCTTCCAACACCAAGAAGCTCGTGCGCCGAGAAGTGGTTCGCATTGTGACACCGGGCACCCCAATCGATCCTCAGCTACTGGAAGCACGCGAGTCGGTCTACCTCGCCGCCGTGTGCAGTGCCGGGGAGGCCATTGGCGCGGCCTTCATGGACATCTCCACCGGTGAATTTCGGGCCACGCAGGAGACCGGACATGACGCCTGGCAGAAGATTCGAGCACACCTTGAATCCTATGCGCCTCGCGAATTGCTTTTTCCTGCTTCGCTGGCTCCGCTGATCAAAAGCGCGCTTTCGGGAAGGACGCAGATGAAGACTCTTCCCTTGCCCGGTGGCCCCTCACCCGGCCAAGACCCAAGAGTCTTGTTCCAATCAGACCCGGCGTCCCCGCACGACCAACAGTTCAATACAACATTAACTCCGCTCGAAGATTGGCTCTGGCAAGGAGATGAGTGTGCGGCCTTGCTGCGTGACCATTTTGGCGTGAGGTCGCTTGAAGGCTACGGTATCGAGCGCAAGCGCGAAGCTTTGCGCGCGGCTGGCGCCTGCCTCCGCTACGCGCGGGACACTCAGCGCGCCGCTGCCGCGCACGTCACGGATCTCATCTACTTCGAACCACAGGACCACTTGGTTCTTGACGGGGTCACAGTTCGTAACCTCGAACTGGTCGAATCCCTGGCGGGAACGAGCGGGCGATCCTTGCTCGATGTAATTGACGAGACTGCTACAGGCATGGGTGCTCGCCTTCTCCGCTCGTGGTTACTGCGTCCATGCGTGCGACGCGGAGAAATTGAGGCCCGCCTTTCCGCGGTCGAAGATTTACACGGGTCGCACATGAAACGCGACAGGCTGCGTGCGTTATTAAAGGAAGTCTCAGATCTTGAACGGCTCAATGGGCGGATAAACCTGGGCTCGGCAAGCCCCCGAGACCTAACTGCAATGTTGCGGTCCATAAACCAGATTCCCAACCTCCGCGCGCTACTCTCCGACTCCCACTCCTCTCTATTGCAAGTATTGTGTGAAAGCATTGATGAGTTGACAGACGTACGCGCGCTGCTTGCCAAGGCGATCTCGGACGATCCGCCCGCCAAGGTAAATGACGGCGACACGATTCGGGAAGGCTACTCCACCGAGTTGGATGAATTGCGATCATCCATACGCAATGCCAAGCAGACCATTGCCGCGCTCGAAGCGACAGAGCGCGCGCGTAGTGGTATCGGGAACCTGCGGATCCGATATAACGGCGTCTTTGGCTACTACATTGAAGTATCCAAAGCCAACGCGTCGCGTGTTCCCGATAACTACGAGCGCCGGCAAACACTCGCGAACGCCGAGAGATACACAACCCCGGAGCTGAAGGATTGGGAGAAGAAGGTTCTGGGGGCAGAAGAGAGGATCACCAAACTCGAAACCGAGCTCTTTGGTGAGGTGTGCAGGCAGATCGCCGCTGAATCGAAGCGGATTCAAGCAACTGCACGGGCCCTGGCGGCAATCGATGCGCTTGCATGTCTTGCCGAGACTGCCGTGCGCAGGCGCTTCGTCAGGCCAATCATGCACGATGGAGACGCGATTGAAATTATTCAAGGTCGCCACCCAGTCATTGAAGTTTTCAATGAAGAGCCTTTTATTCCCAACAGTCTCTACATGAACAACTCAACTGACCGGCTACTGATCATCACCGGGCCAAACATGGGCGGAAAGAGCACTGTCCTCAGACAGACGGCCATCATTTGTTTGCTGGCGCAAATGGGCGGTTTCGTTCCCGCCGAAAAGGCCAGCTTGCCATTGCTGGATCGCATCTGGACTCGCGTGGGCGCATCTGACGATTTAACGCGAGGCCGTTCAACATTCATGGTGGAGATGACGGAGACGGCAGCAATTCTTCACAGCGCCACGCCCCGCTCGCTGGTGTTGCTGGACGAGATTGGGCGTGGCACAGCAACCTTCGACGGACTCTCCATCGCCTGGGCTGTTGCCGAATACTTGCACGACTCGGCTGAACACGCAGCCAAGACGCTTTTTGCAACTCACTATCACGAGTTGACGGAGCTCGCCGAGCGATTGCCCGGTGGCCAGAACTATCAGATTACGGCTACGGAACGGGAAGGCGAAGTCGTCTTTCTTCATAAGCTCGAGCGGGGGCGTGCCTCAAAATCATATGGAATCGAGGTTGCTCGACTGGCTGGCTTGCCGCCTGGGGTTTTGGCTAACGCACGTGAGGTCCTGGCCCGCCTCGAGCGATACGAGTTAGATGTCTTTGCCGAAGAGGATCAGATTGCGGAGCAACAGCGTCGCCTTGTAGTTGAAGATGCGCAGGCAGCCGCGGCTGCAGGTGCGGCTGTTGCTTCGACAGTAGGCAGGTCTGATGAAGAGAGTTCGGACCGCTCAAGCGACGCCCTGTCGGCAGCGGCAAAGCGAGCGGGTCGTAGAAAACTTGCCGCCCAGACATCGCTATTCGATTTGGCAAATCAGAAGGTCGTTGATGAGATTCGTGATGCGAATCTTGAGAGCCTTTCGTCTGAAGAGGCAAAGAAATTATTGCTGGAGCTTCGGAAAAGACTCGTGTAGCGCCCCGATAGGCACCCGTTCCGTCACGTAAAAAAAAAGTGCTCGAAAACGTCATTCGAGGCGCTTGACTTTTCTCCCGATTCTCAATATTGTGTGCCCTGTTCTCATCCTCTAAAGCAGGACTCCTCATCATGAATGAAGGCAGCTTACCTTTTCGTCCGTTATCAAAGAATTCGCCAACGCTCATAAAGCAGGCCATCGAAGCCGTCGCACCTCATCGGTTTGTGAAGATTTCTGACGGTTAATCGCCATTAATCCAGAATTACTAAAATGTACTACTAGACGATTTCACAAGAGCCATCCTCGCCGACAAAATTTCCGCTATAACTTCCTGAGATGAAGGAGGGAACATGCCATCGATTCAAGACGTCGCGGATCAGATCAACGCCAAGCTTGATCAGATCAACAACAATACC
>JBOGOU010000631.1:0-1321 GCA_050748205.1 Pyrinomonadaceae bacterium | reverse complement strand
TATCAATACGATGCGGCCTCTCGACTGATTCAGGTTGCGCAGGCCGGGCTGGTGGTGGGGCTTGGCTACGACAATGCGAATCGCAGGACGAGCCTCACCTATCCGAATGGGACGAATATGAGCTATTCCTATGACAACGCGTCACGCGTTACGGCGATCACACATAACGGCCCTTCGGGGCTCATGGAGTCACTATCTTATGTGTATGACGCGGCGGGCAATCGGATCAGTCTGGCGAGAACCAACGGCACGGCCACGAATCTTCCGACGGCAGTGCAAGCGGCCTATGACGCGGCCAATGAGCAAGTTGCGTTCAACAGTCTACCCGCGACCTTCGATGCGAACGGCAATCAGACGACCAGCACGGATGCGAGCGGGACCACGACCTATACTTGGGATGCGAGAAACCGGTTGGTCGCTCAGACAGGCCCCGGCCTCTCTGCTAGCTTTAGCTACGATGCGCTCGGGCGACGGATCGGCAAGACCATCAACAGCGTGACGACAAGCTATCTCTATGACGGGAACGACATTGTGCAGGAAATTGGCGGAAGTGCCGTCGGAGCGAGCTATGTCAGATCACGGAAGATTGATGAGCCATTTGTACGGCAAGTGTCCACAGGCAACGAGTATTATCACACTGATGCACTCGGCAGCAGTCTTGCTCTGAGCAATGCTGCCGGAGCAACGGCAGTCAGTTACAGCTACGAGACGTTTGGGAAGACAACGATCACGGGAACTTCGTCCAACTCATTCCAGTACACCGGACGCGAGAATGATGGAACGGGGTTGTACTTCTATCGTGCAAGGTACTACAACGCCCAGCTTCAGCGATTTACAACTGAGGATCCGACTCGACTCCGCGGCGGATTCAATTTCTATTCTTATGCTGAAAACAATCCAGTCTTTTTCACCGATCCCTTAGGGTTCAATAAGCAACCCCAGAGAATGTGTGAATTGACTCAGGGAAGGAAAGTCAAGGTTATGATTCCGTGCCCGGATGATGGAAAGCTACCATCGAATATTGTCCCTGGCCCAGCGCCGGGGCCGGTTTGCACCGTTGATTCCGAATGCTTTTTTACTTGTGTCGCAATCGCGCTTCCTGGCGCGATTGCCACAGTTTGTGGAGATTGTGTACTGTTTGGCTCCGCAGCTCCTGCAACGTGCGCGGTTTGCGCAGCCGTTGTTTCGGCAGGGGTGAGTTATACGTGCAAGCAACTTTGTCAGTCTTGCATTAACTGTTGAGGTTGCAATGGTAGTGGCAAGGTGATTCATGGAATCGAGTAAGCGCTGGGCTCTGTTTTTTACAAGCTGTCTTCTTTTT
>JBOGOU010000630.1:0-7930 GCA_050748205.1 Pyrinomonadaceae bacterium | reverse complement strand
CAAACTAATTAAAGCCTGCTTAGGGCGGGGCAGAGCCCACGCCTCACATCCGGCGGCAAAGCCGAGATGGCAGCGGCTCGTGACTTTTGAGGCAAAGCACAATTGATCAGCAGCTCATGCGACGCGTGAATGAACAAAACCAAATGGTTCATGTGGCGCGTAGTTACCAGGAGGCAGTTTGGGGCCGAATCTTTCAAATAGCTCGAAAGCTGCAGTTGGCTTGATACTTTGTTTGTCAGCCATCGTAGCTATTTCATCTTTTCGCACTATTACGAAGGGGTCTTTTATGTCCGCACAAGAACAGGCTCGCGTGCGCGCGCCCGAAATCACCGGCGGTCGTGGCTGGCTGAACACCGATAAGCCACTTTCAATCGCCGCCCTGAAAGGCAAGGTCATACTGCTGGACTTCTGGACGTATGGGTGCATTAACTGCATTCACATCATTCCAGACCTCAAGAAGCTCGAGGCCAAACATGCTGACCAATTGGTTGTTATCGGAGTCCATTCGGCAAAGTTCGACAACGAGAAGCAGACCGAGAATATTCGTCGCATTATCCTGCGTTATGAGATTGAGCACCCGGTGTACAACGACGCCGATTTTAGGGTCTGGCAAAGCTACGGTGTGCGCGCCTGGCCAACTCAAGTGCTAATTGATCCGGCCGGGTACGTGATCGGGGCGATCTCCGGCGAGGGGAACTACGAGGTCATTGATGCGGCCATCGAAAAAACCGTAGCCGACTTTCGCAAACGAGGCGAGTTGAATGAGGAGCCTCTCAAACTCACTTTGGAACGCGCCCAGGTGGGCGACTTGCCACTTGCGTTTCCGGGAAAGATCCTCGCGGACGCAAAACGCGACCGCCTCTTCATTGCCGACTCAAATCACAATCGTGTAGTGATTACAAAACTCGATGGCACGCTCGTAGATACGATCGGCTCAGGCGGGCCGGGCGCAGCAGACGGCCCATTCGACAAGGCAAGTTTCTACCGTCCACAGGGCATGGCCCTCGATGGCGACTCGCTCTACGTCGCAGATACGGAAAATCACCTGATTCGTATGATCGATCTGAAGGCGCGAACGGTACAAACAATCGCGGGCACCGGCCAGCAATCCCACGATTACTTCAAACAAGGACCGGCGCGGGAGATCGATCTGAATTCACCATGGGATTTGCAACTGTCGGGACGCACGCTCTACATCGCGATGGCTGGACCACACCAGATCTGGAAGATCGATCTCGACAAGCTTGAAGTCTCAACGTTCGCCGGTTCTGGACGCGAAGCACGACTCGATGGCCCGTTACTGGAGGCCGGTTTTGCGCAGCCATCAGGCTTGACTACCGATGGCAAAAGCCTTTTTGTCGCCGACAGTGAATCAAACATCGTCCGCGCAATCGATCTTGTGTCGGGCAAAGTCAAAACACTCGTTGGTGGCGACCTGTTTGAATTTGGTGACGTCGATGGGCGCGGCGACGACGTGCGCTTGCAGCATCCGCTAGGTCTACTGGCTCATGGGAGCAAAGTGCTTATTGCCGACACCTACAATCACAAGATCAAGCAACTCGACCCGGAAGCACGCACAGTCAAGACATTGCTCGGCAACGGCAAGCCTGGCCAAAGCGACGGTACTTCCTCGTCATTCTACGAACCTGGTGGGCTAAGCATCGCCGGCAACAAGCTCTACGTTGCCGATACAAACAATCATGCGATCCGCGTAGTGGATCTTGATACCCGGGAGACTTCGACGCTCCGGATCAAGGGCCTCCAGCCTCCTGCGTCTCTCCTGACGGCTAGCACAACCGATGCAGAGGCGGGACCAAACTCGGAAGAGATTAAGCTCCCTCAGCAGCGTGTGCGTGCGGAAAGTGATGGTGCGCTAATCGTCCAGGTGGAGTTGCCTGCCGGTTATCATCTCAATCCAATGGCGCCACAGCGTTACAGAGTTTCGGTTGAAGGTGGACCAAAGCAGATCGGACTTGTTTCCGATGCCGTCACCGGGGCGATAGGGCGCGACGGAGACGTACGCAAAACCGCGAAGGATTTGCAGCTACCGCTACGAATCCCTTTTCATTCTTTTGGACCCGGCGCGGCGGAATTGCGAGTTCAGCTCACGCTTTTTTATTGTCGTGAGGACAACACGGGAACTTGCCGGATTAAAACGCTCATTTGGCGGGCGCCGTTAGAACTAGCTGTCGACACCGAGGCTCCCAACGAGGTGATCATTAAAGCAAAGCTAGGATTTGAATGATCGCTGGGTGTGTTCAAGTAGCGGATCGGCGCTTCTCGCCCGGGATTACGATGGATCTCGATCCCTTAGTCTTGGAGTGCTTCAGGGTGAAACTCATATCTCATCAGCGAAGAGAGTCACGCACTTTGCAAAGAGCGTCCTCGCCCTGAATGGGTTCCACTCTGCCTGATCGCACTTCGTCACGCCGGCGTCTTGCTTCGGCGGTCCACAATCGGTCAATCGCGCCAAGATCATCCGTATCGAGACTTTCCACCAATCGGTCTGCGAGTTTCGCCCTTGATTCGTTTGGTAGAGACATCGCTTCTTCAGCTAGTTGTTCCCAGGCAGTAGCCATGACTGAAGAGTACTGCAACTAGCAAGGTGCTTCAAGTGTGCCTTCTCGGCGAGTCACCCGTGTCGGATGAACCGGTTTAGGGGTGCAAAACGCTCCTGCTTTCCGTGGAAATAGCGGGATCCCTTAGTCGTTAGGCTTGCCCCTCCTTCGTTCAGCGAGTAATATCACTCTTCCCCTAAATTCAATTTTCAGGAGCAAAAGCCGTGGCTGATCAACCAGGAGTAAAAGCCGTTACTAACAAACCCTTTCTGACAGACATAAAGACTTTGCGTGAGCGCGCTCGGCAGCACATTGAAAAGGGTGCCGTCACCGAAGGGTACGCGGCAGACCGGGATACGGTAGTCAAACTGTTGAATGAGGCACTGGCCACCGAGATCGTCTGCGTGCTTCGTTACAAGCGACATTATTTCATGGCCTCAGGCATTCATGCCGAAGGTGTCGCCGCTGAGTTTCTTCAGCATGCCAATGAGGAACAGGGACATGCGGATCTGATTGCCCAGCGCATCGTGCAACTCGGAGGCGAGCCAAACTTCAATCCCGAGGGTTTGACGATGAGAAGTCATGCCGAATATGTCGAAGGCCAAAACCTCATCGACATGATCAAGGAAGATCTCGTTGCTGAACGAATCGCCATCGACAGCTATCGCGAGATGGTTAACTACGTCGGCAATGACGACCCAACAACAAGAAGAATGTTGGAAGGCATACTTGCAATGGAAGAGGAGCATGCTGAAGATCTGGTGAGTCTTTTGGAAGAATTCAATCGCTAACCCGATCCGAAAGAGCCCTGCACTGTTTTTGAGCCAGACTAAGTGTGTTGAGAGATCAAGCGTGATGCTTCAACCAAAGCATCACGCTTGTTGTCGTTTGACGCTTGATTACTAAGACAAAGAAAACGGGCCAAACTGGACCCAGCATGTGCCGCGCCTGTAGTGCCATCGTTGGCGCCGGCGAAAGCCGGTGTGCGGTTTGCGGCGCCGCAACCGGTTCGGGAACTGCGGCAGGACAGCAGCCCGTTGCGGATCGCGAGACGATGCGGTTTGCCAGAGCAGTTCTGGAGCGCCCTTACAAGTTCACGATAATTCTACTGGTGTTGAATTTCTTTGTTTTCCTGCTGATGTGGCAGTCAAGCAGAATGACGTTTAGCGTTTTGGGCGCTTTTCCTGGCGAGGTATTAGTCGCATATGGTGCAAGGCTAAACTCGAAGATCGTTAACGAACATCAATGGTGGCGTTTTGTCACGCCGATGTTCCTGCATATCAACTTCCTGCACCTGATGGTAAACATGTACAGCTTGTGGATTGTTGGCCCGTATGTTGAGAAGATCTACGGCTCGGCAAGGTTCATAGTGTTCTGGGTGGCGACGGGAATTGCAGCCAGTGTCGCGAGCTTCTTGACGGTTGTGGATCCGAGTACTCCACTGAGCCCCCTGGCGCGCTTTCTCTTTCATCCCGACGTACCCGCCGCGGGTGCTTCCGGCGCACTATTTGGTCTTGTTGGTGTTCTTTTTGTTTTTGGAATCAAATTCCGCCACGAATTGCCGGAGGGTTTCAAGCGGGCCTTTGGCACGGGGTTGTTACCAATGATCCTTATTAATCTGTTCATTGGGTACATCGCTCGAGGCCTCTTCGGCAACGCGGCTCATCTCGGAGGGTTGTTTACCGGCGCGGCCCTGGCGCTCGTGGTGGGATATCGTCGACCCGGCGAAAGCAGCGGAGTCGCGATCACGTGGCAGGTACTGCGGATTGCCGCAATAGTAGTTGTGTTGCTCAGTTTTGCGAAGGTGGCTCAACATTTTCCCACCGCCGGTGTCGCTCACAGTACTCCTACAGCAACACCAATAAATGATTTTGTTAATTACGCCAAGGCATTGAATAAGGCCCAGGAGACTTTTCTCGAAGCGATGAAGGGTGACCCTAGGGCCATCGACCCGGCGGTTCAAGGTCTCGAATCAGCGCCGCATCTTGATCAAAGGGCCGATGACCTAAAAGAACGGCTGAAGGTGTTGCTCCTTGATGCGAAGAAGCTGAGGACGGAAATGCCCGCAGAGCACAGGGAAAGTGTACAAAAAAAGGAGAATGAGCTAACAACGGGTTTTCTTGCCTGGTCCAACGAATACGAGCAATGGCTTAAGACAGAAGGAAAAACTCACGCTGGTCTAACGGATCCGCCGGCGCGATAAGCTTCTAGAGATGACCCAAAGTGGACAGGCACCAGTTTAGTTAATTTGAACGAGGAGATAAGAGAGAGATGGAAATCAGGAAAGTAGGCGTGTTGGGATGTGGACTAATGGGCTCAGGGATAGCGCAGGTTGCGGCCAGCGCGGGGTTCGAAACCGTTGTCCGTGAAGTCTCAGACGAAGTAATCGCGAAAGGCTTTCTGGGGATTGAGAAATCACTTGGTAAGTTTGCCGAGAAGGGCACGATCACTTCTGAACAGCAGAAGCAGACGCGCGATCGCCTCTCTGGTACTACGTCGTTTGAGGACCTGGCAGACTGCGACATTATTATCGAGGCGATCATTGAAAATCTCGAGGAAAAGCGCAAAACGTACAAACAGCTCGACGGCATCTGCAAACCGGATACGATCTTCGCTTCCAACACCTCATCAATCTCTATCACGGAGATGATGAATGTCACCTCGCCCTTGCGGCAGCAACGTTTCATTGGCTTGCACTTCTTCAATCCCGTGCCCTTGATGAAGCTTGTTGAAGTGGTGCGAACGATCCTGACAGATGAGGCGATTTACGAACAAGGAGTGGAGTTTGCTAAACGCCTGGGCAAGGTGCCGGTGCGAGCGGGTGACAGGACGGGATTCATAGTCAATCGTCTGCTGGTACCTTACATGCTCGATGCCATCCGCGCCCTGGAAGAGGGTGTGGGTTCAATTGTCGACATTGATACATCGATGAAGCTCGGATTGGGCTATCCCATGGGGCCATTCACGCTCGGCGATTTTGTGGGACTGGACACTACTTACTACATCGCCGAGATCATGTTCAACGAGTTTCGCGAAAAGCGCTTTGCGCCTCCGCCACTACTAAAGCGCATGGTGATGGCCGGCTTGTACGGACGAAAATCCGGTCGCGGGTTCTACGACTACACTACGGATCCCAAGAATCCGACACCGATGAACCTGGTTTGATTTGTAGGGGCGGAACTCTGTGTCCGCCCCTCCGCTATGTAATGTGGGGCAAACACGGAGTTCCGCCCCTACAATTAATGACGACGTCTCAGATTATCTATGAGCAGAGTGATTCCCTGGCAATCGTTCGCCTGAATCGCCCCGAAAAACTCAACGCACTGTCGCGCGAGATGATCACGGCTTTGAGCGACGCATTCAGAGATCTGGAGAATCAGCCCGCGCTGCGTGCGGTGATCCTCACTGGCACGGGAGACCGCGCGTTCAGCGTGGGCACCGACATCAATGAATTGGCCGGCCTTAACCAGGAAGAGGCAGCGGAAACGTCAAAGCGCGGACAAGACCTTTGCCAACAGATCGAGAGTTACCCTGTACCGGTCATCGCGGCGATAAATGGATTGGCGGTTGGTGGCGGCTGTGAACTGGCGCTCGCGTGTCATCTGCGCGTTGCCTCAACCAATGCCCGGTTCAGTTTGCCTGAAGCCCGGCTGGGCGTAATCCCAGGCTGCGGTGGTACACAACGACTCGTGCGGCAGATCAGTTACGGCCGCGCTCTCGAGGTAATGCTTACAGGAGGAAGTCTTTCTGCCGCCGAAGCTCTTGCTGTTGGGCTTGTCAATCGAGTTACAGATCCGGCTCAGGTCTTCAGTCATGCTCAATCGCTCGCCGATGAGATTGCCAGGCTGGCCCCACTGGCTATTCGGGCGTGCCTCGAAGCAGTGACGCGTGGTTTTGATTTACCACTGAAAGATGGCTTAGCTTTGGAAACAAGACTCTTTGCAAGTTTGTTCGGAACAGATGACATGCGAGAAGGCACCAGAGCTTTTCTTGAAAAGCGGGCGCCGGTTTTTAAAGGAAGAAAATCTTGAGTGTCGTCCTCAAGTGCGGTTTTACTAGACAATCCACATACCGCAATTGGGGGGTTAACTTGATGGTCAGAAGGGCATCCCCTATACTGCGAAAGCCTTTTCATCCGACAAGCGCATTTCCGGGAGAATGTTGCAGCCAGTTACTCACGAAGGACGACTAAACGGCGAGGGATTTCGTTTTGCGATTATTGCGAGTCGTTGGAACGACTTCATTAGTTCGCGGCTCGTGGAAGGAGCGCTCGACGCGCTTGAGCGCTTGGGGGCCTCAGAGAAATCGGTCGCGATCTACAAAGTACCGGGTTCCTTCGAGATTCCATTGCTGGCCTTAAGGATCGCTGGTTCAGGGAAGTTTGATGCGGTAATCTGTCTCGGGACGATTATTCGCGGTCAGACTCCCCACTTCGAATACATCGCAAACGAAGTGGCCCGTGGTATAGCTCAGGCAGGAATGGAAACCGGGGTGCCCGTTGTTTTTGGGATTGTCACTGCTGACAATCTTGACCAGGCAATCGATCGCGCCGGAGTTAAGTTGGGTAACAAGGGTTTTGAAGCCGCGACATCGGCTGTGGAATTAGTAAACCTCTACAAGGAAGCTTTTGGTAAAGGATGACGGATGAAGGATCAATTAGTTTAGAGTTCAGCCTTCAGGCTGCTGGTTTCGCAAACATCAAGCTAAAGCTTGGACTCTTAACTCTCCGCCTTCATCCTTGAAATACTATGGGTTCGCGACGTAAGGCGCGCGAGTGCGCCTTGCAAATGCTCTTTGCTGCTGATGTTGCCGAAACGCCATCTGACGAGGTGGTGCAGACGTATTGGGCGGAATTGGGCGACACTGATATTGAAGAACCGGCGCGCGAGTTTGCCACGCGACTGGCTGCCGGGACGCTCAACGAGCTCCAAGCCCTGGACGAACGCATACGCTCTCGAGCAGAACATTGGCGCATCGCGCGCATGGCGATTGTCGATCGCAACATCCTTCGTCTAGCTGTTTACGAGTTTCTCTACGAACCAACCCCGCGCACAGTGGCCATCAACGAGGCGCTCGAAATCGCCCGCCGCTTCTCAACCTACGAAGCAACGCAGTTCATTAACGGCATACTCGATGCCATCAAACGCGATCTGGACGAGCAACAGCCGCAGCAGCACGTATCGTTGCTCGAAGAAGCTGAAGAGGCGGGAGAGGACGACTCTCACGTGCCTTTGGAGGAGTAATCACTCAAGTCTAAAAGCCTCACAGGTCAGGAAGGTGGGCTTGCCCCCGCTCAAGTTTGACAGCCATTCAAAATCAGAAGAAAAGATTCAAGTCAGAGAACCTCGCAGTCAGGAAGGTGGGCTTGCCCC
>JBOGOU010000629.1:0-2186 GCA_050748205.1 Pyrinomonadaceae bacterium | reverse complement strand
CAGTGTAAGATTTACACTCACTATGTAATATTTACGTAGTGATAACACTATGTAAACAAAGGACTTATAACGGCATTCTGTAAGTTATTGAAAACAAAGGACTTATTGTATGTACATTTTACTCTGTGGGCGAACGGAGAGCTGGAGAACTCATTGTCGGCTTACGAGACTAAAGCCTTTAGATGCAACAACAAAGCGGGTTTGTGCGCGTCCCAGACCCGCCTGGTATGGGCCTTGCATTAGTCTTGAGGTAGTATGAAGCTAACAACCTGGTATCGAAACTCCTCCGGCGCTCGCTACCATGAGGCACGGCCCGATTGGGTTAACTCCGGTCTCTCGAGTTGCGGCCGGTCGATTCGTCGGCCGGCGTTCACTGCTCACGCCGACGAGCTCTTGAAACGCAATCTTCGGACGTGCTACGATTGCCTCGTCAAGGCCACGAGGTATAGGGGGAACGAATGAAGGACGTAATGGGAGTTGATCAGTACGGGACCACGTATCATGCACTCGGAAAGTATCCTCGACAAGAATTGCTTAGAAGGCTAGATCGGAAGCATGCCGAGATAATGTATCGTGATCCGGATGCAAGGCGTGTAGGATACGTTATCGGGGGACGGTGGATCGAACTATTCAATGTTACACCGTGGGGGAACGAATGAGCCAGCACTACACTGATCCGAAGCGAAAAGATGAGATTCACGCGCTACCCGATCGTTACGGATGGCCGAAATGATGGTCCGCTTCGCTACCCTTTGTGATTCGTGTGGCAAGCGTTCGCCCGAATATGAAGCATGGCCTAGTTGCCTCGAGTGCGACAAGGATACGTGCTCCTCATGCGACGTTCCCGATCATCGAACGGACGCGGATTTGAACAAACCCGAACGGACTCTTTGTCAGGCATGCGCCAAAATGGAGGACCAATGAGCACCAGAGACCCGGTCTCAGATTACGTCGCCTACTGGAGAGAGCACTGCCCGGTTTGCAAGAAACCCGGAGTCACACTCGGTCACGTCTATGACTGCCAGGAAGAGACTCGCAAGGCCGGCGCCGAGCTCGACATGGTTTTGAACGAGGACGACAACGTCCAATGAGATTCCATACCTGGAACGAAGCCCACGATCACGCTCAAGCCCGGGCAAATGCCGAGCAACGCTCGTTCGGTATCGAAAAGCTGAAAAGTCCGCTCGAGCCCGGACGGGATTGGTTGGTCCGGGGAATCCCGGCGAAGCCCTATCGCTACGGCTGCGATTACACGTGCGAAGCTGTGGAGCCGGAGTTTACCCGATGTAGGAGGAACGAATGAGAGACGTGTTGGTCCTGTCCGGGTCAATGGCAGGAAAACGAATCCGTGTTTGGCAGCGGGGCAGTGGCGAGGATAGTCGTTACCAGTTTGGAGTTACGGGTAATGGGTGGCGTTGGTATTGTCTGTTTCACAAAACAACCGCGGAAGAATGCTTCGATGCGGCCGTAGATGTTCTTCGCCGACATCACCCCCGAGCGCGTCTCCATGGGCCAGAGTGTGAAGTATGAATGAACAGGAAGGACGAGAGGCGATTGTGTTAGCTGTACTAGGTACCGCGTTTTGGGCTTGGGTGATTTGGATGTCGATATGAGCCAACACTAGCGTGCAAGCCTGCTGCAAGCTCACGGGGCGCCCCTCGTGAGCTTTCTGGAGGTAACACGGACATGAGAGACGTAAGCAATGGTGAGGACATGATCGATACTCGAAACGTACTCGAACGGATAGAGGAGCTTGTCTCATCAGTGGAGGATTTGAACATCGATGAGGACGAGATCTCGGAGCTCGGCTCCCTCGGCTCGCTCCTTCTCAACGTCCAGGATGTCTCAGGCGAGGACGTAGAGGACTGTGCCAGCTTGATTCGCGATACCTACTTCAAGACGTACGCTCAAGAGCTCGCGGAGGACATCGGGGCGATCAACAAGTACGCTACGTGGCCGAATAACTGTATCGATTGGGAGCAAGCGACGCGTGATCTCCAGATGGACTACTCCTCCGTCGACTACGGCGGGGTCGAGTATTGGGTGAGGTCGTAACGTCATGTGTGAACTCTTCATCCTACTCGTGTTAGCCTGCCGATGGCTTGCTCGTCACCTCGGAGCGTCATGATGAAGGCCACCAAAGTTTTCTCCCTCGAGCTCTTGATCGCCATGGAGCCGCAGATCAC
>JBOGOU010000628.1:0-21972 GCA_050748205.1 Pyrinomonadaceae bacterium | reverse complement strand
TAGGCATAACCGATGCTCTGAAGGCTTCCCGGAGTGACTTTCATATCGCACAGCCACTTGATCGCGCCCCACTCGTAATTGACTGGATTGACCTGGTCGGCTGCGACGACGAGTATCTGCTCAGCCGGGTCGATAACTTTGGCAGTTGCTGTGGTTGTGGCTAATGTTCACTGCCGTCTAACCTCCCGACGCGCTCCGACGGAACCTCAAGGCTGAAACATTCCCTTGGCCCTTGGCCCTTGGCCCTTGGGCAGAGCAGCCGCAAAAAAAACCTTGAGCGATGTAGAGAACCCTGGGTTTGATCCGACTACACCATGAAAAGGCGCCAACCCGGCGCCAGAATCGAAAGGAGCAAAAAGGCATGAAGTACATTCTGATGATGTCGGTTACGAAGGAAGTTTTTGACTGGTACGCCAAGTGGTCGAAGGAGGACCTCCAGGCGAATTTCGCTTTCATGCGCACTTTCAGCCAGGAACTCAAGGATTCGGGCGTGTTCGTTGCAACCGAAGGCCTGGCGTGGCCCGACCAGGCCAGGATCGTTCGCGCGGGAAGCGACGGAGAGCCTGTTACGGATGGAGTCTTTCCGGAATCCAAAGAGTTTCTCGCCGGATACTGGATCGTTGATGTGGAAAGCCCGGAGCAGGCCTATCGCATCGCCGCGCGGGCTTCGCTGGCGCCCGCGCCCGCGGGGACAGAAGGGACCATGCCCATCGAGGTGCGGCAAGTCATGAGCGGCCCTCCCGAAGAATTTGCCTAGATTCGTGTCGAAATGGCCGCTTTGGCTCCGACTCCCATTGAAACCGCGCCGCAAGGCGCACTAACCGGAAAAGGATCGAACACAATGAAATACATCTTGATGATGGGAATGAAGACCGACAAGGAAAGCATGTCGAAAGGCATCATGACGTGGCCGAAGGAAGATATTCAGGCGCACATCGGGTTCATGATCGCTTTCAACAAGGAGTTGAAGGAAGCAGGGGAGTTGGTGTCCGCCGAAGGGCTGGCATGGCCGGATCAGGCCAAGCTCGTGCGGGCGGGCAAGGACGGGGCGCCGATTACTGATGGCGTGTTCCCCGAGTCGAAGGAGTTTCTCATCGGCTACTGGATTATTGACGTGGAGAGTCCGGAACGCGCCTACCAGGTGGCCGCGCGTGCGTCGGCGGCTCCGGGACCGGGCGGCGCACCGCTGAACATGCCGATTGAAGTGCGGCAGATCATGAGCGGGCCGCCGGAAGAATTGAAGTAAGAGGACAACCTTTGGACGTTCCGCCCTTGGACATTCCTGTTGATCACCTGTTGCGGGAATTGACGCCGCAGGTGCTCGGAACCGTTGTGAGAAGATTTCGTGACTTCGCGGCGGCCGAGGATGCTGTGCAAGAGGCGTCGCTTGCCGCGGCGATGCAGTGGCCACGCGATGGCCTCCCGGCCAATCCCCGCGCATGGCTGACGCAGGTCGCCTTCCGGCGGATGGCTGACCACATTCGCAGCGAATCCGCTCGCCGCCGTCGCGAAAACGAGATCGCCCTGGAGGCGGTCCACACAACAGAATTGCCGGACATCGAGACTGCGCCGGAGGAAGACGACACGCTGGTCCTTTTCTTCATGTGCTGCGTTGACGCCGGCTTCGGCGATTGCGCTGACGTTGCGGGCGGTGGGCGGCTTGACCACAGCAGAGATCGCGCGCGCGTTTCTTGTGCCCGAACCGACGATGGCCCAGCGGATCAGCCGGGCCAAACAAAGCATCAAGAATTCCGGAATACCATTCCAACTGCCGACTACCGAGGAGCGAGCGCAGCGCCTGCGCGCAGTGCTACACGTCCTGTACCTCATCTTCAATGAGGGCTACACGAGCAGCGCCGGACCCGATCTGCGTCGCGGCGATCTGTCGCATGAAGCAATTCGTTTGACCAGGATAGTTCACCAACTGGAACCAAACGCCACGGAGGTCGCTGGATTGCTCGCACTCATGTTGTTGACCGATGCTCGTCGTTTGGCGCGAACCGGCGCCGCAGGCGAGTTGATTCCGCTCGCGCAGCAAGACAGGACGCTCTGGGATCAGAAACAGATCGCGGAGGGAGTCGCGCTCATCTCGGCCACGTTACCTAAGGGCTCGGTCGGCACATATCAATTGCAAGCGGCCGTCGCAGCCGTTCACGACGAAGCTGCGCGAGCCGATGACACGGATTGGCCGCAGATCCTGGCGCTCTACGATCTGCTCAGGCGTATGTCCGACAACCCAATGGTCACCTTGAATCACGCGATCGCGGCGGCGATGGTGCACGGCGCGACGAAGGGCCTGGAACTGCTGGACGCACTCAAAGCCGACGCCCGCCTTGCGGATCATCACCGCTTGGACGCTGTTCGAGCACATCTGCTGGAGCGCGCCGGAGACCGTAAGGGCGCCGTCAGGCACTACCGTGCGGCGGCAGGCAAGACAGGGAGCCTCCCGGAGCGCAACTACCTTCTCACACAGGCCGCGCGACTCTCGAGCGAACTGCGACTAATGAACGAACAGGAATGAAACTAAACCGCCCTCCCGGGCATGGCGCCAAACATAAAAGACCCCCGGGCTTCCCCGGGGGTCTTTCATCTATGACTAAAGCGATCGTCCCTTCTAATTCGCTCCACTCCTAATCCATGCCTTAATCCTGTCTACATCCGGTTGCGATAGACACGGGAGGTTTGTGCCTAATGGCGCAGGTGGCCGAACACAGCCTGGCGGCATGCGGTTGGCCCCCGTGGATGTAATTTTTTGGACCAGAAGGCTGCCATTGTCGTTGCCTGGAATGACGCGGCCATTCAGCAGCATCTTCCAGGAGGACTGCGGCGAGTCTGGAGGAGAGACCTCGGCTAAGTTCAGCCCGGCAGGCGGGAATGAGCCGGAGTGGCAGAAGATACACTTGCCGTTGAAGATTGGTTGTATTGACTGTTGATAGAAGTTACTCGGAGTGGCTGCGTTATTCGAGATGAATGAAGTGCACAGCCCCGCCTTCCAGTTGCTGCTGCCCGCACCGTTGCCAAAGTTCTGAAATTCTACGGGCATCGAGAATGCAAGCAACAGCGGATCAATGTCCGTGTACGTTCCCCAGAGAACCTCATGCGTGCGAAAAGCGTGAGGCATGGTGTAGTCCCCGCAAACTCGTAACTGCGCAGTACCCAACATTAATGTATTGGGAGAACCTATGTCAGTGAGACTCATGAACTTTTGGGACGTATTGAACTGCAACTGTGGAAACGGTTGCGCCGTGTGACAAATGCGGCAGCCGTTGGCAACTACCTTTTGATAGAAGTTGGATTGGCCTGGCACATTTGCGGAAGCTCCATTAACCCAACCTGGAACATCGAAGTTCAGTATTTGGGTAGCGGATACGCCGTTATTGTACAAACCAGTCACCACTTCCCTAATCGAGTCGTTGACACCAACCGGCGGCGCGGAGTTAACAATCTGTTCATTCAGAGTCTTGAAGGCCGCCTCTTGCGCAGCTTTCGATGGGTTCACTGGAAACGTGAAGAGCCGATGATCGAAAGGTATGAAGCGCGAGCCGAGATCAACTTGAGCGGCGTTGCCGAAAGCCGGCACGCCGCCTGATTGACTCGGAATCTGTCCGCCATGGCAGATCATACAAAGCTGCGGAACCGGCCTTTCTCCGCGACCATCGAGATTGGCGGAGATGCTCCTCCCATAGTCCCCTGCGTTGGGAAAGTTCTTTTTGTAGACAAAGAACTTCACCACCTTGTTAGTTCCCGCGTTTTCGATGGGTGCAAATTCCATTGCGACAGTAGCTACCTCGTTAGAGTTTCCGACCGTCGCCCGCGCGGCTGCAGCCTCGGCATCATCGTGATCCGAAGTCCCGGTAATGTCTGCGTTGTTGCTGTAACCGAAACCGTAATTCGTAACGTAACAGGCCACGTCGTTGTTGGTCTTCTTCAAACAGTGCATGTCGCGTCCGAAACCGAGATCGCCTGAGTTTGCGTATTGGGCCACGGTTTCACCAGCGACTGGGGTGTTGGGATCAGCTGAAAAACCGTGGTGCGATTTGAACGCGTCAAAAGTTGTGCGCAGGTCAGTTGGATCAACTGAGCTGTAATAGTTTCTGGAGGCTGCAACGATCGCGTCCCGCAAGGCGTTCCCAGTTGGCCCCGCGGACGTTAGATCGTTGAAACCAAGATTAGCTCCCTCGATGTTTCCCAGCCCATGAAGGAACTCACCGCCAAACGGCGAGTCTGGAGCGCTGCCCGTCTTCAATATCACAAAGTTCTGGCATGAGGTGTAAGGCGGGCCCGGTGGAACATCCGGTGAGTTGTTTGGGTTTTGCGGGTTGCCACTATTCACGATGTAGAAGCCAAGCAATTGTGGATTCGCACCCTGCGTCATCGGCGCCAGAGTGATGTTGGTGTTGTTGGGAAGATTGTAGATGACGTGTTCACTTGAGGTTGTGTTGTCTATTGGTTTCGTTAGGACCTTTGGAGCACCGGTACCCCCAAGAGGTGCGGAAACTTCCAGGTCATATTGTCCAGGTAAGGTTGGACTAAACACTCTCACGCAAGCCGCGGTATTGTTTTTTACGTTGTCGGCGTTGAAAGGGCTGAAGTGTTTTGCCGTACCTACATAGCTCTGCACTCCTGCGATATTGGTAAGAGTCATTGTTCCTTCATCGATCCAAAGTCCTCGCTTCTCGTCGTAGGTTAAATAAGGCACAGTCGGGGGCAATGCTCCGAAACCCAATCGTGAGCGGTCTACGGGGATAGTGACGGTTGCAGTTGCGCCCGGTTTAAGCCTAAAGCCCGCCGGAAAATCCAAAGCTCCGGCGCCGAAACTCTCCAGGTTACCACCCTGAGTTCCACTCAAAACCGAATCGTCCCCCGGCATTTGCTGCGGTGAAAGCAGGTCTACCGTTGATAGGGTAGCCTGAAAAGGAACATTGGCAGGATTGCCGCTGGCGTCAAGAATGGAATTCTTAGGTATCTTGACGCTCACTCCTGCTCGACATCTCCCGATCTTCAGATTTCGACCAATCACGATCGGCTGGCGCTTTCCTTCAAACTGTCGATCATTTATGCCGGCAGTGACGATCCTGCCGCCTTTGCGGTTCCACCATGATGGCGGATCGACAGCCCGCCCTTTGCCATCTTGCCATTGTGGATTCAGAAGTGAATTCTTTGCCGGTCCCAGGGAAGCTCTAATGCTGTCGGGGCCTGGGCAGTCGCGCTCACCTCGCTTGTGGACGATAACTTCATCGCGAGTGGGATCAATTGTGACAACCTGACCCCGCCGCAGGATCCATCTGCCGCCCGTGACTGCGCGGTCGTAGATCTGCGAATTCAACGCATAGCCTGTCTTGCGGATATTAAATACGTAGCGATCAGCTTCGGTAACAGTCGTTGCGAAGCGACCATCCGGACCGGTCTTGATTATCGGGTTGCCGACAATCTCAACTTCAGCCTGACTGACCGGTGCTCCGCTGGGTTCTACGACAATGCCTGTGAACGGTATGCCTTTATTTCCTACCAGCACCGCAAGCACTGCTTTGTCGTAGCCGCCTTTGTTGTCGTAAGCAACAACGGTGACACTGTGACGACCTGGGCTTGTAGGCACAGTCCACTTCACTGACTGGCCCGTTGTCTGTGATAACTGGCCGTCGTTTGGATCGAGAAACCAGCTGAAGTTTACGGGATCGCCGTCGATGTCTCGAGCGTTGGCTTGGACGGTGATCACGGAACCTGTCGTTGCGTTCTGCACGCGCTTGTTGCCGGCGTCGAACGCGACCAGCGGATTGAGTTGCGGCCGGTTGTTTTCGATCCTGAAATCAACGCGGTGAACCGGTGCGCGATCAATACGTGCTTCGGGCCATATCTCTCGGGAGAAACTGCCCGATTCGATGGCCGCAGTCAGTTTGATGTTCTCTTTGATGGGCACGTACGGCAGTAGGTAGTCACCGAAATTGTTTACATAGACAGTAGCGACTCGGTTCCTCTTTGAGTCGTCAAGGCCGACAGTGGCGAACGCATTGATGTTTAGCAGCGGATCGAAGGTGCGTGGTAATGAGCCGTCCGATGTTATCACGTGCCCGGTCATAGCCACATAGCCTCTCTTAGCGGCGATTGGAATTCGCACCGCGCTCAGAAACTGCGGAGACGATCCCGCGCTGATAATTGAGGTACCGCAGCCATCACCATATACCGCCGACTTCCAACAGAGGTGATAGCGACCGACGGCGGGCACATACAAAGTGAAGCGGCCGCTCAGGTCTGAATCGGCAACGGTGCTCTTAGCCGACGTTGAGACTTCTTCCAGATAGACTGTGACGCCCGGCAAATAGACATCCTTACCTGTTGGAATAACAGCAGCTGCGAAATCAGTTCTTTGACCCGTTGGTGTGGCTACGATGTAACCGCGAACCAGGTTTGCAACACTGCTTTTAAGGGGTCTCGGCTGAGCCGGTTCGGGCGCTGAGTTTGAGGTGGGAACTAAATGTGTGGAAACAACGACACCGCTGATGGCAATCAGGGCGGCTATTGTGAGCAGTTTCAAAAGGCTTGCACCGCGTTGAGTAAGTCCGAAGCGCTTCATGGTAATCCTCCTTTGTGGATTAGCGCAGGATGGTTCCCTTTCTAGCCCCAGACTCCGTCGTTCTGAAGATTATCTTTCGCCCTCACAACTACTTGAGGGTTGAGGACGAACGAATTCCGGGTGGCTGAAACAGACGGTGAGCAGGTAGTTTGATAGACGCGTTGTGTCGGGTGGTTTGTTAAGTGTTTCACTTTTTTCGGCAAAGAGAGGTTCGTTCTTGGGCGAACGGTTTCTGTTAGCTTCGCGGGTGATCGAAACCATAAATTGCGCATCGTGAAAAGGATTCAAAAATTATTCCGGAATCCGCTTGATCAGCTTGTGGCACAGTTGCGAACGTGAGGATACGGTTTGGGTATCCAGAGGCTGTGTCGTGAAGCGGCGTGAGACTACTTCAAGGTATTTTCCATGTCAAGCTCAATAGCGATGAAGCCCAACCTTCAAAAGCCAAGTTCCCCCGGTCTATGGGATCAATGCTTCGGTCAAGGTCTTGGAGAAGAGGTCCAAACAAGTTGGCTTTGTTGTGCCCGGCGCCTCTCCCATGTCGAGCAGGCACACGGATGTCCGAGTGGCCCACTTGGTGGCGCGGCCTTCGCACCTGTAGAAAGCAAGCAGGTTGATTCCCTTCTTAATTACCTGCTTGAACGCGCGTTAAATGGAACGAGGCCTGCCGGCACTAGGTCCATTCATAGCTCTTCCCGTTGATCTTGTACCTGAGATTGTAATTCACTGAAAAAAATGGCTCGGGTCCAATGTGGTCCTTCTTATACTTTTCATAGCTGTCCGTATCCATCCATTTGGTCAGCCAGTATGTTTTCTGTGGTCCGGCACGAAAGAATGTTTCGTTCGTCTTCGGGTTGACCATCTCGAAATCAACTTCCGCATTAAGCTCAGGGAAAGGCCACCAGAGGTGCTCATCACCAAGGTCAGCCACGCGGGCGAGAATGAAGTCCGCCATTTTTTGGGGCAAGAACGGAATCGTGGACGGAGGCGGCTTGCCAGGGATTCTATGGTAGATGCCGACTTCGGCGCCGATCCCGCCCGGAAAGTCATCCCGGCCCAGGAACTTTTGACACCAACCTATCCATAATTGAATCACGACAGGTTCGCCGTTGATTGTGTCTTCGACGACCTCGGTGGAATAATCAGGCCACCAGATCGCAGAAAAGCATGGCAAGTTCCGACAAGCCTCCTTCCACTCAGGCGAGGTTTCGTTAAAATCGTACCCATTTTCAACGTATCGGATTGTGGGGCTGAAAGACATATCAAAGTCCTCCTTCTTAGTGCTCGCCATAGTGTTCCGCATTGGCGAGCAAGTGAGTGTCTTACGCGCTCTGCGAGGATGCGCGTCTGAAGTTGAGTGTTACGTGTCGCACATCTTTTGAGGTAGTTCATCAAAAACAAGTTAAGGCTTATACATCAAAGTAAGGGCAAGTCCAATCCTCAGCGTCTTCTTTTCAAGGATACTACTCCTTATGGCGGCAGTTAGGATTGCCATAAAGGTAATAGGCTAGCCAGGTTGAATTTTGGGGACGGCCCTCATTGATACTTTGCTCCTTGATCTGCCGGCGGGCCTGATGAACGGCCTGGCCCAGGCTCTTTTTCTTGTCTCTAAAGTTCTGATAGAAAGTGATGGCGAATTCAGCAGCCAGCGGATCAGCCACCTCCCAGCCGCACCCGATAAATGCACCGCATCCCCAATCGACAAGACGCCTGGCCCAACCTGCAATCCCGACGAGCGTTGAACCCGTGCGCCCAGAATGGCAGGAGTTGAGGAAGATCAAAGGACGGTTATTTCTTATCATTTGAGGAATGTTGCCCGTACGAAGGTCATCGGGTTGCAATAGGCTAGTATCCGGTAACTGTATGGCCGACTCGCCGGGATCCTCTGTATTGAATTGTCCATGACAGGCGAAATGTATGACATCGTAATTTCTTGTGTTCAAAAACTCGATCAACTCAGCTCTCGTTTTCGGTGAATCCACTGGCACATCTTGAGCTGTCAGGGACTCGAAATAGGCGAGTTCTTTTTGCGCATTGGATAAAGCTGAACTGGCCGCCACGCAGCACACTCTGGTGATCGAAATCTCATTTGCCGGTGGCGGTGCTCCGGCGGCCCAGCGAGCAATGCCGAAATGCAAAGCCCACCAATCGTCATCAAAGCCAGCGCTATCAATCTTGCTGCCTTGCAATTCGCGAGGCTTGATGAGCTCCCAGGGAAACGAACGATCTTCGGAGAAGATGAAGAGCGTCAAATCCTTCCTCTGACGCAGCCTGGTGTACGCTCGCTTCAGTTCGGGAGGGATCATGTCATCCCAAAGCGCCTGGCCTCTCGTTTCCAACTTCTCCATCTTGGGGACTCTCACTCCCGGGTTATTTTGGTCATCTCCCAGTATCGCCGTCAGGTTCCTTTTCGCTAACTCATTAAGCTCGACGAGGGGAATGTTTTTCTCCTCTAAATTAATTGCCAGGGAATCAGGGAGCTCGAAACCAAGGCCCAAGTCTGCGTTCAAGTACCCAAGCTGAAAAACAAGCCTTTTGTTAAGCCCGTCCACATAGATGTGCAGCGCTAGATCCGGCGTCAGATTCCTAATCTCCTGGGGCGGGTCTCTCCTCAATTTCTCAGAGTTCTGTCGTATTGCTTCCAACGTATTGAACAAGTGGTCAGCAGTGAAATCGTCAGGCGTCTTACCATTTATGGCCTTTGCCCAGCAATCCCGGAAGTAGTCCGAGCCAACGCTGCGCCCGATGTCCCGCGCCAGACGACCGGCGACGTCGCGCCAATTGTCGTTACCGAAAATGCTCTTTTCGCCTTGCCGAACATCCGTCAGGCTGAAATTGAACGAAGCTGTCACCGGATTATTTTCATCCACCGACAAACTGAAAATAGTAGTTCCGCCATCTTCATCGGTTTGCACCGCCAGCCAGGCCATCATTGAGTAGACGAGCAGCGACCTCAGCGGGCCGGACGTGAAGACCGGGTGCGAAGGGTATGACGCCAGTTCGCTGCTCTGGCGCAGAAAAAGTGTCGGCGGAATATCGAACCTCTCGCCGAGAGCGGTTCGCTTCTCGTCCTTATGATCCGTGCGCAGCATCTTGTATCGAGTCAAGGTATCCGTGGTGTAGCGGCTTAATTCCTGGGCTAGCCCTGCTTCAATATCGGGCAACTGAACGCCAGCCCTGCTGAAGGGTAAAATCTCAAAGTAATCTCCCAGATATGGCTCTATCGGCCGATAGAAAAACATGACCAATGGCTCGTCTACTTTTTCTGTCATGAACTCAAGAAATTCTTGAAAACTGACGAACGCCTCCGTCATGTGCGCAGGATCGTACCAAACCAATGATGAGATCTTCTTCTCCGAGTTCAGGAGGTCACCGATCAAAACTTTGTCGGCTGAGGAGGTCTTATCAACGGACGCGTCAATCGTAAGATGTGGGCTGCAAGTCGGGCAGTTCTCCAGGTCGTTGAGAATCGAGAGGGAGTCGTCCGCCGCAGTTGGCCAGTTGGCTCCCAGCTCATACGCTTCCAAGCGCGAGCGCAAATCGTGGAAGGTCTCGGCGCAAACCTCACATAAGCTCCCGGCGTCGATCAGCTCTTCGATAGTGTCCCATTCAAACCAAGTGAGCACGGATTCGCTGGTAAAATCAGCAAGGTGGTGCTTCGTGTCGAAGCACAGCCTTAGAACTCTGAGCACGCCTGCCGGAGCCGCGCTCAAAAATCGAGCCAAGTCATACGCCTCGCTACCGGCTGCCCATTTGATGGGCAAAGTGACTCGCAGATAATTTGGATTGTCTTCTGTCTCAACACCTGGCACTTCAAATAACTGGTACAGGCGTATGAGCGGATTCATCCTCGGATCGAGAGATAACGTCATGCCATCTTCCCCATTGACTCTCTAAAGAGGTATGTTCAATTTCTCTACAGCCTGCTTCAGATTGAGCGTTGCGGCAAGGTCTATTGGGTTGAGCATGTCGGTACGCATTTGAAGGTCGGAACCCTTAGCCAGGACAAAGTGCATTCCCGCCTGTTCAGCAAGTATCCACGTCTTACCGTATTCATCTAGCGGAACGGTGAACCTCACTTTATCCAGTTGTAAATTTACGTTCTGTTTCCCGGCCTTGGCGGTTACCGCTTCAATCACGTTCTCAGTCTCTTTAGGACTGAGCCGATCCTCCGGTTGCGTGAAAAGGTCTCTTTCGGCCAGCGACCTGCCAACAGACAACTCTTGAATGCGCTCCTGGTACTTGGTCGCCACTTCAGGCCTAACCTGCTCCCACTCTTCCAGTGTGACGGCCGGAAGTTGCGGAAATCTAGCCGGCGGTACTCCCAGGTCCAGAAAATCAAGCCAGTATTGTGTCTCGCCAAACTCATCAAAGACGCGAACGCTGGTGTCGTCAAACCTGCCATCGTCATAATATGGATAGAGTGCCCCCTTTTTTGTTTTTTCGACGATGGCATCCTCAATCTTGCGAAAAACTTTCTTCTCGGTCAGTTGGGAAATCTCCTCAAAATCGCACTTGAACACGAATGCGCACGTTCCTTCGATCTTGTCTTCGATTTTGCCCTCCGAGACGAGAAAGATGAGCAAGCCATTCTGGATGTTCTTCGTTAGCATATATTGATGGGCCAGTTTCTCAGCTTGCGCTTCCATCTGTTTCTTGTGCTTAGCGGCAATGAGGGCATTCAGCAATGGTTGTGCTTTGTTCGGTTGACCTTTCTTAGGTTTCCGAAAGGTAAGAAAGCGAGTAGTCGGGTTCTTCGCGTACACATAGATCTGTTTGAAGATCAGGTCGTGCTGTAATGCCTTGAGGACACGCTGAAGATTTTCGTTGCCGGAAATCGCCGTCTTGTCTGCGACTACAACTTCCGTCGGATCAGATGCTTTTGAGGAACACTTGAAGATTGCTGCAAAGCGATGTTCCCACTCCAAATTCTTGATTGATTTTGTTCGTGGCATTTGTCACCTCGACGTGAAGATAAGGAGATCAGAAGCTCTTGAGTAAGATTTGTTTCAATGAGGACATGTATAACAGTAACATATCAGAAAGAGCTTATTCCTTTGGCGCGCAACCTATATCAAAAATGCGTCTAATACAACCATTGACATTCGCACTTCACAGTATTACTGTTCGGCTCGCCTAAAAGCTCATTCTCTCTAAATTGTCGGATCTTATTCGCCTCATCAAACTCTAGAATTCTTTTACTGAGGGAATTTTGTCGGGCTGCCGCAGCAGGAAAGTATTCAGTGATGACCGACACCAACCCCAAACTCTACGCGCTGTTGATTGGCATTGACCGCTACTTGCCGAACAAATTGCTCGATGACAGTCATTACCCAGACCTTGGCGGCTGCGTCCGAGACATTTCTCATGTCGAGCTGATGCTCCGCAATACGCTCGGCTTGACGGACGATCGCATCTTCAAACTCATAGCGCCCATCACAAAAGAGGGAAACACCTCAGAACCACAAGGTCAGCGGCCAACGTACGAGAATATGGTTGCGGCATTTAAGGACCTGACCGCCAGGGCCGGCCCCGGAGATCAGGTCTACGTCCATTATTCCGGTCACGGCGGACGCACGCCGACAATGTTTCCCAAGCTCAAAGGAGAAAATGGGCTGGACGAGTCGCTCGTTCCGACGGACATCGGCGATAAGGGTACACGCTACCTCCGCGATGTTGAAATGTCGCATTTGCTCAAGGCAATGAGTGACAAAGGTTTGCTCGTGACAATGGTGCTTGACAGCTGCCACTCCGGCGGAGCTACCAGAGGCATGGGCGGAGGAGCGGTCAGAGGCATATCCAGCGTAGACACTACCGAGCGGCCTGCTGATAGTCTGGTGGCAAGCAACGAGGAGTTATCAGAAACGTGGCTCAGCGTTACATCCGGCAAAACTCGGAGCGCGAACGCAGCGAGTGGATGGCTGCCTAAGATGAAAGGATATGTTCTGCTCGCCGCCTGCCGCTCCAATGAGTTGGCCAATGAGTATGCCTTCGACGGCAAGGAGAGAAACGGAGCGCTCACCTACTGGTTGCTGGACGCTCTCAAGCAGAACGGTTCAGGTCTAACGTACCGCATGCTTTATAACCGGATCGTGGCGAAGGTTCACGCCAAGTTCGTACAACAGACGCCGCAACTTGAAGGCGAAGGCAATCGTGAAATCTTCGGCAGCGATCAGATGCAATCGCAACATGCGGTAAATGTACTGAAGGTTGATCCTGCAAAGAAACGGCTGTTGCTAAACACAGGCCGGACGCAGGGTGTCAGCAAAGGAACTCAGTTCGCAGTCTATCCGGCGGGTGCTGATTTCACCAAAACCGATGAGCGGCTGGCCGTAGTCGAGTTGGATGATCCTAAAGAGACCGAGACATGGGCCAACATCGTGCAGCAGTTACGCGAGGGCGACATCCAGGAGGGCGCGCAGGCCTTATTGCTGGGAGTGGGAATTCGTATGCGGGGGAGAGTCCGGCTGGTGCACCAGAACAACCTCCCGCCCGGCGTGGATCAGGAGTCGCCGCTGCAACGCTTGCGGGATGAGATTACCGGGGATGAGGGAACAGCAAATCAGAACAACTGGGTGCGCCTGGTCAACGAGGGCGAGGAGGCCGACTTGCAGGTGGCGATCAATGCCCACGGCGAATATGAAATCTGGGACGCGGATGGAAAAGCTGTGCCCAACTTGCGTCCGGCTCTGGAGGGCGCCGATAAGAATAATGCAGCGAAGGTATTGCGGAGGCTCATCCATTTAACCAAGTACCGAAATGTGAGACTAATCGATAACACGGACCCGAACTCCACACTGGCGCGGAAACTGATCATCGAATTAGGCACCAGCAAGCCACCGGACAACGGTGAGGAAGGTCCTGGTACCTTTGGAGAACCGTTTGGTCTGCGATCAAGACCACTCTCGGTTGGCGAAGTGGTGGTCTTGCGCGTCAAGAATCTTTCCAAGAAAGCTGTCAATGTCACGGTACTGGATCTACAACCCGACTGGGGCATCTCGCAAGTGTATCCTTCACCTGATCCCGAAACCGGAGAGGCAAAGGACTACGAGCTTCTTGAGCCGGGTGAAGAGAATGCACTCCTGATTCCGCTTAAAACCGATCTGCCAGAGGGATACCAGCAAGGGACGGACGTCATTAAGGCGATCGCCGCTGTCGACGGCACGAGTTTTCGCTGGCTGGAACTCCAGCCCCTCGATCAGGCTCCAACTCCAACCAGGGCAATTACGAGGGGTCCGGCTAACCCGCTTGAAGAGTTGATGACTGCATTCGCCTCAGACCAGCTTACGCGGCAGGTAGTCAATCTTACCGCCCCGCAGGGCAAAAGCTGGGGTACGGCTGAGGTGGAGGTGCGCGTCCGGCGTCCAACCATTGCGCACGTCCACGATCCAAGCATTTCTCTTCTGCAATCCGCCTTCGATCAAGTGATCGCCCAAAAGGACGGGGCAACAAAATCGAGAAGCGTCGGCGGTCGAGAGGAGGAAATTAAGCGCCCCGAACTGAGCGATCCGATCATCAACGAAGTTACGCAATACTGCATGGCAGTGGCAAACGGGGACATATCCCTGGATGATTTGCCCTCATTCGATCAGGACACACTATCTGAAGGGCAAACGCGGGCACTTGCAGACGCGCAGGAGCGTGGGGCGGTTGACCAGGTCAAATACTGCGCGAGCATGGCAGTCGGGATGGCTAAAAACTTGTGGGCGGCGAAGTTCCACGGTGATACGACCTTGTATGATCAATACCAGGCCGCATTAACGAAACGCTTTGGCGATTGTGATCCCAACTATAAGGACGCCCTGGTCCAGTATGTCAAATTCCTGGCCAATAAAGGGGAGATTCCCTACATAAAGTGGAAGCTACAAAACGATTTCGTGATTGATGATCCAGAAAAGCTGCCGGCAGGTGCCATGATTGGAGTTGTCGCCGATTGGGGTACGGGTGAGCCAGAGGCGCTTGAGGTTCTCAGGCAAGTCAAGAGTCACAACCCGCAAGTCGTCATGCACCTCGGCGATATTTACTATGCGGGAACCGAGTATGAGGTCGAGAACTACTTTTACCAGCCGTGGAAGCGTATTCTCGAGCTCGACACGTCGAAGACTTTGTCTCTGGTGCTACCTGGCAACCACGATCTGTACGCGGGTGGAGCGCCCTTCTACGGCTTGCTGAAAAAGCTCGGTCAGGAGGCCAGCTTCTTCTGTCTGAGAAATGAGCATTGGCAGGTGATCGGTCTGGACACTGCACTCAACGATAAACTCGCAGGCCAGCCAACTGCACTTGACCCAACCGAAGCCCAGTGGGCGATTGATAAGATTGAGAACGCAGGCAAGAGGCGCACTATCCTGCTTTCGCATCATCAGTTATTTTCAACCAATGAGCAGTTCGACGGCAAAGGCCACAACCAAAACCTCTACGATCAGATAGCTTCGATCCTGCCGAAAGTTGACCTGTGGTTGTGGGGACACGAGCACGACCTCGTCATCTTTAAAGATTACAAAGGTCTCAAGCGCGGACGATGCATCGGCGGTTCCGCGTTCCCAATCGGCAACTTCGAGATGCCGACAACTCATATCAACCCAGACGTCCCCTTCGACCAGGACGTGGCATTAAGCAAAGGCTCGGCTTTTTACCAGCACTGCTATGTGATGATTAAGCTTGACGGCCCCAGCGCGAAGGTCTCCTATTACGAAGACCGGGACGGCGGAAAGCTGGTGCACACAGAGGATCTTTAACACCAAAAGACCAGAGTCTAGTATTCCTGATCCAGGAACACAAAAGCTGCCCAGTAGTAAGGATGAACGCGTTGTCCATCGCGACGACAGTGTTTTCGTACGGTAGCTTGATACCCTGCCTTGAAATTATGCTTCAGAAAGCTCTGATAAAAGTCGATCATGAAAGCGCTGGTTTCTCGATCCAAAACTCTCCACAGACTCAACAATCCAGCCCTCGCAAAGCAGGCCTGCAGGGCGTACTGAAATCCGAGTACGCCGGCGCCATATTCAGTAACCCCCGCACCCGTTTCACAAGCACTAAGCACAACGACATTGCAATGAGTAAGATTGAGTGATGCTAGTTCGAGCGCGGTCAGTACAGAACCGTTGGCGGGATCGTCGTCTGATTCCAAATCTTCCGCAAGGATCAATGTGGAATGGAGTAAGGCGTTGTCCAGCTCAGTAAGAGGCGCGGCTCCCATTTTTTGCCACCGTCGATAATGTCCACCAAACGTTAGTGGCCGGCCAGTAAACAGTCGGGTCTGGTCCTCATCGAAAGTACCGTGCGCGGCGATATGAACGACGCTTGGTTGAGCGATGTCTAGCAATCGTGACGCGGTTGCTTGGGCCTCGGTGTGTATTTGTACGTCGTCATAGACACTCCTGCCATCCTTGTATTTCTGACTTCCTAATAGCTTGGCAACCTCCGTAACCTCGATTTTCGTTCCGGGCAAGGATGGTAGGTTTCTTTTGGCGTAGTTTGGGTTCCCCAGCACTAAGGCGATCTTGTTGATAGGAGGCGGGGAACCTCTCATGGAACTAATATGACGCATGTATAGAGATTCTCGCTGCAGCAACGAATGACAGTACGCAATATCCCTTTCTTCTACCAGGTAGCGGCCCTCGTGAATGAGGGCGTGGAAAGGCAAAGCAGCAAGCATCCCATCCGGGGAAAACAACAGCACGTTGCTCAGCGGCTCGAAGGGAGCGACGACTCGGTCATACACACTCTTTGTCAGGCCCTCAAGATCGACCTCATCCTTGAATTGGACTGCATTCAACGGTCTGAGATGTCTCTGATTCTGAGTGCTAACGCCATCATCAGCTGCCGCTGGTTGCCTCGATAGAGCCTGGACCAGAGGGCCACAAAGGGCTTCGATCGACTTAGCCTCTCCGAGATCAACCATCTGAAGGCTTCCTGCGGCGAGTCTAATTCCGACATAACGAAGTCCCATAGACGGGCCAATCAGTCCCTTGCGAGGCGGTTGGTAGTTGATGAGCGAGTAGTCCAGCACAAGCGTGTCGCCTCCAAGTATGTATAACTCCCGAAAGTCACGTGTGAAGATCGCAGCCATTCCTGGTGACGATGGGTATTCGCCTGAAAGCAAATGCGTCTCAATCTCCTCGCGCTGGAAGATGCCATCTTCGAGCTCGAGCATTGCCTCGAGGTCGTCTGGATTGCTGGTTACTTTGCGCGCAGCAGCCGCATATATTCTGTTGGCATGGAAAAGAGCATCTCCCGAAGAGCTTCTTATGCCCTTATGCCGTTCCAGAGCAATAAACAGGTTCGCCTTCAACTGCAGAAGTAAGTTGGCTACAGTCGCCTCAAGGGTCTCGCGTGTATGCATGTCACCAATAGCTAACCAGACGGATGCCATCTCATGCACCACAAAGGCCATCTGTTGCAACCAATAGAAGCGTAACCGGTTAGTCGGTGCCAGGTGCGGATCGGTAATTACAGCGCCGAGATCGTAAGCCAGCGTTGCATAAGCCGCCATAGCCAATTCATAGTCATGATTGGCAACATGAATGCGCGCAGTATCGATCCAGAGTTCACGACTCTCCACGGGAGAATCGTCTTGATAACTTCTAAGCTGCGGCCTCTTGACATCATGAACGTGAGCCAGTTCTTTGAGCGCGCGGTCGAGTTGTCCCATCTGCACAAACGCTCTGGCAGTGAGCCCGCGCATTCTATCGTGCAGCAAGGGGCGCTTGTCGGAGCGCTTCACCTTTCGCGCCAGCTTGATCGCCTCCTCGCATCGCCCGGTAGCGATGTAGTGCATGCCCAGCTCGTTTAAGGCCTCGTAGAACCACAATGGCAACGGCCCAGTACGGGAATCTGCAGATCCTCCGAGGTTGTCGGAAGCCAATTTGCGCATGATCGCTTCGCCACGTGCTTGATCCCCATGGTGAAGCTGGTAGATAGCTGCGTGTACCAGCCACTGAAGGGTGTCCGCCAAAGGCGACGTATCAGCTAACATCTCCAACATCTCATCATAGTACTGGCCAGCTTCCTTATAGAGGTCGAGTGTCTCAAGATTCCGGGCCAGAAGGTCCAAGTTCAGCGGGAGGTTTTCTTGTACAGGCGAGGTGCGGGCAAGGCTTAAGGACTGCCGGAACCAGTGGACGGCACTATAATGACACTTCGCGTTTTCGTATAAGGCACCGAGCTTATAGGCAGCCGCCTCCTTCGCGGAGGCGTTAGTAGTAGCGTTGAAATGTCCATCGTCAAGCGCGTAAGCTCGTTTCAAAGGGGCGATGGCGTTATAAGAAATTCTCCCTACAAATTGGAAATAATCAGCAACGTAGAAAAGCGCACTAATGTAAGCATCACGTTGTTGATCCTCGGTGATCTCCGCTTCGTAAGGGTATTGCCACAATTCCTCCGCCGCCTTGAGGGCTCCCAGCCGGTCCTCACGCTCATCAAGCTGAAGAAGCCGGTTGATTAACTTTTCAAGTTTTTTCATACGGTCTGCTGATGCCCTCCAGTGTATACCTTCCCACTTTTTATTGAGAGACGGCGGATGATTTCGCGCCCATTTGTTCCCGAAGTTGAACAGCCTCCCCAAGAATGATCTTGTCCATCGGTACACCTCCGGTCCTCCTGATCAGTTGCATATTCCGATTTGAAGCCTTTCACGTAGAGGCATGGTTGTCCCAACTGATTGACCAGAGCCTTCAGTGTGTGAGTCTTGCCGTTCCCCGGAGGGCCAATAAACAAGACCCCACGTTTCCACGGTATGCGGTAACGCTCATAGACTTCGCGTGAAAGAAAGAATTGAGCGAAGTCGTCTTGTATCTCCTGCTTCAGCGTGTCACGCAGGATGAGATTATCGAAAGTGGCAGTTTTGATCGCGTCGAAGAGTTCCTTGTTCTTTGTCCACTCGCCGTCTTGAAAGACCAGCACTTCGCCACGAACTTCCGACGACCACTCACAGACTTCGGCGAAGAAGGCTTCAGCGAGCTCCTTGTTGTCTGCCACAATCCAGTGGTGCCGTGAGGGGTAGCAGCGTTGCGTGTAAGTTACAAGAACAACATCCAGAAGTTGATCGCGCCAGAGCACGTTGAGCCATGAGTTTTCAACTGCTCGGGTCGGATCTTTGCCGGGCCCGTTCCAGGCTGTTTTGATGTGGTTGAAGATCGATGTTTCATGAACGACTGAGCATTTGTCGGCGCGCACGAAAGCCTCCAGGTTAAAGTACCCGGTTTCTCCTTCGATGATTGCCTTTCCCGGATGCAGCTCCGCCAATTCCCGCCCGACGTGATATGCGATGTAGTCGTTCGGTTTGTAGAGAGCGTCCGTTATGAAATTCTCTATGCCCATAAGAGCGTTCTGCAATTCCCAAATACTGTCTAAAGGGCGACGACAAGGTTTGATGAAACCCGTGCTCTGCCATTGAGCTATGGCCCCAGAAACTTTG
Organism: Pyrinomonadaceae bacterium; assembly: GCA_050748205.1. Lineage (GTDB taxonomy): Bacteria > Acidobacteriota > Blastocatellia > Pyrinomonadales > Pyrinomonadaceae > PSRF01. The sequence continues at coordinate 2,986 of JBOGOU010000628.1, read as the reverse complement.
TTGGAGCCACCGGGACTCGAACCCGGAACCTCGTGCGTTAAGGGCATGTAGTTCCATCGGCATTCGTCGCACTGTCTTCAAGAAAGGAGTGACAAGTTTTTTGGAAGCCTTCATGTTCGGAGTTACACCGAACGCACTTCCGGTCTAAAACCGGATGCTCTATTCACTGAGCTAATGTAGTCCTCGCAAGCATTCACTCCAACAAATGCAGAGGTGACAAGATTGGAAAGACAGTTGAGCACGCTGTTTCCACCGCTGGAGTCATCACACTCCACTTCGCTCGGTTGGTGATGTAGTCCTTCCGGCATTCACCCCTGATGGTTGTAGTCGTGAGTCGCGAGTCTGGAGTCGCGAGTCCGTGGCTAAGCTTTGACTCTAGACTCCAGACTCCAGACTCGAGACGGTTTCGATGGCGACAAGATCGGTGAGAGACTCGCCCCGTCTCCGGTGCGAGGCAGGGATCGAACCTGCGTTAACCATGTACTCTCAACCAGCATTCGCCAGGGTGGTTGTTTCGAGTTTCGAGTTCCGAGTTCCGAGTTCCGAGTTCCGAGAGTTTCGGGTCAACTCGAAACCCGAAACTCGAAAGCCGAAACTCCATTACAACGCCACCGCTTCAATCACACCGATCCAGTGGTCAGCGTTGAGTTGACCGCGCGTGAATTCCGCGATCACGTCAAACACATGATCCGAGAATCCACCGACGTTCAGGATGTCGCCGCGGTCTTTTGCCTGCACCGTGCCATAAGGCTGAATGTCAATGCAGACCATCCGCGCCTCAGGATTGTGCTGGCGAAAGTGCGCCCACTCCTTCATCGTCTGAGTTGCACTCCCGCCGAAGCGACCGTAGTGCGGCGCGTCGATCCACGATTCGTTATCCGAAACGTAGATCACCAGATCACCCTTCGCCCGTCGCCGGTTCAGAAACTCCAGCGGTGCGCTACAGTTGGTACCACCAGCAGGCATGTTCGCCGGCTTCTTAGCGTTTGTCACCACGCTGTCGCGCGGGTTGAGACGCAGCTTAACTACCTGCGACTCAAACGGGATGACTTCTGCGCGCGGGTTCTTGCGCAGCACCGTAGCCGCAACCAGGGCCGCAACATCGATGCAGCGCACAGCCGTTGTCGAGCCACGACGGTAGCCTGTCACGGCCGAGTGCATCGAGCCCGAGATGTCCGGAAAGACGTATACCTTACCGCGAAACTCAGGAACATTTGCCGTTGCAATCTCCATTGCATCCTGCAGAGCGTCGCAAACGATCTGCGGAATGTTGGCGTTCGCCGCAGCCATCGTGTAGGCAACCATCAGTTGGTACGGAAACACGCGGGCCTTAGCGACCTTCTCAGGATCACGGAGACGTTCAGCAATCAGCTCAGGCATGCCTGCTTGGCCGAACACTCCATGACGCGCGAAGGTGTTTAGGTTCATGCGGGTCATCTGCCACGGCGCCCGGCGCGCGACCGCCGTCCACTCCGCGGTCCCCACCCCCAGCGCTGTCAGCATCTGGAACGGAACATCAGGAATGTCCTTCGATTCGCCCTTTTTGAAAGCCTCGAAGTTGCGAACCACCTCCGGCAGTGCATCGAAGGCGTAATCGCGACCAATGAAGTAACCAAACAGTGCCTGGCGGACGGCATCCTTTGGCTTCGGGTGGACCATCTTCACGATATCAGTCAGCGACGGGTCCTGGCCCACGTTTGCCTTGAAGAGTGCTGCCGGGTCGCGGGCGTCAAGCCAATCGCGCACCAGGCGCTTCGGCGCAGTACCGAGCGATTTACGACCCACTGCACCCGAGCGCATGATCTGCACAAAGTTGCGCAGCATCTTCGAGTTGTCGATGACTCGTGGAAAGATAATGCTGAGCAGTGCACGGTCCTTTACCGACAGCACGGCGCAAAGCAGGGCAGGCATGTCCTTCATGAAACCGCGCTCGCGGCAGAAAACCGCCGTCTTTGCAATGAACTCCGCATCGATCTCGGCGCACAGTTCAAGCACCTTCGCGAGCTGTTCATCAGCGCCCGCGTAAAACGTGGTGTTCAGACAACCTGTTGCGGCGTACTGTGCCAGCTGGTGCTTTGGTGAAAGAGCGTACGCCGGCGCGCGCTCTTCGTTGAGAGCGTCCGTTGCCGGCATCAGCCTGCCGATTAGCGACTTGAATAGAGTCTTGTTTGCCATTGTTTGTTACCTCCTTCGACAGAAATCTGCAAATGGCTCAGCTACGACTTGATACTCATCTTCGTAGACCACATAACCAGGCAGTTCACGGCGTATCATGTAAATTCACACATCGTTCTCCTCGAGAATTCCTACTACCTCCCAAATCCTTTTGAGATGTTCGCAGGCTGTTGATCTGAACCAGCAAACACCTTTAGGTTGGCGCCCGGGCCGCAGTGAACGACAGAAGCGAGTGGGACACGCTAAGCTCTCTTCGAACCAGTTTAAGAGTTCCGAGAGTGCCTCGCGATCGTAGTCACGCAAATGTCCGAACTCTAGCAAATCGAACGCTGCTTGAAAGAGTCCGGTTCTTACCTGCGCATCCTCATCAATCTAAGCTGAAACAAAACGTAAGAACATACACGTCCTCCCAGATCGTTCAGAAGAAATCGAAGTACCTTTTTAGAGAGAGGCATCACTGCACAACGCGGACTTAGTCGTAACCAACCTTTGGCTGAAGCTTTCAACGAGCTGCGAAGCAGGCGGAAGCATAGAGCCGACCAACTCTGGCAACCATTCAAATCAAAGAAGAGATTCAGGTCAGAGGATCTCCCAGGTAAGGAAAGTGGGCGTGGCTCGCCTAACTTGGAACAGCCTTCAGGGTTACAGAGAAAACTCAAGTTTGAAAATCTCCCAGGTAAGGAGGGTGGGCTTGCCCCCGCCCAACTTTGATGGGCCTTCACTTCACAAGAAATCATTGAGGCTTGGAGGTCTCCTGTAACCCAGAAGGCCGTTCCATCTTGAGGCGGGGGCAAGCCCACCTTCCTTACCT
>JBOGOU010000627.1:0-6130 GCA_050748205.1 Pyrinomonadaceae bacterium | reverse complement strand
GGAGTGCGCCGTGCGGCTGATGGCGCGGTGGCAGGCCACGCCTGGCTTGAATCAGGTGGTAAGCCGCTACTGGAAACCACGGTTCCTGACTACATCGTCACATACACTTTTCCTTCGAATGAGCCTTTCAACATAGAGCTTGGCCTGTTGACCAAAGAAACCCTCTAAAGTTCGAGTAGCTGCAAAGACTAAGGGAGAGGTGGATAACCACCTCTCCCTCGGGTTAAGCGATCCGCATCGCGTTAAGGACCTGGTGCTAAGGCAGGGCCTCAACGTTCACGAAGATCTTGAAACTACCTGTCTGTTGAACACCCAGGAAGAAACGCACGTCAACACTGGCGCCGTTGGCAAGCGGCGTCCCCAGCGTAACAGTCCATGTCGAGTTAAACCCTGCGCCCAACGCCTGCGCGGGCGGGGTCTCCACCGCCATGCCGTTGATCGTGACCCCAACGCCGCACGTAACCGGAGGCGCGAGATCTGAGGATGTTCGCGCCCGCAGGTCCGCGAACCCTGCCGACGGCGCGAACGCCGTCACGTCGACAACGCGGAAACGCAACCTTGTGACGTTAGCGCCTGTGTTGTTGGTGACTCTGCGGTGGATAGAAAGCGTTCCAAAGGTTGAGTTGTTCCCTGGATCACTGGTCAAATCGCGCATGCGATTCGGGGGAGCAGAGGACGCGACGCACGGGTAAATCAGCGAAGCCGGCATGACAGCATTCCTTTGAATGGGACTGCTAAGGTTCTCCGGTCCAGGGGCGCCGAGACGTTGACCTGCTCCGGCCGAGGCCGCTGTCGGATCCACGTAGATAAAGTCAGCGGCATTATTGTTCGTGTCGACCGGATTGCCGCCTGACGGGCACGGCCCCATGATTGTCATCGACCCACCTTTGCCGCAGTTATCGCGGTAGTAGCTGTATTGCAAGGTGTCGAAGACGCCACCAGTGGTCAACGCCGGGTAGCCGGCGCCTTCCTTGTAAGTCGTGTTGGCTTCCGACGTTGAACCAACTGCGTCAAGCCGATTCGGCATCGTGAAGTTGGCCGGCACGTTGTTGTTGAAGAGCGCAATACCGGCGTTCGGCGGAATGTCAGTCGTATAGGTCGCATCCCCGGTTGCGGTCGTGCCGTTACCAGCCGGGTAATTGGTGAGAGAGTAGCCGGTCGAGTTAACGCAGAGGTAGTGGCCGTGGCTCGGAATGACTGTGGTGTTGGGTATCGTGCAGCGCAGTACTCCGTCCGAAGCAGCTATGCCATAGCCGGTTCCCGATGCCGCTGCAACTGTGTGATTGGCTGCGGTAGCGTTGAACACCTCGATGAACTCATCGTTCGCACCGCCTGGCCCATATAGTCGGAACTCGCTAATGAGCAGGTCACCCGGCTGCGCTCCTCCGAATGGGGTCACGGTGACATTGAACGAGCAGTTCGCGCCGTCTGCACCCGTGACGTTCACAGGCGTCGTGCCTACCGGGAAAGTCGAGCCGGACGCTGTGCTGTAGCCGAGCACGCCGCACGCACCGGTTGGGGTCGCAGGCGGGTAATTCACTACTGCACCGGAAGGACTGGTGGCCGGCACGGTAATGTTCGCCGGACAGGTGATCGAGCAGGTCTGCCCGTTGCAGACACTCTGCATCGTGACAAGCGTCAGGTCCCAGCCGCCTGCGAAGGTGCCGATGTCCACGCCTGCGTCGTCAACAACGTAGAGACTCCACGTGCCGTTCGGATCTTGCCCGGCAAACGCGGAGGTCAGCGTATCAGTGCCGGCGGTGGCCGGATTCATGTACGGCGCTGCAGGTGCCGGCGCCGGGAACAGGTCGCCAGTGCCGTAGTTGGTTGGCTTGAACGAACCCGAGGGCGGCGGTGCCCCGCCGCTTGGCAAGATCGCCGCCGCAGCGTCATCCAAGGTGTAAGTTTCACCAGTCCAGTTCAGATCACCAATCACGTCTGACATGGCTACGAACTTGCGACCGGTTGGGCCGACGAGCAGCACATCCACGTCACCGGGGAATGTATGAGACATTTGCTTGAGAGTGACCCTGACAGCCGTTACTGGCGCGGTTATGCCCGCAACCGTGATGTTCGAAGGGTAAGGCGTGGCAGGTGCGCCCGTAGCCGTTCCCGTTCCTGAGGCGGGAATCACGATCGCGGTCGCGTTCGAGAAGGTCTGCGTGTTGGTCGAGGTCGTGCCAAGCTGGAACGTGAAGGTCACCGTGCCCAGATTGAGCGCACCATCCTGGAGTTGCAGCGTCGCGGTGATGATGCTGCCACAGGTGCCGCTGGCGACGAAGGTAAAGGGCCGAGAGACGGCCGGGCCGCCCGCAACAACGACGCCGTAGTTCGCTGTCGGTGTGACGGGTGTCACGCCGCCGCTGTTTTGCAGCGTGGCCACGAGATTTGTCGTATTGCCGTCGCCGGTGTTGATGAGCGGGAACGTAGCGGTTACGGTCTCGCCCGGATCGGGAGCGTTGTTCGCCGGCGTGATGCTCTCTGCCGTGATCGTAGCGGCTCCACCTGAACCGATGATGGGAGTGCCTACCACACCGCAGCAAACAAATGGTTGACGGGTGATCTCCAGCGTCACACAACCAACCGTGCCGGTGTCGAGCGCCGCGTTGTCGTTGACGCGCAGCTTCCACGTCCCAGTGATCGTCTTGCCATTCATTGCCGAGAGCGGAGTCTCGGGCCGGAACGTGCCGGCGAACGGCGGCAAGCCAGAGGAAATGGGGTTGGCTGCGGCGTCGTCGAAGATGGTAGGCGTGCCTGAGCAGTCGTTATTACCGGTGCCGTAGTTGTCGCCGCCGCCAACTGCCGTGTCGCGGTTCTGTGACAGAGTAACTACCGTGTTGTCGGGCGCGACAAGTGAGAGCGTCAAGTCGGCGTCAAAAGTATGATTGAGTCGGACACGCACATTCACGTCGGCAACAGCGCCTGTTGCGGCGATCGTGATCGGGATGTCGACCGTATTAACGTCCGGGATCGGTACTGCGATGTTGCCTGTCGAGTACAAAGCCGTACTCGGCGCGCCGAGTGTACCGGTCCGTAGACTGTAGACGATCGTGCCGAGATTTTCCGCACCGTCCTGAAGCTGTAGCGTCATGTCCACAAAATTGCCGCAAGTGGCGCTGACTGTGAACGTGAATGGCCGTGAGACGGCAGGACTGCCCTGCGCGACCGCACCATAGTTCTGCGGTCCGGATGGGCTGCTGACGCCACCGGTGGCTTGCAAGGTCGCGACCAAATTCGTGGTGGTTGCGCCCGCTCCGCCGTTGTTCATGATGGGCAGATTAACCGTTACTGTCTCGCCCGGATCCAGAGCATTGTTTGAAGGCGCGCAACTCTCCGCAGTAATAGAAGGAGTGCCGCCTGCGAGGATATTTTGTGGCCCGAGCTGTACGTTCTGCGTTGTCGTTCCACCTGTCGCAATTGTAACGCCAGGTATGGTTGCACTGACGTAACCCGGCGCAGACACATTTAGGGTGTAGGTGCCCGAACCAATCGGGTCGATGTTGTAGACGCCACCTGCATTCGAGTTGCGGATGAATGGGCCGGCTGTGATTGTGGCGTTCGGAATTGGCGCGCCGCCGGCAGTGCTGGTGACGGTGCCGTTCAGTATTCCCTTCTGCGCGGGCGGGCATGGACCAAACTGGAACGCGCCCACACGGGTGTGCCAGCGAGTATTGTCTGGAGCAGACACACCAGTGACGTATTCTTGCGTGTACCAGAAGGTGCAGTCGTCCGCCGGGTCAACGGTAAGATCGCTGTAGTCGCCCCAGCGTCCGGAGGAGTGCGTTTGCGAGCTGGTGCCGGCAACGAGCGTAGCTTCGCCCTGGGCAAGGCTGCCCGGCGGGTCGCTTGCAAGGCGACCGGCGTAACGAATTGAGGGGAATACGGTCGCGCTGGAAACGGAGTAGCCAACTGCCTGGCTGCCCGCGGCGTTCATGGCCGTGCTGCCCATCCAGCGATGCTCTGTGTCGCCCCCGCCCCCGGCCATCGTGGCTTGCTCCTGGACTGTCCATGCGGCTGCGGGTCCAGTCTTACGTATTTCATAGTAGCGAACACCGGAGCGGAACGCTGGGTTAACGAGCACGTTGACCGAGTGGTTCAGAGCAAGCGATTCGTGTGTACCGTAGTTGCGATAAGCGAGGCGATTCATCAGCCGGTCTGAGATCACATCCAATGCGATTCCGGGCGGCGGCTGCGGCACGACGTTGCGCGAGCCGGAAGGCACTTCGCGCGGGTCAAACGCAGCAACAGCAAGCGGGCTGCCCGTGCGTTCAGTGAACGTCGAGTTGCCCGGCACCGCAAAGTCGGCATGGAAGTCGAAGATGCGCAAAGAGTCGGTGGCGCCGAATTCGTCGGCGTCGAACTGAATGAAGGGTGCGGGCGCGCCGGTAGGAGGTGGGGTAAATCCGTCGATGTCCGCGGGTAGCATGCCGCCGAACTGGCAGGCTGCGGGACAGCCTTCGGCCTTATCGAAGTAAACGAAACTAGCAGTCGGGTCGCCAGCGATCATCTTGTTTCGATCAAAGGCAAAAGCGCCGGCGCCGAGAAACTGGGTGCCAGCCTGATTGAATTGGTTATCGGTCATGTAGTAAGCATCATTCCACACACCGAACTTCGGATAATCGTTGAACTTGTTATTCGGCATCATATAGTCATACAGAAAATATGCGCCGGTCGGATCGCCCGTCTGCGAGATCGCAATCAACTGGTGGTTGTTCGGATTGGCCACTGTGCAGAATTCGGACAGAAGCCATCGGTCCGCCATTTGATCGTAGATCACGATTGGGTCGCCGTCTTCGCTGCCGGCGCAAGGACCGGGAATCGTACCGAACAACGTGCCGATGCTCGTGAGTGGAATGAGCGGCGTGCCGGTTCGTGAGTAGATGCGGAACGCGCTGTTGACCATCTGCACAAAATGATTCGGACCAATCTCACCAACGGTATCGGGAGGGAGGAAGCCCTGACCGGGTAGCGCGGTCGTATCAGTTAGCGAGATTGTCTCGAAACTCACGGAAGGCGTCGGCATAACCCTGGGAGTAATGCGCCGGCCTTTAACGCCAGGGACCGACGCGATCGCGGCATCGGGCGTCCCCTTCGCGTTTTCATCAATGCGACGGATTATTTCGCGGTTGCGGGGGTTCTTTTCGCTCTCAATCCCCAAAAGACGAAACTCTTCTTTACCGCCGGCGGGTTTCTCTCGCTTTTCCTCGAGCCACTTCTCGCGGTCGATTGGTTGGTCAACTGGCACTTTTGCGTGCCGTTGCTCAGCGGCGAGTTCGCTCACAGGCCGCGACACAGAGAAATTGGCTGCTCTCATGCTGACCGCCTGTGGTCCTATTTGGCGCGCGGTCGACCTTTTATTAGTGACTGGCTTACGGTCGGGCTTGCCTTTGCTCGTAGCTGTGCCGAGAGGCGCCATGGCAAGAACTGTGAGCACTAAGGCGGCGGTCAAACAAAGCACCAATAGCTTTCTCATTGCGAAATTCTCCTTAGGGGGTTAGTACATCTATAGCGTTAGCTGCCGGTTAAACCGCGAGAAGTAGCAATGCCCATTCAGCGGGCGCGATTACAGAAAAAAAGCTTAAGTTGAGATGTCCCCTGCTCGATGGCGCGCCCTGGTTAGAATTGCGGCTTAAAGACCTTTCGGAAAGGCCAAATCATGCCAAATCATGATTTGAAAATATCTACCAGATGGCTAATCCGCCGGGGAAGACGCAGATCGCCGCATGATTGATCGTTTAGAACAAGAATTGTGCACAGAAGAGTAGGCGAAGTAAGCGCCATAAGAAGACTGTCTTAAACACCTGAGTGCCTTAATTCGTGGAAACTAGAAGCCGGATTCGTGGAAGTCACCACCGCACGCCGTTTCGGCCTGTGAAAATCGCTACAAAACTTAGCACGGAGCCAGAGGGACGGTCAATGAATTTTGTACGTTACAGTACTTTGGAGCGTTTTCTAAGAATAATGGCAAGCCAAATACTGGCCAAGGCAAAAGGGTCAGGAGCGGGGCTCCTTCAAACTAAGGCAATGCCTCTATGTTGATATAGAAGCGGAAGCCTCCGGTCTGCTGAACGCCCCGGAACCGAGAGCGGTAGCGACCGGATGCTGGCATTCAATGTACGTCTTACAGTTC
>JBOGOU010000626.1:0-5530 GCA_050748205.1 Pyrinomonadaceae bacterium | reverse complement strand
GACTTACTCATCCCTTTGGGTAACACGCAACGGCAGAGTTATAATCAGGCTTCCCAAATCCGCCCCTCCCTGGAAAGATCAAAAAAAGACTCGGAGATAACGTATGGCCAGAGTAACCGCGCTCAGCGTAAATGGAACAAAGAGGACGGTCGATGTTGATTCCAGCGCAAGTTTGCTCAGTATCTTGCGCGACGACCTCGATCTAACCGGCACTAAATACGGATGCGGAGAAGGACGATGCGGCGCTTGCACGGTATTAGTGGACGGCCGGCTGACGCGATCTTGCGTTACCCAAGTCGGTCGAGCGGCAGGCAAGCAAATCACCACCATCGAAGGCCTCGCAAAAGATGGAAAGCTGCATCCGCTGCAAGAAGCATTCATTAAAGCGGATGCGATGCAATGCGCCTTCTGTACCTCGGGAATGATCATGGCGGCTAGCGCGCTGCTCAGCAAAAATGCGCGGCCGAGCCGCGATGAAATCGTCAACGGCATGAACCGCAATATTTGTCGTTGCGGAATATATCAACGAATCGTCGAGGCGATTGAGATTGTGTCGTCCCAGACCGTCAACCGCAAGGAGGTGACGAGATGAACGATGATCGAGAAATAACAGATTTCATTGAAGCTGAGCGCTACGAACTATTCGCCGCACCGGGCTACCATTTCCATTTCGATCGTCGCGAGTTCATCAAGACTTTCGGGCTCGGCATTCTCTTCGTGGTCCCCTTAACTCGCGCTTGCCCTCAACAACAAGAGGAATCCGGCCGGGGCGGATTCAACAACAATTTGCCGAACAATATCGGCGCCTGGATTCATATCGATGAAGCTGGTGGGGTAACTGTTTTCACTGGAAAGGTTGAATTTGGGCAAAACGCGCGCACCTCGCTGACGCAAGCCGTCGCCGATGAATTACACGTTCCGACAGCCTCGATACGCTTGGTAATGGGGGATACCGATCTGACTCCGTTCGATATGGGAACGTTTGGCAGTCGGACTACCCCGACGATGGCGCCGCAACTTCGCAAGGCAGCGGCGGCTGCGCGTGAAATGTTGATCGCCATGGCGGCGGAAGAGTTGAAACTTCAGCCAGGCGATTTGCGAATCGTTGACGCGCTCTTTGTAAATCACGATAAGTCCAAAACTATAACACTCGCGGAGGTCGCCAAGGGCCGTAAGCTCGTTAAAGTAATCCCTGAAAACATTGCGATCACTAAAGCTGCGGATTGGACGATTGCCGGCACATCTTTGACTAAAGTCGACGCCAGCGATTTTGTTACCGGCAGCCATCGCTACACGTCCGATATCAAGCGCGAAGGTATGCTTTACGGAAAGATCGTTCGTCCCACGACGCTCAACGCCACGGTGCGATCAGCAAACACGAAGGCCGCCGAAGCGATCCGCGGCGTGAAGGTTGTGGTTGACGGAAACTTCATTGGAGTAGCTGCGCCCGACCAGCAAACTGCTACCAGAGCGGCAAGTATCATTGCCGTCGATTGGCAGTCGACTGCCCAACCTTCAAATGCCGAAGTTTTCGATCTCCTGCGCAAACCCGCTCCGGAACGGCGCGGAGGAGGTGGAGGCAGAGGGCGGGCCTCTGGTCCGCAGGGATCGATCGCAGACGGTTTGGCGATGGCTGATAAGAAACTTGCGCAGACTTACACGGTGGAGTACATCGCGCACGCACCGCTCGAGCCGCGGGCAGCGGTAGCGGAATGGAACGGCGACAAGTTGACAGTATGGACGGGCACGCAGAGGCCCTTTGGCGTTCGCGGCGAACTGGCCGAGGCGTTCCACATTTCCGAAGACAAGGTGCGCGTCATCGTTCCTGATACCGGCTCAGGCTATGGAGGTAAGCATACCGGGGAATGCGCGATTGAAGCGAGCCGCCTGGCCCGTGCGGCAGGCAAACCGGTCAAGCTCGTGTGGACGCGCGAAGAAGAATTCACCTGGGCCTACTTCCGACCTGCCGGGGTAATTGACATAAAAAGCGGCGTTAAATCGGACGGCACGATCACCGCCTGGGAGTTTCACAACTACAATTCAGGCAGCGCCGGCATTCAGATTAAATATGACATCCCAAACCACGACATTCGGTTTCATCAGGCGAACTCACCGCTGCGCCAAGGTTCCTATCGCGGCCTCGCGGCTACCGCAAATCACTTCGCGCGCGAGAGTCACATGGACGAATTGGCTGACGCCGTGAAGATGGATCCGCTGGAATTTCGTCTGAAGAACACCAAAGACGAAAGAATGCGTGACGTGCTCCAGGCCGCCGCCAAAGCGTTCGGTTGGGGCAAGATGAAACCTGTAAACGGCCACGGCTTTGGCTTAGCATGCGGCTTTGAGAAAGGCGGTTACATCGCCACCTGTGCCGAAATTGCTATTGAGAAAGTGCCTAGAGACAAGAACAAGGCAAGGGTGAGGATTGTGCGCGTCGTAGAAGCATTCGAATGCGGCGCGGTCGTGAATCCGCTTCACCTGAAGAACCAAATCGAAGGCGCAATCGTGCAGGCGGTTGGCGGCGCGTTATTCGAAGCGATCCGGTTTGAGAACGGTAAGATTCTCAATTCGCGTTTCGCAGACTATCGGGTGCCGCGCTTCAGCGACACGCCTTTGATCGAAGTCGTTTTGGTGGATCGCAAGGATCTTCCGCCGGCGGGCGCCGGTGAAACTCCGATTGTCGGACTCGCACCAGCGGTTGGTAACGCGATCTTCAACGCGACAGGTATACGGTTAAGGACACTTCCGCTTGCCCCAAAAGGCATTTCATTGGTGAGTAATTAAGCCCCTTACCTGAACCGGGTAGCTTTCGATCTTGGTGCGACCAATGAATCGGTGGGCATTAATATAGTTGACTCACCTGAGAGTTGGCGCAGGAGTGCGCGGAAGCGCACGGCAGCATAAAGCCCGGGGCGTAAGCCCCGGGTAACCGACGAAAAAATAGCCCTAGCCCGCGGAAGCGGGCGACAGTCGATTCATCGAATAAACCGTTCCTCAAATTAAATTTGGTTCGCAATTAAGAATTCGAGAAAATCATCGCGTGATTAGATCTGTCGATGATGCTCCTTTTGGCGTTGCAATGTATCGAGTCACGCAACATTTTTATCAAGGTCTGTCGCCCGCCTCCGGCGGGCTCTCGTTCTTTGTGTCCTCGGTTCCCGGGGCTCACGCCCCGGGCTTTATGCTGTCGTGCGCTCCGCGCACTGGATGCCAGCACGTAGATCCCTTGCCTGAGGCGGATCGCATATCCTTCGTCTACCAGTTGATGGTTTCCCAGCCCGGCTTCAACGCGGCTCAAACCGGAAGCGCGCGCTGTCTCGCCGAGTAACGACATTCCGGCGCCCTCCAGATATGCCCGAGCGATCTCTCGCAGCGCGGTCTTGCGTGCGACACGTTTTCTCAGCTCTTCCGGGAACCGGTCTTCGGCCAGCATCCAGATGTAGGAAAACGTCGGTTGATAGATGACGTCCTGAGGGATCACTTTCATCTGGCGTTGTAACTCATCGAGGGCGCGGGTGAATGCCGCACGTTCGGTGACTCCGCTCTCCGCGCGTAGATCCGCGGTGGCCAGTTCATGTTCGCGCCGGAGCACTTTCAGAACGCGCTGGGCTGCGGTTGACAATAATTGTGGCTCGTCTTTCCGCCGTGGCATCCACACCGTGGCAAAATGGCTTATCAAGCGCGGCGCGACAAACATAGAACGACTGCCCGCGAGTTTCGCGTAATAAAGGCGGCCGCGGCGCATGACTTCGTCCTTGAGGTACCAGGTGAGGCGCGTCTCTTCGTCCTTCTGCCTCCTTCCATGATTGGTGCGCGGCAAACTAACATCCCTCCGACCGCACACCGCGATGTACAACGATGGACCGGCGCGACGGGCATCTGTCAGCGTATTTGCAAAGCCCACGTCTTCGATGAAACGTTCGGCGTCAACAGCGCGTTCAACGCGGAGGTCTTCGTCGCGCCGCCACATGCGGTCGCGATGGAGTTCGATCTCTTCGGGGAGAGGCGTGGTGGTCATTGGGTTAGGGGCGGTGGTGTGAGCAAAAGGGAAAGTGGTGCGGTGATAAGCATGGCGAATTGTAAATTGAAAATTGCAAATTGAGAATTTGTTCCATCGGAGATGACAAAAGGTTAATTCCCCCTTTGAGAATCGCAAAATCGCAGGCCTGACCCCGGGTTTGCGCTTCCTTAGCCATGCAAGCGAGACGCTTGCGCTGCAATCCAGAGCGCCGTCGTCGCTTCGCTCTGCTGGCGCACTCCAAAAGCGTTCATCTTTGGATCGTCAATCAAGAAGGGAGTCCGCGCGGAGCGGACGCCAGCATAAAGCCTGGGGCGTAAGCCCCAGGATCCAAGCCCACAAATAATAATTGAGCCCGCGGAGCGGGCGAAAGACCTCGTGATTACCAAACCGTGATCATGATTCGGCTGTCGCCCGCTCCGCGGGCTCGCACAATTCTCCGCCGCGGTTCCTGGGGTTCCGCTTCGCTCCACCCCAGGCTTTATGCTGATACGCGCTTCGCGGGTCGTTCACACGAGGTCGATTTCCGAAACGGGAGGCACGGGTGGCATCAGGGACGAAGGCTTGTTTGAATCTGCTCTCGCCACGTCTTATATCGACACTCATGCCGGAACTATCGATAGAAGCTCCAAGTGGATTCGGCAAGCTTTCCAAGGCTGACCAAGTGCGTTATCTCCAGGCGCTCTGGGACCAGATTTCAGAACAGCCGGAAGAGATCCCTGTTCCTGAAAGTCATCTGCAACTTGCGGAAGAACGCTTGCGGCGGTATCGCCAAAATCCGTCCTCTTCCGAACCAGCCTTTGAGGTAATTGATCGGCTGGCTCGCAAATCCAAGTGAAGCGATACGTGATCGAAGCCGAGCTCGCGGTCGAGGCGGATGTCGAAGCGGCTTTCAACTAGTTCCATTGCCTTCTTCAACTCGGCTATCGCTTGTTCATGCATCTGCTTCTGGCCCAACGCGCGCGCCGCGTTGTAACGAGCGAACACGTAACCCTGTTCCATTCTCAGTGTCTCGCGGCTGAAGTCGATAGCTTGATCGTAGCGTCGCGCATAGTAGGACGCGCACCCCAATTCGCCGCTAATGGAGATTGAAAGCGGGTTCTGGTCCAAGGCACGCCTGACATGTATCAGCGCACCGTCCGGGTTTCCAGATGAATCGAGCGAGTGTAGGTAACAGGAGTTTCCCTCGAGCGTCTTCGCATTAAGTTCGAATGCACGTTCCAGTTCCTTCTTAGCCGTCGCCCAGTCCCACTCATAGAAGTAAGCGATCGCGCCCCGCGAAAAGTGCGCTTCGCCCAGCGATTCGTCGAGTTCGAGCGCCTTGAGCGCATGCTCCTGTGCCTTAGGTACTGACTCTCTCGGCGTTTGCCAATCCGTTGAGAGCGTTAAATAAGAGTCAGACAATCCCGCGTGGGCCAGCGCGTAATTCGAATCTTTGGCAATGGCTGCTTCGAAATACTGAATGGATTTCAGCAGATCTTCCCTATTGACGTAGTTATTCCAGTAAAAGCG
>JBOGOU010000625.1:0-2553 GCA_050748205.1 Pyrinomonadaceae bacterium | reverse complement strand
CCCGTCGTTGCCTTTCCAGAATGGCGCGCGTCTGCGCCACTGATTCATCCATCGTCAGTTGCACGAAGCGATTGCGCGTCTCTTCGTCGAAGGCTTCGGGTGAGGTCGTCGTGACGATGATCACCACTGGCCCGTGCACCTCGTAGTGCTCGGTGTGCAGCCGGCCTGTCTGCGGGTCCGTGCGCGTGGCCGCGATTGAGAGATGCTGATCCGAAGCCAGCGTGCGCAGGGAATAGACCGCGCCAAACGCGCCCTCATCCTCGGCGATCGCCAGCACCTTGTGTTTCAGCGAGTCCGGGTCCTTGTAGAAAAGCGCTTGTCCCGTCAGCCTTGTGACTCTCACTGCTTCCTCCGGCGGCACCATCTGGCAGAGCGCGTCCTGCAACGCGCTCTTGCCCGCGCCGCTCCGGGCCACGATCAACAGGCCCAGCGGCTTTGGCAGCTTGCGGGAGACCGTCGCCAGATATCCCACCAGCACCGTCGCCCGCTCACCAACTAAGCCGCACTTGCGAAAGTCTTCGACAATCCGCTCCGTGAGCTTTGGATCTTTCAAGTAGCGCAGCGCTGCGTCGCGCTCTGCCGGCGTCATCGGCGCATCTTTGTGGCCAGCGTCGTCGCCGCTGCGTCGTAACTCAAGCCGCGTGGCCTCTAGTCGTTCGATCATCTGCAACAGGTCCGCTGAGACTTGTTGCTCTGAGATGCCGCACAGCTTCGCCGCGCTCTGCGCGAACAACGTCCGCGCCCGCGCGTGATAGAGATCGAGCGTGTCGAGATGAAAGTTTCCGTTGATAGTGAGCCGCACGTTTACTCTTAGCCGCTCCAGGCCCACCGGCGACAAGCCCCGGATGCGATAGTCACGGCCAGCGATCGCAAACCGCATTGAGCCGTCGGGCGAAGTCTCGAGCTGCAATGATGCTGTTCGCGCTGGCGCGCTCACTGCGGGCGGGACGCCCGCGCTCCCAGCATTCGCGCTCACGATCAACGCGCGGATTTCATCAACGCTGCCACCAGAGGCGATGAACTCGGCCGCATCCTTTGCCGGCAACTCCACCGGTCGCACCTCGATGTTCACCGCCGCTAACCGTTGGCCCATCTCAACCGCAGCCGCGCGGCCCGCTGCGTCAGCATCCAGCATCAGCACCACCCGTTTGACCCGGCACTCAACCAGGTGCGCGATGATTTCTTCCGTCAAGCCAGTCACGCCGTAAGTTGGAATGACATTGCGCAGGCCCACGCTCCACAGCGCCGCCGCGTCGATCACGCTCTCAGTAACGATCACTTCGTCTGTGTTCTGTGCTCCCTGTGGGTTGAAGATGCCGCGCCGCTCTCCGGGAAGAAAGAGATGCCGCCGCCCTTCAATGCTCCGGCCATAGACATCAACTACCTGGCCACCGGCAACTAAAGGAAAGATCACGCACCCGCGCAGCAGCTCACGGCCCGAGCCGGTCAACACGCCGACGCGACGCAACGCCCTGCGTCCTTCCGGCGGCAGCTTCTCCGCCAACGTTCCGTCTGCGTAACCGATTCGAAAGCTCCTCACAAACTCCGCCGCTGTCACTCCCCGCGATCGCAAGTAGTCCTGCGCCGCCGGCGTCTGCAGCAGCCGCGCGTGATAATGATCCACCGCGCGCTCAAGCCATTGCTGATCTTCAACACCAAGGGCTGAGGGATGAAGGCTGAGGGATGAAGCTTTGCCTGGCTCTGTTTCATCCTTCATCCCTCCGCCCTCATCCCTCAGACGGCGGAACGCCGTCACGAAGTCCACGCCGTCAGCCTTCATCACAAAGCGGTACACGTCGCCGCCTTCGCGACACGCGCCCAAACAGTTCCACAGTTGTTTCTTTGGATCGATAATGAGGCTTGGTTCAGTATCGGGATGCATTGGGCAAAGGCCAACGAACTGCTTGCCTCTTTGAGTGAGAATGACGCCACGTCCCCGGATGAACGAAATAAGCTCGTTAGCTCGCTTCACCCGCTCGATCTCTCGTTTGTCGATCAGCATCCGGCGTTTCTCTTAAAAAGCTGTCAAGACCCTTGAGCAAAAAAGTTGAGCCTGAAAACTACCGCATAGATTAGCATATTACCGCTAATGCGCAAGCAGCTTTTTGTCTTATCCGAGAAAAGCCGGGTTATAGTGGGTGCATGGCGGGCAGACCAGCAAAGAAGAAAGCAAGCGAAAGCGGGCAGAGATTAGCGGCTTTGCGTCAACAGGCAGGCCTGTCGCAGGTGAGACTGGCCCGCATACTGGACATTCCACAGCGGACCCTCTCTTTCTATGAGCGTGAGGCCGAGGCAATCCCCTCCAGCCTGGTCCCGGCGATGGCTAAAGCTCTCGATGTGACGATTGAAGAGATTCTGGGATTGGAACCCTCAGGCCAAAAGAAACGCGGCCCGCAGTCTCAACTCGAAAGACAACTGGCCGCGATTGCCAACTTACCCCGCAAGGAACAACAGCAACTTCTGGCTGTCGTCCAGGCCTTTGTCAATCAGCATGCCGAGCAGTGAGATTGACCGTCTCCTGATTCAAATAAAGTTGGCCCGAAGCTAATAAAG
>JBOGOU010000624.1:0-9723 GCA_050748205.1 Pyrinomonadaceae bacterium | reverse complement strand
AACGTTGGGTCGGACTGGGCGTGATTGCGAATAACTTGATCGCCATCGCCGACTCAAGTTGACGTTCAAAGCCCCCAGCAACTCGAAAAAAGAAAAGGAAAAAAAAAGAGCCAATGAAATGATCGGAAAGTGATCGCCCAGCGCGAAATCTTGATCGCGCTCTGTCGCTCAACAGCAACCGTCGACCTTAGCCAATTTTGCACCGGAAAGTAGCTAGAAACGGATTTTGTCGAGTTACCAAAAACCGGCGATGCCGCGTGTGCAGAAAACCCGACTGGTGCGGGTTCACCATGGACGAACAAACATCTATTTGCATGAGGATCAGCGATGGCTCCAAAGGTACTTCGCGCAATGGAGGTTACATCCACCACCACAGCGGACTCGCTCTTCCGGTCAGCGTTAGACTGAGCGTAAAGCCAACGCCGCGACCCATCGAAATTGCTCCGATCGAGATTCGCAACGCTGTCTTCAAGGAACTGATTCGACGGTTCCCTGCAACCAACTATTACTCTCAATTGATAGACGGACCTGGAGGACTCTTATCGAGAGGACTATCTGAGTCAGAAATACAGAAATACGGTGCTCTTCCTTGCACTCAGAAGGAACGCGCCGGTTTGGCTCGTATATTGAAGAAGTTCGTTATGGTTAAGTTTCCCAAGTACGCAGTCAAAAACACTCAAGCCGGCTTGCTCGGTGTTCCAGGCTTTTGGCTGGATGAATCCTCCCTCATTCAACTAGGGAATCCGTGCGACTACAACATGCCGTTGCTGGTCATTCCTTACCGCGACGACATCGGGCGAATCCAAGCCTGCCAAGTGCGACTTCATCCAAACGATTTCCGTACCGGCGAAAAGAGATACCGTTGGCTCGCCTGCCCATTTCCATTCCGAGGCGCGAGTTCAGGTGCGCCAATCCATTTCACTTTTAAGTCAGCTGATTTGCCACCGGGAAAAACCATCATCATTACTGAGGGAGCTCTCAAAGCTGGGGTTCTTTTAAATCTCAGACCTAAAGCGCGCGTGATCGCCACCAGCGGGGTTAGCTGCTCTCACGCGGAAATCATCGAGGCGGCGCGCCCATACAACGTCCTAATCGCGTTCGACGCCGACTACAAAACTAATCCCGCAGTCGCACGGCAACTTGCCCGCCTCGTTGCTGCCCGGGAACAAGACGTCGCTACCCAACAACTGTCAGCAAGTACCAGAATTCTCTGTTGGCGAAAATATAAGGGGATAGACGACGCCGTCCTCGCAAACGTCTCTCTCGAGACAATGACCATCAGTCAATGGTTCTCGACCCTCGATATCAAAGTACTCCAAGAAGTCAAAGCCGTCTGGGGGCAAATGGGTTACACGCCAGTAAGCTAGACCAGCCGAAACCTACCAAAGCAATTTTCAATCAACTCTTCACGAGACTCTCCGAGACTAAGGCTGGGTGCTTTGGAGATCTGTCAGCCACCCGCCAAAAAGGAAAAGGCGGCAGGTAAAGAGGGACTTCTGAAGGCGATCTCGAAAGGTGAAAGAACAAATGAATGAATCGCGACTAATTAGTTTCGAAGACGCTGGGCGATTGCTGGGAGGGCTACACCCGAACACTCTGCGTCAGCGAAAGGGTGGCAGCGAGAATCTCACCCACGTTTACGGCTTCGGCAGGCGTGTAATGCTGATTCGAGAGGAAGTCGAATCTTTGGTTGACATGAAGATAGCGCAAGCTATGGCGACTGAACGAGATCGCCGCAAATTTCTTCGGCTAGCAAGATAACTAATTCGGGACCATACCATTATGATCAAACAGGTCTATTCACGTCGGCTAAAACGAAATGTCTATCGACTTGATGCGAAGCCAACTCATGGGAAGAGATTTCGCAAATTCTTTCTGAGACGTGCAGACGCGGAAGCGGTAGCCTACAAAATGAAACACGATCCTACTATGAAACGGTTCGGTTTGGCGGCAGTTCTTGACCGCCCGCTGCTTTCCGATCTGGTTAAAAGGTTTTCTGACGACATCAGAAATCCTCGTGAGCAAAAAAGGGCAAGACGAGTTCTCGCAGACCTCTGTGAACTGCTACAGCCGAGTACTTGCGTTGATGAAGTCACAAAAGCAGATGTCAAAAAATACGTCGATAAGAGAATAAATGATGGGTTAAAGCCTCAATCGGTTGATCGTGAGCTGAATATTGTTGTTGCAATGTTTAATAAGGGTGACTCATATTTCCCCGAGTTGGACCAGTGGCGCCCGCCGCGCATGCCAAGGCCGAAGATTATTGAGGGACGGCGCGAAAGAGTCTGGAGCGAACACGAGATCAAAGTCATTTTGGGTGAACTGTTCGCACCGAAACGTGAGGATGAGCAAGTTCAGTCAACGATCGCTCGTTACCGAGTTGGCCGGAAAGTTCAGTTCTGTCTCTTGAATGGACTTCGCCACAGCGAGATGAACCTAATTTCTAAAACTAGCATCAATTGGGATGCCTGCCAGGTTCGAATTAGGCAGGGGAAGACTGGCAACTACAAAGTGATTGGACCACTCGGACCCACGTCAATGGATATTCTCCGCGAGTTTTACAACGAGTCGAAGACAGATCTTGTGTTCTCCCGTAGCGGAAACATCACACCGAAGTTTTACCGCATTCTACGAGATGCTTGCGAACGCGCTGGAGTTCCTTATGGTCGCGGCACTCCCGATGGCTTGGTACTTCACGATGCCAGGCACACCGCCACAACTCACCTTCTAGAAAGCAACGTCAGTCCTAAGACAGTTCAGGAGTGGATGGGCTGGTCTGACAAAGCTTTTGTGCTTTACTACTCACATGCCACGAAGCAATCGCGTGAACAGGCCGGTCGCTCACTCGAAGAATTGGCCGGCGGTCGTAGAACTGCGTGAAATATCTATTACAATCCTGCGATGGCTATTCCTCAGTTAACAACAGGTGCATTTTATTGTTTTGGGCTTAGGACGCGCGTTTCGTTGCGAGATCCAATGCAGGTGGCTGGCGGTATTTACGCTTCTACCGAACCGCCCTTTTTCATCGACGAATGGTGGCAAAAGCAACTCGGCGAGCTTCAAGTAAAGCAAATCCATGGATGCTCGCTATTCTTGCTTGCGCTGACAGAAGATCCTGCATATGAGAGCTTCCTTTCGAGCCGCCTCCAATCCCACTACCTTTCCTTGTTGCTGCAGGGAGTTGGATATTCCGCTGGGGGTGTAATTCTGGCCGGTCAAAACTCACCTCAAGGGCTTAGGGTTTCTTCAATTGGTACGCACGAAACCTACGTTGAACCATACAAAGTCATTTCACACTCCGTTACAGCGGCGCGTCTTGCGCTCACTCATGAACTCGCTAAAGGCATTGATTGCATTTTCGCAGACACAAGCAAATACCTGAGGCTTCGAAAGGGCTTCAACGCTTTTCTTGACGGCATTAGACAGAATCAGCTTCACACGCGCCTTCACAGTTTTATCCGTGCTATCGAGGCTGTCATTAAGCCAAAACAAGGTGAAGGGACGCGAAAGTTCACGTATCGCTGTCAGTTTTTTGGTGGTCAGAAGCCGGAAGACGTTTCGTTGCTAAACGAACTGTACGAGCTCCGAAGCGCGGCAGAGCATATGAACCCAATGAACGACAAACTTTCAGCTTATCCAGCGCACGAACGTGACAATGTTAAGGGACTGAGAACACTTCAGGCAGAACTCTTGGCGTCGTTTATTTATCGTAAAGTTTTGACTTCGAACCAACTGCTGCCTCATTTTGTGAATGACCAAGCAATCGATGCTTTCTGGGCAAACGACACGAGAAGGCTAATCGCAGCTTGGGGTAACGATACTGCCGATCTCCATTCAGCAAAAGGTCACCTTCAATACCCGCCAGTAGAAGGTCGGTTTTTGGATTTCTTGACATAGCCTCAGAGCTTTCAGCGGCTCGGACTCAATCTGGAACCCTTCGAGTCCTCCAAGCGGCACCAATTCCAAAAAATAAGTTATTGAATTTTGGGCACTTAGTGGATCGGGAATCTGTCTGAGGAACAACTAAGTCACAAAATTTATGGCACTAATTGGACGCTAAATTGAAAAGTCTGCGGACTTGCTGAGGGAAAACCCAAAGTGATGGTGCCGAAGGGGGGACTTCGTCGCCCTCCCGAACTCATTATATTACCGATACTTACAGAATGTCCCAAAATCCCGAGTCTCAACGAAGTCTCAAATTTTTGAGGAACGTCTAAAGCTACTCTGAATCGAGAGTCAATTTCTCACGAGAAGCCCTTGGGGTTATGAATCAATAACCGCCGCTACCGTGCTCCATCATTCACCTCATAACTAACAAAAACTGAGCGGATTGCACCTGGTTGAAGCGTTCATGTTCTTCATAAATGAGATGTTCTTTATGAAGTCTGGCAAAAGTCTGGCAAAGAATTTGTCCCACGGTCTGAACTCTAATTCAATGAAGGAGACCTCAACTCTGTTGTCCTGACAGATGGTGCATTAGTTAGCCCTTAAGAACTGCTTCAGATGAATAACGTGTAATGCGTTGTCACGCCGCTAAATTTAACTTGGCGCCTGCAGAATTCAATCCACGACTACTTCAGCGCATCCAGAGCCGCACGTATCTCATCGTTTGCTGGACGCTCTCGGTAGTTTGATTCAATCTTGGACCAAACGACCCGTCCGGTTTTGTCGATCACGTAAACAGCCGGATGAGGTATACCGTATATTGTTTGCCCTTCATAAGCCGGATCTCGTAGTCCGTAAGCATCAATGATTTTATGTTCAGGGTCGGATAGAATGGGGAACTTGACCTCTCCTTTACCATCGGATGCAATTTTCTCAGCGAAGCTCTTGCTAATGTCCGGAGGGTCCACGCTGATTGCGTAAACCCTGACGTTTTCATCCTTCTTCAAGAGCGTGCGGAGAGCGGCCAACTGCCGCGCGCAGAACGGTCACCAATAGCCACGATAGAAGACAAGCACCACTGGACTCTTGCCTCGTGCGGCTGAGAGTGTAACGTTCTGCCCGTGCTGATCGGCGAGCGTGAAATCTGGAGCTATTTCCCCAGCAACGAGCGATGCTGTTCGGGACTGCGAACCAAAAGCCACCGCCATTGAGAATAAAACAGTTAGTTGGATCAATCTTGCCGGAATTCTCAAGGTGCTTCTCCTTAATTAGTTGTCCTGTTTAGATTGATGATGATGCTCACTTTCGACAGGCAGGCCCGCATCGATCCAGCCCTGCTTGCCTTCGGAATAGTCGCGCACATTTGAGTAGCCCATCGCCGCCAATTCCCGGGCGGCTGCATCCGAAGCGTGTCAAGTGGGGCTGGCGCAATACACGACGATATCCGAATTCTTGTCAGGCAAAAGAGTTGGGACTAACTCCTTAAGTTGATCGGGTGGCAGATTGATCGCACGAGGTAGGTGGGCATGTTCGTAAGCTGTTTTGGCGAGCGTCTCTATGAGAAGAAAATCGTCTCTGCGATCAAGCTTCTGCTCCAGTTCATCACGGGAAATTGTTCGGACCATCCTATCTCCAATTAATACCGGCGCAGGAATGATAATACTCGGACGCTCCTCGTTTACGTCTGTCGCTGCAGCCTCCATGCATAATAACGCGTTACAAGCGAGCGGCAAAGGAAGAGATCAAACGTTTGGTTTCGCATTGGTGAAGGACAACGGAGTCAACTACGCCATCGAAAGGTGAATGGCGCCGGAGTACAATGTCCAATCTCCCCATATGCTTTGGCTTCGACGTATGTGCATGTTTTTTCGGAAAACGCTTTTAGGTGCCCAGGTGTTAGGATTGCAGCTGTGGAAACAGCAATCAAAAGATGTAGTAATTATCGGTGCCGGCGTAAGTTTGCACTAGAATATCTTGCGCAGCGGTTTAGTTGCTCGGGTGATCCGAATAAACCGCTGCAAATGTTTCAAGACAGAAAAAGACAATGTGGAAGGTAATGGGTACCCAGACAACTCCGAGAGTCCCCATTGACTTGAATACATCCAATGCAGAGAAGGCTGCGATCAAAGGGGGACAGTGCGCCAACGCTCCCACCACGTTCCACTTTCTGATATTCGCTTGGCTTGACCCAAGTATGAGTAATACCGCAATGAGCGTCATGAGGAGATACGCCTGGATCAGACCAACCCAAACCATCGGGTACTGCTCCATAAAACCAAATGGCCCGGTTCCTGTCATCCGGCCCAGTGTCGTAGCGACAGCACTACTCAATGCAACCAGCGTCAAAATCGTGCCGTGGATTCGTAGTAGTCGGCGACGAAACACGCCAATGACCGAAGTAGATAGAGGGGTCGTTAAGGGTGCCATCTCGCAGAGTATTCGGTATCAATCAGCTCGTAGAGGTTACCGAATTCTTGAGTCGAATCAAGAAATCTGTCCGCTATTCGCATTACACACCCAAGTTACCTTATTACCTTATGACTAGTCCCGAGAGCTTCGCTATAGTTGCGACCAGTTCGCGAAGTTGCACTGGCTTAGCTATATGAACCTGATAGCCTGCGGCATGGGCCTTCGCTTCGTCCGCTGCGCTAGCATAACCGGTAAGAGCAACAGCAGGGATTTGACCTCCGCATTCCGACTCGAGCGCACGAATCTTTCGCATCAGATCGTAGCCATCTTCATCCGGTAAGCCGATATCAGACACGATGACTTCAGGCTTCCATTCCTGGATCATGTTTAGTGCCTCGGTCGCAGACGTGCAGGCCCTCACTTCGGCGCCATACCGCGTAAGGGCCAGGATGATCAAATCGCGAGTATCTGGCTGATCGTCAACAGCAAGCACCCTGACCCCGGCGAGGATGTCGGATTTCAACTCCAGGTCTCGCTGTTCTTCGGCATCTTCGTCGTGCAGTTCTGCCCCAGAAACCCGCAATTCGGAATCGACGACCTGAAACTCAGGACGAGCATTTATCACGCCCGATACGGCCATGATCGGAAGAGTTACGACGAACGTCGCGCCCAGGCCTTCTCCCTCGCTTTCGGCCTGGACGTTGCCGCTGTGCATCTCGACGAGGTTACGAACGATTGAGAGCCCGAGGCCCAGACCGCCATGCGTCCTTTTTTCCGAAGTGTCGGCTTGCTGGAAGCGTTCGAAGATATGGGGCAGGAAGTCCGGAGGAATCCCCATGCCTGTATCCCTCACAACGATCACCACGTCAGTTCCCGCGCGTTTGAGCTGAACTTCGATTCGGCCTTTTTTGGGAGTGAACTTGACCGCATTCGAGAGCAGGTTCCAGACGACCTGTTGCAACCGCACCGAATCTCCAGCAACCAGGCCCGCCTCAGGTTCCACTACAGCCACTATCTCAATCGCCTTAGCGTCAGACGCAGGTCGCACCACATCTAGAGCCGCGTTGATGACACCCGCGAGATCTATTGGTTGCCTATCGAGCTTCAACTTGCCGCTGATGATGCGCGACGTGTCCAACAGCTCATTGATGATCGTCCCTTGCGCCTTGGCGTTGCGATCAATAGTTTGGATCGCTCGTTCAGATTCGCGCTGGTCCAGTGTTCCGCTCTTCAGCAACTGCGCCCACCCGACGATCGCATTTAGCGGCGTGCGTAGCTCGTGCGAAACTATGGCCAGGAATTCATCTTTGACTCGGTTAGCGATTTCCGCGGTGGCGCGCGCTTCTCGCTCGCGCTTCATAAGTTCCTTGAGTTCAACTTCCGCGCGCTTCTGGTCGTCGATCTCGGTGTTCGAGCCGATCCACATCAGCACTTTGCCCTCGGCGTCGCGCATTGCGTGAGCGCGACTCAAGTGCCAGTGGTACGTTCCGTCCTTGCGGCGGAAACGATGCTCCAACTGAAAATAGTCGCCCGTCTCAATCGAATATTTCCAGCGACGAATATTTTCCCCTACATCATCGGGATGAATGAATTGTGTCCAGCCCCAATCTCGAATCTGCTCGAAGGTCAGCCCGGTGAACTCCAGCCATTGCGCGTTGAAATAATCCACATCGCCGCTGGGTTTGGCGGTGAAGATTTTTTGCGGCATCGATTCGGCCATGAAGCGGAAACGCTCCGCGCTTTCACGCAAAGCCTCCTGCGCTCGCTTCAGTTCGCTGATATCGTCAAAAGTAGTGATGGCGCCGGTGATTTCTCCCTGCGCGTTCTTTAGCGCAGCGAAGTTAACAATGACCGGAATGCGCGAGCCGTCTGGCCGCTCGATGAACACTTCCACATTGTTTGCGGGGATGCCCGTGCGCAGCACTTCCACCATGGGACTCTCCGGGTGTGGTAACAGAGTGCCATCCGGAAGAAAAAGCTTGCAGGATCCGCAGTGCTGCTCAACTCCGCAAGTCGGCTCTCGACCCCAAAGCTCCACGGCGCGGCTGTTGTAGTGTTGAATCACCGCATCGCGGTCACAGACAAATACGGCGACAGGCACGGAGCCGAACAAGACGCGATAGAGCTCTTCGCTTTCTCGCAACGCATTCTCCGCCAGGTGACGGTGCAGTTTGAATTGTTTTACCCGCCGCTCAGCGGATGGTTTGAAGTCCGCGCCTATCCATCCAAAGACGGCATTTCCATTTATTTCCAAGACATTACCGAGCGCAAGCTGGCAGCGCCGATAGTTTTCCTCGCCCACCGTGCCGACGAGATCGGGAAATTCCTGCCAGAAATTTTTCCCGCGGAGATTTTCACGCGATTTTTTCAGCGGAAGCAGGATTTCTTCCGCCCTTTGATTCAGGTAAGTGAAGCGCCAATCCTTGTCCACGGTGACAAACGCGTCGGTGATGCCTTCGACGATGTTGGTAATGCGCTGGTTGGATTCGCGCAACGCTTCCTCCGTCCGCTTGCGCTCAGTGATGTCGTTGTTCATCCCGACCCATTCGCGAATGGAGCCGTCGGGATTGAGCACCGGCACCGCGCGCACTGCGGTCCAGCGATAGCTGCCGTTCGCCGCCCGCACGCGATATTCGGTTTCGCAAATGCATTTGTCAGCCACACATCGTAACCAGGTTTCCTTTGTAGCCTCGCGGTCGTCTGGATGTATCGCGTCCAGCCAACCCTGACCCTTCCATTGTTCGTAGGTCTGACCCGTGAAGGCACGCCAGGAAGGAGAATCCTCTTCGACCAAGCCATCCGGGTTGGTCGTCCAGACTACTTGTGCAGAAGCCAGTACCAGGGAGCGAAACCGTTCTTCGCTCGCGCGCAAAGCCCCTTCCGTTTTCTTGCCTTCCCGCTCCGAAGTGTTGCGGGCGAGCTGAATGCTCCTGGCGTTCTGGAGGGCTCCGGAGCGCGGCAGCCTTTCTTCCTTTTCGTCTGTCTCCATTAACAGCCTCCGATTGTCTCCGCCGCGAGTACTGTGCCGAGCTCGCTCAACAGATCGTCGATGAACTGCTCCCGCGCATAACCAGGAAATTCCTTCGGCGATTACATAAGGCTCAAGGCAGAGGGCGAAATAACCGCCTGCTTCACGGTACCTGCGCCTGCTTGCGCTTGGTGATGTCCTCGATTGCGATTTACGCCGTGAAACGGCTTATACAACAAACATGGCAGAACTTCAATACGCCCCTTGGGACATTAGCCCCTTGAGACACAGGCCCCCTGAGCTACTGCGAAGAATTGCGCTAGCGGGACGATGCTGTGGCCCGATAAAGTTATGTTTCTCTTTCTGCGGAGCATTGAAGTTGACGATGGTGCAAGCCAAGCACCGCACCGAGTTGTTCGACGGTAATATTACCGCCGCTCAGAACTAGCGCCACGGTTTGA
>JBOGOU010000623.1:0-5885 GCA_050748205.1 Pyrinomonadaceae bacterium | reverse complement strand
GAGTGTAGCATCCGGTCGCTACCGCTCTCGGTTCCGTAATGCTCTCGGTTCCGTAATGCTCTCGGTTCCGTAATGACGTTCAGCCACGTGTGCTTCTACGCGCGCTTCCCGTTCCTTCCGATCACTGCCATCAGCCTCCCGACCTTGCCCTGCACCTGCTTTTCCCGGCGATAAGAGAAAAACAAATCAGTACGACACATAGTGCACAAAGGTGCAATGTGAATGCGCTCGGGTTCGACTCCGGCGGCTGTCAACTGATCCAGGTTCGCCCTAAGCAAATCGATGCGCGCGTGTCCCGCACGCGTTGGTGTGAAAAGACGGTCGGCTCCCGGAAAGCGCTCCTTAAAACCGTCAATTACCTCGCTGCCAACTTCATAACAGCACGCGGCGGCTGCTGGTCCAATGGCAACTCTGAGATTCGCGGGGTGGGCATTGTATTCCGCGGTTAGACGTTCCAAAGCGTATAGTACGATTCCGGCAAATGTTCCCCGCCAGCCCGCGTGGACCGCCGCAAAGGATCCTGTCCTCGGGTCGGCAATCAGTATCGGTACACAATCGGCCGTCTTGACAGTAGCCAGGACGTTGGCAGCATCACTTACTATCGCGTCGCAGTAGACCGTGTCGCCACTGGCATTTTCCGCGGGCTTGGCCTCCTCGGCATCCTGGATTAGACGCACGTCTGTGCCGTGGACCTGCCAGCAGCCCGCCATTTTCCATTGCGCGCCGAAAAGCTTGAGAAACCGGCGGCGATTCTCCAGAATGTTCTCCGCCGCGTCTTCGTTGAACCCGGCGAGATTGAGCGCTGCTTGAGGCATTGGGCTCACGCCGCCAAGCCGCGTGGAGAAGCCGTTCGTGAAACCGTCATCTTCGAGCGGCGCGCAAACAAGGGCCCGCAAACCATCTGCTTCGCGCCAATAGAAACCGGCGCGCTTAAGTTCTGAATCTGTGATTATTTCCATTGGCGTAGACATTATCGAAATTCGTCGCGTCCGCGAAGCCCTGCTACGCACCCCTCGCTTTGCGGAGCGCGTCTTCACAGCCGCTGAGCGTTCCTACTGCGAACGTAAAGGCGCTGTGGCCGCCCAACATTATGCCGTTCGCTTCGCCGCAAAAGAAGCTGCGCTTAAGGCACTACGGACTGGATGGCGTGGCGGCATCGGCTGGCAGGACGTGGAGATCTCTTCACGTGACGGTGGCGCACCCTATCTGATCTTTCACGGCCATGTTCAGCAACTTTTTGAAAAGTCAGGTGCTACCGTAGCTCATCTTTCGCTTTCTCACACAAGTGAGCACGCGATTGCTGAAGTGATACTGGAGCGGGTGGATTAAGAGTTAGAAAAGTTGCCTTGCTCCCTATTCTTACTTAACTTTGATCGGTATTGTGATTTCGCGAGTTTGCGGTGGAAAGCAAAGCTCATCATTGCAGCTCTGATAGCGCAAGCGGGCTTTTAATTCCGTTGAGTCTGAGCCGAAGTTGGCGGGCACGGTTACGTTAAAACGCATCGTCGCACGACCCTCATAGACCGCCACCTTGTTCTTCGAGAATTTGAGACTCCGCAAAAGTGCGCGCGGGTAATTGACAGGACCGACTCTCACCCCTTTTGGTGCCTCAACTTGTAATTGCGTGGCAATGAGAAATTTTTCCAGCGGGCGGTTTGAGTGGACATGGAAACCTGACGGAATGTCCATTACTACCATGGTTTGCGCCGGGCGCCCACGATTCACCTCTTTAGCCGAAACGTAACCATTAACGCCGATGTTTGGCGACGATTGTGGCTCAGGTACCGCGGCAAAGGTGGTCGGAAACACCAGTAGAGCTCCGACAAAAAGCAATTGGATAGCCCTTCGAACGTTAATAAATCTCATCAGTTGTTTGTTACCTTGCTCAGAATCTATAACCGCAGGGATTTTACAATGGAGCCTGCAAAGCACGAAACCGACGTGGTGGTGGTCGCGTCACTGCCTGGCCACGTGGAAGAGCAGTCCGCCTTCCGCATTTCCCCCGTTATAATTTGTGCCGCGGCACGTAAGCTCTACACTTCCGGATGAGAAGGTGGGCCATTCTCCGCAATCTAACGCCAGATTGACATCGTGTATGAGGAAGATTTGCGTCAGCACATTGCCACTACTATCCGGATTGAGATCTTGACTCTGGGGGATGTAGTCGCTGGTGATTAATGTCGCGAGCCTGCCATCCGTGCATCTGTACGAGTGGGAACCACCTAATTTTATTTGGTGTACGCCTTCCGGGTCTTCTGCGAAACATGAGACCTTGTAGTGCTCTCCGTGCTTTCCGGCGATGTCAGCACTGCCAGTGATGTTCTTCTGGTCGCCAGTTGCGCTGTTAACCACTCTCCATTTGATGATCGGCACGGTAGTGTCAGGAGCGGCGGGCTTTTTCGTCCCACACTGAGAGAACGATAGAGCGAAAGAAAGGGCGAGAGGAAACAAGAGCAAAAGACGTGCGCTGAACGGAGCGGAGTTTGGTAGATAGCCAGACATCTCGCTGTTCTCCTTTGTGAGATTAAGGCTTTACGCGGGCCAACGGTTTGACAGCTTAGCGTTTGGATGCCATGGCGGCAAGGGTTACCTGGCTCGCAGTCATGCGCCGGCCAGCTGAACCAGATTCGTGCCGTGGCGCGCCGCTAGCTGTCCGCAGGCGGCATAAATATCTCGCCCGCGTGGTTTTCGTACGAAGGTGTGAACTCCCTTGGACCCCAGGATCACTCTGAAGCCTTCAATCCGCTCCGTCGAGGATGGCCTATAGGGAAGGGGATCGGCTGGGTTGTGCGGAATTAGATTCACCTTGGCGCGCATCTGGTGGTGATTGAGCAAGTTTGCGAGTTGTCTCGCGTGCTCGTCGGAGTCGTTGACGCCCTCAAGCATTACATACTCGAAGGTGAATCGTTCGCCACGCTTCAGCGAACGCTCAAACTCCTTACAGGCAGCCATCAGCTGTGCGAGCGGCCACTTCTTGTTTATCGGCATTAGGACATCTCGCAGCTCGTCCGTAGGAGCGGCCAGGGAGATAGCGAGGTGTGGCCGTTCGGGAATCGTAGCCAGTTCAAGTATGCGCGGCACCACGCCGGCGGTTGAGACTGTTACGCGATTAGGAACAATATGCAACCCCTTCGGAGCAGCCATAATCCGCAGCGCTTTCAGCAATGAATCGAACGCCAGAAATGGCTCACCCGCGCCCATGCCCACCAGGTTTGTGCCGCGCGGGGGCTTCACGCCCAATCCATAAGCGTCGTTGAGCGCGATAATAATCTGTTCCACAATTTCGCCCCCAGTTAACGACCGCAGCAGCCCTAACTGGGCCGTTAGGCAGAAGCTGCATTGGAGGGGACATCCAGACTGCGAGGAAAAGCAGATTGTGTCACGACGCTCTTCGGGAATGAACACAGTCTCAACCGGTAAGTTGTCGTGCGTCCTCATGAGATACCGTCGCGTTCCATCTTCCGATAGATAACGAGACTCAACGGTCAGGGTGGACGCGACCGCACGTTCGTTGAGCCGCGCCCGAAGCTCCTTCGGTAGATCGGTCATCTCGTCAAACGAGCGCAGACGACGTTGGTGAAGGCCGGAGAAGATCTGCCGGCCGCGGTAAGCCGGTTCGCCGAGTTCTTCGACAAAAGCAATTAATTCGGCCTCAGCTAAACCTATCAGGTGTGGATGCTGACTCATCGGAACTAATCTTACCACTCGAAGCTTATACTTGCCGTCATCGGTCGCGCTATCATTCTAAAGAGCGAACAAGTCAGGGGGCAGACGTCTCTGTGATGCCAGATAAGCTGATGAGAGGTGATCCTCTAAAGCTGAAAAATGATGCGCGACACGACCAGGCCGCCCGAGGCTTTTTGTCTCGTGAACGTCTGATTGGGGGCGCGGCGGCGCTCATATTTCTCGGGTTTCTTTTCTTCTATGGACTGCGTTGGTTTGAGCATACAGTGTCATTTCATCCGGTCCGCTACGACGCCAGCGACAAATGGACCCCGCCGGCGGGTGCCCAGGATGTATTGATTACGGCGGCTGACGGCATACGCTTGCACGGCTGGTTTTTTGAGACTAGTGAGCGACCTGCCGTTGCGACAATCATCTTCTTCCACGGTAACGGCGGAAATATCAGAAATGTCGGATGGGTGGGAGAACGGCTTTCGAGCCGGGGCTTCGACGTGCTGCTACTGGATTACCGCGGTTATGGTCGTAGTGACGGAGACGTGGACGGTGAGGTTGGCCTCTACGCCGATGCAGACGCCGGTTACCAGTACGTCACGAACACGCGTGGTGTCCGCCCCGAGGGGGTCGTGCTTTACGGTCAATCTCTTGGAACGGCAGTGGCGGCAGACCTGGCTTCGCGCAAGAGGTGTGCTGCCATAATACTGGAGTCAGGGTTTAGCTCTGTTAGCGATCTCGCGTCAACAGTGCTGCCCTTGTTGCCTCGTCAGTTGCATTTCCTTGCCAAGAACCGTTTTGAATCTGCGCGAAAGCTGTCCCGGGTGGACTGTCCTGTGCTAATTACCCACGGAGACCCAGACGGGACCATTCCTACGGAACACGGATATCGCCTATTTGCCGCTGCAAAGGAACCAAAAAAGCTGCTAATCTTTCCCGGCGCAGGGCATAATGTTTTTGGTTCTCAGGGAGATGGATATTTGGACTTGATTGCTGACTTTGTATTGAATGCGGTTAAGACGAATCACTGAACCAGCATGTCAACGGTCGCCAATGTCGAGAGGAAGATAAGACGAGTCGAAGGATTTCGTGTGCGGATCCTTCATCTGCGCGGGTCGGACGTGCGTGGCGACCGCACCGGCCTGCCTCAGTACGGCTACCACCGAGCAGCAGAGAACGACATTACCGTTGAGACCTGGAAGGCGACCCGATTCCGCCCGTCATATCCCGGATTCGAAGTAGATGTGCTGGATCGCCGTAGAAATCCAGTCCAGGGGAATATGAAACTGGGAACGGTGAGACGAATGTGGCAGAGTTGACCCGCTCCCGAATTTCCACCGAGGTCTCTGCCTCGGCGGACGGTTCGCCACTCAAGTCACGAAACTTTACCGCCGGCACGTCGACATGTATGTCGATGCGATCCAGTAGTGGCCCGGAGATCGTGCCCACGTAACGCTGAATCTGTAGCGGCGTGCACGACATTCTCGCGTCGGATCGTTCTAGAAACCACAAGGGCACCCCTGCGTTGCCGTCACTTCGCGATAAAGGCCCAAAAACCTAAGGATTCTTGTTATCCGTACGAAATCAAGACCTTAGGAGATAGGATCAGGGCAAGGAGGCTGGATTTGGGGCTTTATCAAAAGGACGTGGCTGCGATGATTGGAGTGTGCGTCGATACGGTGTGTTATTGGGGAGAATAATCGGGTGGAGCCAACCCGCCAGCTACGATGGAAAATCGCTAACTTTGGGCCAAACGCATCAAAAAGCCTTCAGGATGAAATAATAGGACGATCCAAAAAAGCTTTGTGGGATAACTAGTTCGCTGACATCCCGTTATGAATCTACAGCGTCGTCTGATTCAGGCGAAGAATTGGTGCTCGTCATTTCCATCGCAGATAGCGCGACGCTCGCTCTTTGATCGCTTGGACATGTCCCGTTCTTTGCGGGTGAACTTCTGCCGCACGGTGTCCGAGGTGTAGCCGAGCGCGGTCGTGCGCAGGCCTTGAGAGGCATACAACTCCTCACCGAACGGCAAGTAATCATGTCGCTTCGTTGCGGCCAGGCTCCCGGTCTTGTCAAAGATCATTCGCGGCGTGCCCAACTGGTCCGCCACCAGCCATTGCACGTTGCCTCGATTGTAAGCCTCGATCTCCACCACCTGCGTGTGATTGTCACCAGCGACATTAGTAACATGCACCCTGATCTTGCTG
>JBOGOU010000622.1:0-5400 GCA_050748205.1 Pyrinomonadaceae bacterium | reverse complement strand
GCGCGGGATGTGCTGCTTTTCTGCACAGCCCGTGACGCGCGGAGCGACGCGACTTGCGACGTAACCGAGTACCCGGGCCACACGCTCAAGCTTGATAACGCGACAAGCTGCGCCTGGACCACGGAGGGCGGCGGGCACGGGCGGGCGGGGGCGTCGGATAACGACCCAATTATGTGCCGGTGCAATCGGTGTGACGGGACATGGGCCAGCGGCTGCACGTGCGCTCGTCTGTAACAAACTTCGTGACCACTACGAACTCTGGCCCAGGCCGCGGCGCAGCGATTGTCTGACCAGGACATAATGCCGCGTTATCGGATGACCCCGCCCGTCCGGGGCCGCTGCCCGTCGCCACGAAACGCGGAGCGCGACAACTCACGCTAGAGAGAGCCGCAGCGGACGTTGACTGAGTAACGCAACGTGCGACTCGGCAACTCTCGATTGATTCAATTTGCGAAGTGAGATGCAGCCAGAGAGTGTTCTTCCTCAGCAGCTTCAGCAGCTAAAGATAAAAGGAGATCTTCAGCAGCATTGTCGATTGATTCGGCGATGACGTTGCTGGTGTCACCATCACAAACTGAAGTTTGTGCTACTTGCGGGAGCAACTTCGGTTCAGATGATGGGCGCTGCAAGTGTGCCGGGTGCGTGGCGGAGTGCACTGCTTTGAGGGTTCTGATCGAGACGTGAGTATAGACCTCGGTGGTTTCCAAGCGTGAGTGGCCGAGCATCTGTTGAATGTAGCGCACGTCGGCGCCGCCTTCGAGCATCAAGGTGGCCATCGTGTGGCGGAACAAGTGACAGGCTCCGGTCTTGGTGGTGTTGGCGGCTTCAACGTAACGCTTGACCAGGCTCGATAGATGGTCGGCGATCAACTGCGTGCCTTCCTTGGTGAGGAACAGCCAGCCTTCGTCCGGCTCGACGACAATCGACGGCCGCACCTGGTTGAGATACTTCTCGACCCAGGCCAGGGCGCGATCGCCGATGGGGATCATGCGGTCCTTCTTGCCTTTGCCGTGGATCAGCACAGTGCCGCGATCAAAGTCGACGTCGAAGAGCTTCAGGTTGACCAACTCCATGCGCCGCATTCCTGTCGAGTAGAACGTCTCCAGGATGGCGCGGTCTCTCAGGCCCAGCGCTTCGTTGGGGTTCGGCTGATTGATGACTGCTTCGGCTTCGCTGATGGTGAGCACGTGCTTGGGCAAGCGCTTCTCGCGGCGCGGCAGCTCAAGCTCGGAAGCAGGATTCGAGAGAATGTGATTGTGCCGCGCCAGCCAGCGAAAGAACATCCGCACGCCCATGAGCTGCCCATACTGAGAACCAAACGAAAGCGGCCGGCCGTCGTCTTTGCGGTGGTGATAGAGCCAGCGCGCGTAGCGTTCAAGGATTGGCTTGGTGACATCCGTTGGCCGGGTGATGCTGCGCTCTTCGCACCAGAGAGTGAAGCGGCGCAGATGCTTCTCGCGTCCGGTGACGGTTTGCTCGGAGTAGTTCTGCACCCGCATCCATTCGAGATGCGCAGACGAGAGGCGCGCCATGCCGCGCGGGTCGGTCACGTCGCCCACACTGAGCTTGGGCTTGCGTTGTCCGCGCCGGCCCATCAATGATCTCCCATCGCGGGCTGCCCGCGATGGGAACCCGCAGCTGCTTGCGCATGCTTACGATTTGCAGTTACGTACGACGGCGCGGTTTCTTCTCTCCCCAGAAGTGGAGTTTTCAGCGAGGAAGCTTCTATTTCGAGGTTTACACTTTTAGCGGCAACACTTGACTCACCCCGACCACCCCCCGACACCCCACCGACTTCGGCCCGACTTGGCCCCGACCACTCAGCCTTTACCCCCGACTGGTTCTGATCGTAGTTGTGATCAGCATCACAAACTGAAGTTTGTGCTACGTTCTGCGCGCGCAACTGGTCTACGTCAATCAAGCCACAGAGGAATGGCTTCCCGTCTTTGCCCTGGCCATCGTAAAGCAGTTCGTAGACGAAGCTCTGGCCGCGACCGCCACGATGCAGCAGCAGATACTCAAGTTCTTCCAATCGATGTAGATGAAGTTTCAGTTGCGTGTTGCCCCAGCCGGTGAACTCCCGCACCTGGCGGCGCGAGAAGCGATGATCGCAGCGCTCAACGGCCAACTGCTTGCAGGCCTCGGTGACCATCTCATCGATGAGCAGCAACAGCCGCCTGGTCTGTGGCGCGAGTTCGTCGAGCGAGCGGCCCAACGCTTCATGCGCCAGTGCATTCGCCGCCGCAATGTCATCCACCGTGGCTTCGATGTACTGCATTGCCTGGCCGTGATGTGTGACGCTCTTCGTGGGCCGTTGGTACTGATGCAGCAAAGCAATGCTTCTGATCAGTGTGAGATATTTCAGATGGTCGCGGCGCGTGCGGGTCTGGTCATCGAGGAAGGTGAGCTCCCGGGCAAAGGGATTAGTTACGTGCACCGGGCGCAAGAGCCGCTGCGCGTTGCGATGCACGGCCAGGATTCTGTCGCGATCGCGCCTGGCCAGCAAGCCTTCCAAGGTTTGCCGCTCGCGTTGCAACCGATGAATGGCTCTCGTCTGTTCGCGGTCTTCGTCAACGGTCAGCACGATGCAACGATTCAAAAGTTCTTCATCAACTTCGACGGCCGTCGTGGTGAGCAGGATCATCACCGGTCCTTCAACACGGTACTCGTGCGTGACGAGTCTTCCAGAGGTCGGGTCCTTGCCGGTTGAAGCGATGGTCAGTTCACCTTCGCTCTGCAACAGCTTCAACGCATACGAAGCTCTCTCTGCACCCTCTTCTTCGACGATGGCCAGGATCTTGTGCCGCAGATTCGTCTCACTCATGTAGAACAAGCTTTGCCCGGTCATGGCCGAGTATTTCACTTGCTCCTCTTCCGGCATCATGGCCAGCGCCGCATTCATCAGCCATGACTTGCCCGCCGCCGACGAGCTTTGAATGATGATCGCCAGCGGCTCATCAAGTTTTCTCGAGACTGCCGCCAGATAACAGACCAGCTTGTTCGTCTCTTCGCCGACGACGCCGCAGCGTTCATAGTCGGCCAGGATCCGCTCTAACAGTTTTGGATCGCGCAGCAGCTCGAGCGCGGCCTTCTGCTCTTCATCGCTGAGCGTGACGGTCTGCTCTTTCGGCTCCAGAGTTTTTCTCACCGCCTCGTCCTGCAGCTCTTCCAGCTTCAACAGCAAGCGCCCGAAGTCACGCTTGACCACGTCTTCCTTGACGTTCATCTCTTCGGCCGCCTGCTTGATGAAAAGCTGTCGCTGCCGCGCCGAGTACATCTCGATTGTGTCCACGTGAAAGCCGTCTTCACGCGCCGCCATGACATTAACTTTCAGCGCGTCGAAGCTTAGGTTCTTCGCCAGTCCGCGCACCCGATAGCGCCGATCGCCAAAGCGCATCACGATCTCATCGCCGTTGATTTGCAGCGGCGCATCCGCTGCCGGCGCCGCCGGCAACGGCGATGCCAGCGGCTCTACTTTGGAGTGCGCCGGCAACGACGGCGCTTTGGATGCCTCAGCTTCAGCAGGTAAAGAGTGAAGCTCATCGCCTGGCCCAGGCGTGGTTTCCTCTGTAGCTATAGCTGGCGTAGCGAAAGCAGCTAAAGAGAGAAGCGGCAAACTCTCTTCCTCTTTAGCTGCTGCGTCGGGTGAGGACTCAACCTCGACAGCATCCAAAGCGCCGTCGGAGCCGGCGCACTCCAAAGCGGCTGCGCCGCCCCGACCACCCAGCCACTGCGCGCTGCGAATGAGTACTCCGAGCGACTTCTCCGCGGGCTTTACTGTCAGCGCATACTCATTGGCGTCCATCCCTTTCGGAAAGTGGATGCGAAAGCACTCAATGCCACAGGCGATTAACTTCTCAGAGAGCGCTGCGGCGGCTTTCTCTCCTGCGTCATCGCGATCGTAAGCAAGCAGCACCCGCTCCGTACCGTAGCGCTTGAACGCCGCCAGGTGATCTTCCGTGAAGCCCTCGACTCCATAGCTCGCCGTCACGTTCCGATAGCCGGCGCACCAGAACGTCAGCGCATCGATGAGCGCTTCGCACAAGATGATCTCTTTCGTTGCCTGCAACGCTTCGACGTTCCAAACGCCCCGGTGTGGCCCAGGCAAGTAGAGATGGAGCGGGATGTCCGCGTGCAAGCCCCTGACGATCTTGCGGCCGTAGATCTCAGCGACGTGGCCGTGCTCATCGAAGATGGGAATGACCAAGCTTCCATTGAAGTGTTCATGCCCGCTTTCACGGTGGATGCCCAACTCTTGCAACCGTCCGCGTAGCTCTCTGCCCGCTGCGTTCAGCTTCGACGGCAAGCGATAGCCTAGCGTCCGGTTCGCATAACCCAAACGAAAGCGCTCAATCGCTTCTTCAGCCTGCAGCCCGCGCCGCTCCAGATACCGCAGCGCCTCTGGACTCTCTTTCAGCGTCTCGTGGTAGTAGTGGATGACTTGCAGCAGCAACTCGTGATCTTCTGCTTGTGGATCAAGCGGCGTCCCCAACTTCTGCACCCGCGACCGTTTCACTCCCAACCCCTCGCGCGTCGCGCGTGAATGTGGGCCCGCCGGCATGATTGCCGCCGCCGTGGCCAGCGAGGCGTTATCGTCACGCAGCAACTCCACCGCATGCCGAAAGCTGACGCCCTCAACTTTCATCACCCAATCAATCACCGATCCGCCTTGCTGACACCCAAAGCAGTGCCAGAGATTCTTCGCCGGCGTCACCACAAAGCTCGGCTCTGTATCCGCGTGTGTGCCGAACGGACAACGGCCTACAAAGTTCGCGCCCTTGCGCTTCAGCACAACCCCGCGCGCCTCCACCAATCGCTCCAAAGCGATCTCCCGCTTCAACCGCTCGATCTCTGCTTCGGGTATCCGCGCCATTCAGTGATTCTCCAAAAAGCTGTCAAGCCCTATTTTCAAAAAAGTTGCGATTACCAACCGAGTCGCGCAATACTAGTTTATCTTGGTAGAGAAAGGCAAGCTAAAAGATGAGCCATCCACAACTCGAAAAGCAGCCCTACAATGCGACCCTTATGGCTGGCAGACCAGAACTCAAGCAAGCGCCCCTTTTCGGACAAAGACTCGCCGCCGTGCGCCGTAACAAAGGAATGACGCAAACGCAGCTAGCCCAGTTGATGAAGACCACCCAAAAGATGATTGATTACTATGAGCGCCGCTCGCCTAACCCCGCGCTGGGCTTTATCGAACGCGCCGCCGCCGCGCTGGAAGTCTCGGTCGCTGATCTCCTGGGCAGCCAGCCGCACACCACGCGCGCCAAGCCCGGACCCGTCTCCCAGCTTCAACGGCGCTTCGAGCAGGTCAAGCTCCTGCCCCGCAAAGAGCAAGAGTTCGTCTTAAGGTTCCTGGACACGGTGTTGGAGAGAAGGCAAAGCGCCTGAGTTGTAAGA
>JBOGOU010000621.1:0-7687 GCA_050748205.1 Pyrinomonadaceae bacterium | reverse complement strand
GTGCGCAGATGATCCGACCCTGAAGGCGTCGCACAATGAATCTTGGGTGCGACGCCTTCAGGGTCGCGTCGTGTCTTATCCTCTCCTGCACACATCGGTGCTCAACCTCGGCTCTCTTTTTGGCGGTTGCCAACTGAAGGATCGAAGGCCTGAATGAGGGTTTTCGGGTGTGGTAAAAAGACAGCGCTTCGATTAGTCTTACAAATTCCAGCAAGTATAAACACCGCACGGACCTGCGTGCAGATCGCTCCTGAAGGCACGCTGCAACTGAAAGGACATCATGATTACGATTCGCTCATCAGAAGGCCAGGAGTTTGCAGCCTACCTGGCCTTGCCATCAGGCGGAAAAGGTCCCGGCCTGGTCCTCTTGCAGGAGATTTTCGGAGTCAACCGGGACATGCGTGCCATTGCCGATTGGTATGCTGCGAGAGAGTTTGTCGTAGCCTGCCCTGATCTCTTCTGGCGACAGAAGCCGGGCGTGCAACTGACCGATCAGAGCGATGAAGAGTGGCAGCGCGCCATGGAGTTGTATCAGGGACTGGACGAGGCCAAAGCCGTTGCAGATGCGGCGGCGACGCTTGCCTTTCTGCACCAACATCCAGCCTGCACGGGGAAAGTCGGAGCAGTTGGGTTTTGTCTCGGCGGGAAACTGGCTTACCTGCTGGCGACGCGCTCTGACCCGGATTGTTCAGTTGCCTATTACGGCGTCGGCATCGAGTCCGCTATTGCGGAAGCGGCGAGCATTAGTTGTCCGACAATGCTGCACATGGCGGGCCGGGATCAATTCTGCCCACCCTCAGCTCAAGCACAGATTCATCAGGCCCTGGATACGCACCGGCTGACAACGCTCCACGTATACGCGGAACAAGATCACGCTTTTGCCCGCGTCGGCGGCGCGCACTTTGACGCACAGGCCGCTGACTTGGCGCATCTGCGGACGCTGGAATTCTTCGTCCGCCATCTCGGTGGTCCGGCTGCCACAAACGCGCCGCGGAGCTTGTCCGATCTCTGGGATGAACACGTCAAGTGTGAGTTTGCGACACGCGATACTGAGGACACGCTGGCAACGATGGTCGAGGATGCCTACGTCAATCACGTTCCTGTGCTGACCGGCGGGATCGGTCGCGATCAACTGCGGCAGTTTTATTCGCAGCGCTTCATTCCACAAATGCCGCCAGACACAAGGATGACTCCAGTGTCGCGCACCATTGGCGTTGACCGGGTGGTTGATGAGATGGTTTTTGAGTTCACCCACACCATCAAGATGGACTGGATGCTGCCTGGCCTCGCGCCAACGGGCAACCATGTCAAAGTCCCGCTCGTCGTGATCGTGCATTTCCGCGACGGCAAACTAGCGCACGAACACATCTACTGGGATCAGGCTTCCGTGCTGGCGCAGCTCGGCTTGATCGACACAGATAAGCTCCCAATCGCCGGCGTTGAGAGTGCCGAGAAGGTGCTTGATCCAAGTCTGCCGGCGAATGCGCTGATGAAGCGTGATTGAATTCAAGACCTTGAGCGAATACGCAGAGCCGGGGGCTCGACATCTTTATAGAAAGGACAAGGTGCCGGGCCGAACGGCCCTCTAGACTTCCTTGAACGAATGTTCCGAAGAAAATTAGGCGAATGAACGCTCAGAATCCTCCAGCCATCGTCGGCCGTCTGCGCCGCGATTTGGGCACGGTTGAATCCTACGCCGCGCTAATCGGCATTCTGATCGGTGCCGGGATATTCAAAGTCACGAGTCAGGCCTGGTCGTTGACAGGGCCGAGTGTGATTCTCGGTTACGTCTTATTGATGCCGGCGATACTGGCGACCTCGGTTCCTTACGCGGCGTTCATCTCGACACCTCTCGGTCGAGAACCCGGCGGCGAATACCTGCACATCTCGCGAACGTCGGGCGGGTTTGGCATCGCCTACATTGGGTCTTGGCTAAAAAT
Organism: Pyrinomonadaceae bacterium; assembly: GCA_050748205.1. GTDB lineage: Bacteria > Acidobacteriota > Blastocatellia > Pyrinomonadales > Pyrinomonadaceae > PSRF01. Next base: position 5,747 of record JBOGOU010000621.1, on the reverse strand, counting down.
AATTGCTTACATCGGCGCGGGAACTTATCTCGCCAGCGCGCTGGCGGATTACATAATTGAATTCACTGGGCGGCGATTAGATCCAAACACTTATCACTTGCCGCTGGCCGTCGCGAGCTTGCTTTTCTTCTACATAATCCATTCCATCGGAGTGAAGTGGTTTGGCAGAATCCAGGTGGCAATGTGCGCACTGTTGGGCCTGTCCATCGTCGTGTTGGTTGTTCCGGGACTGTTTGCCATTCAGCGGTCCAACTACTCGCCGTTTGTAACGCACGGGCTGAACGGACTCCTGGCTTGTCTTGTGCCACTCTTCTTTTCGTATGCTGGTTTTGAGTCGCTGGCGCAGACGGCAGGTGAAGTCAAAGACAGCACGCGGCGCTTACCCATAATCTTCTTGAAAGGAATCAGCCTCACTGCGTTGATATTTGTGCTGATGTCGGTGGTCGCGTTCGGTGTTTTGCCGGGAGCGCGTTTGCAAGCCAGCAGCGCGCCGATGACCGAAGTGGCCTCGGTCTATCTGCCGTGGGGAGCAGCGGCGTTGGTAACGCTGGGCGCGATCATGGCAATCACGACGTCGTTGAATCCGACGCTAATCGTACCGTCGCGCCTGGCAATCATCTTTGTCGAGGACGGACTCGCGCCCCAGTGGCTCGGCGTTATCAATCGACGGACGGCAACGCCGGTGCGGGCGCTAACACTAACAGTGGTTGCTTGCCTCGTACTATTGGTGAGCCGTCAGCTCTCGCTGGCCTTGAACGTGGCGGTATTCGCGCTGGTGCTGCTTTACTTCCTCCACAGCCTGACGTTCCTGCTGTTGCCACGTTGGAATCCAAAGCTTTACGGTGAGATCACAATCGCCATGCCGGTTTGGCTTCAGCGCGCCGCTGCGTGGCTTTCGGTTTTATCGATGGGCGGACTGGTTGTCGTCCAGATCATCCAGGATATACAGACGCTGCAAGTACAGAGCTTCAGTGAGAGGCTTTCGAATCATTCACTGACGAGTTTGGAACTCGTAGTTGTGTGGAGCGCGGTCGGTGCAGTGCTATACGCGTTAGCCAGGTGGCGAAGGAGCGGGTCCGATGGAGATTAGCGGCAAACGAGTTCTAATCACCGGAGCGAGTCGCGGCCTCGGCCGTACGCTCGCCTTTGCCTTTGGTGCTGCCGGTACGCGGGAAGTTCTCGCCGGTGCGCGCCAGGCGGAAGACCTCGAATCGCTAAGAACTGAAGCCACAGCAGCCGGTTTGTCGATTACACCAATCAGGCTGGATGTTACTTCTGACGACGATGTCCAGGCGGCGACAAAACTCGGTCACATCGATATTCTGATTAACAACGCGGGTGTTGCTTTGTTTGGCGATCCCCTGCAGATGACGTTTGCTGACATTCAACGCGAGATCGATGTGAACTACCTCGGCGTGTTGCGCATGGTACGGGCTTTCGCGCCAGCCATGACCGAGCACGGCGATGGCATGATCGTGAACATCGCGACCATTCTTGCAAGAGTCAATCTTCCCATCGTGCCAACTTACTGCGCGACCAAGGCGGCCTTGCTTTCATTGGGCCAGGGGTTGCGCGCTTATCTTGCAGATAAAGGCGTGCGCGTGATAACCGTCATGCCAAGCACCATCGACACCGATATGAGCCGCGGCGCCGAGGTGCCAAAGCTGACGAAAGAATTTGTTGCCGGTGAGATTCTGCGGCACATCCGTGAGGAAACAATCGATCCGCCTATCGGGGAAGAAGCCGAAGGAATTTATGAATCGTTGATGAAAGATCCGCGGGCGGTGGAAAAGATGTTCGCGCAGATAAGAGGATAGAATATTTAGGAGGTTCACCATTTTACTAACACATGGAAGACGATGGACGCATTTCGGTACTTAAGAGAAACACCGACCCGTAAACCGTGGACCTTAAATCAGAAACCCAAATCAACCGTCGCCGCGAAGAATTTCCCACTCTCGCTTCCGGTATTCATTTGCTCAGCCACAGTCTTGGTCCGATACCGCTGGCGGCGCGCGAATCGATGCTCGACTATTGCGATGCCTGGGAGCACCACACCAGCGAAGACGCGTGGGCCAACGCCTGGTGGGAATTGTCACGGCGCGTGGGCGACCGCATCGCGCGCATCCTCGGCGGGGCGCCGGGCTCAGTGCAGATTCAACCAAATGCCTCGATCGCGCTCGCGACTGTCGCATCGTGTTTTGACTTCGCATCGACGAAGCGCAATAAAGTAGTGACATCCGCGCTGGATTTTCCTTCGATGGAATACATCTGGGAAGCGCAGAGAGCTCTCGGCGCGAAGGTTGAGATTGTTGGCTCGCCTGACGGCATTACGGTTCCTCTCGAAGACATTCTCGCGGCCATCGACGACACAACGGGTCTTGTGTCGATGTCACACACTTCATTTCGGAGCTCATGTCGTGTCGATGCAAAAGCGATCGTGGAACGCGCGCATAGCCTTGGTGCGCTCGTTCTATTTGATGTCTATCAATCGGCCGGATCGATTGAGTTGAATGCGTCTATCTGGGGCGTTGATTTCCTGATCGGGGGCACGATCAAGTGGCTCTGTGGCGGCCCAGCCTGCGGTTATCTGTACGTGCGACCCGACTTACAAAGAGATCTGCAGCCGCGACTTACCGGCTGGGTCGCGCACGACGCACCCTTTGACTTCGCGCATTCCCCCATGCGTTACGCCAAGTCTGTCCGCCGATTCGCGCAGGGCACGCCGAGCATTCCCGCGCTCTATTCAGCACTGCCCGGTCTGAAAATCTTGGAAGAAGTCGGCGTCGAAACAATCGCGCGCGAATCCCGCCGCCGAACGAAATGGATGATCGAGTTTGCTCTGGAGCGTGGATGGAAAATAAACAGCCCACGGGACGTCAACGAGCGCGGGGGTTCAGTAATGATTGATGTCGATGAAGGACCAGCAATGGTAAATCGTCTCGCGCAGAGGAAAGTATTTGTTGATTGCCGCCCCGGCGTGGGCTTGCGCATCTCGCCTCACTTCTTCAACACGGATGAAGAAGTAGCGGAAGCAATGACGATCCTTTCACAATTGATTGGTCCTATATGACCTATTGGACTTATTGCTTCCTAAACTTCATATCTCACACTCGGGCTTCCCGCCGGATAGAAAACACCCAACAGTCGCAGCTCATCATGACCCGTATTCTCAACGCAGTGAACCTGACCTTTGGGTAAGTAGATGCAAGATCCAGAGGCAATGGGCGTATGAATTTCCCCGGCCCACATGCGGCCTACACCACGCAGGATGAAAAGCACCTCTTCGTAGTTATGAAAATGATCGGGCGCACGGCCTGGGGGAATCGAGCCAACAAACTGCGTCACTTGCGTGCTGCCGACTTTATCGTCGACGAGCACTCGATACCAGCGGTCTGCGGTCGGGACGGCTTCACGATCCGCGAGACGCACGATCGGCGATCGCCGAAGTGTCGGTCTCTCTAACGACTGAGGAGAAGTGAACGGGGGCAATGTGTCCGACGTGGCTAGCGGCTCCGGGCATTGCGAACTGATGAGAACAAACGGTTCTGGACCAGGATTGTCCACCGTCAGGATCGCGCCGGGTCGTAGATAGACGCCAGTCTCCGGCTGAACCGGATAAGACCAACCGTCTATCAGGACGGTGGCAGCTCCTTGCAGCACGTAAAGGATCTCGTCACATTCCTGATTGCGGAAACCGGGCGACAAGCCCGGCGCGAACTCCAGCGTGCGTAGAGAGATGGCCGATGCGTCGTTAGCCCGCCCGATCTGGGGCCAAATGCTTAAGGTTCCATTGATCGTGGGCTCGCTGTCTTTAATTCCTGTTACCCTGCAGCCGCCTTCCAATACCACAGCCATTCTCGACTCCCCCATCGCAGCTATGAATTCTAACGCTAAACTCCTTGGAAAGAGTGGGGCCGTCAAATGAAAACACGCGACTCAAAGTCCAAAGGTAGTAGAAGTCTTTCATGCGACTATTCAGCATGCCCAGCTTCACCATTGCTTCGAACTTCTCAGCAATTGCACTCTCGCGGGTGTAGCTTCTGATATGTGGCGCCGGAAAGTCGAGTAGCGTCGGGAAATCGATCATCTCTGGTGCCGGCACCACGCGATCGGCAAAGCCAACGTCTACCTGTAGATTGATTCGCACCTGATCCAGCAAGGCCGTTACATGTAGCCTGACGCCCTCATACTCTTCGTCATCCGGCTCACTGTCGCTTTTCAGATTCGGCCACCAGCTTCTTGAAGGCAGGTAACGCTCTGAGCGTTTTTAGATCCTTTTCTTCAGCAATCCAATCAGCGCGGAACGGCTCGAGTTCAACGGATCGATTGAGGGCAGCCATCGCCGCACTCGTCTGACCCAGGTCGGGCAAGGGCGCATGCACGTTGAAAGTGGGCTTCGGAACTCTCAGGCTCGAGGGCAATCGCCTGGTTTGCCGTCTCCACGGCCGCCTGCCAGCGGGCAAGCTTTCGATAGACTTCCGCCATTGCCATCAAGGGCGCCGTGGACTTCTGGTTCAGCCGTGCCGCCAGCTTTAATAATCGCAGCGCCTGCAAGTAACGACCTTTGTCCGAGTGCACTAAGGCGAGATAAAGGACGCCGGTGCTGCTCGTCTTCATCCTTTCCGGCTGGCTCGCGGCCAAACTCTCGACGCTATCAACCGCTTCGCCGAGGTAGAGATTCTCCATTGTTGACCCAAAAAGATCTTCGTCCACGCGCTTGTGTTTATCGCCTGCGCTCAAGATCGTACCCACCTCGCCAGCCCGACCCTGATTCACAAGGAACTCAACCAAATTTATATAGCCATCGGTGTTCGTCGGATCAGACTCAATCGCTTTACGATATGCGGCCTCGGCTTGAACAGCGTTACCGGCAGTGTCATGGACCACGGCCAGTGCCCGGTGGGCCCGAGAGTCGTACGGTTCCAGTGAAAGATACCGGTTGTAGAGATCGATGACCTGCATTTTTTCTGCTTCGTTCTCCGAAGCAACGTAGAGGCCGGCCAAGCGATAGAGTGCCGGCGCGAAAGCAGGTTGTTCGTTGCCTAGTTCTGTCAAAAGCTTGATGGCGTCTTCACTTTTCTCCGCACCCAACAAGCCAAGTGCTTTGAGGTAACGCAGGCCTCGGTCTGAAGAATCAACCTTGAGCGCGCGATCCGCTAATTCCACTGCCTTCTCCGGTTTCTTTGCAAGCAACAGCAATACTCTGACAAAATCGGTGGCCATTGAAGAGGCAGGTTTCCGTCCTGCCCGTCGATCCTCGATAGCCTGAATAGTTGGGCGCAGCGTTTCAGCGACGATTCGGAGATCCGTGTCGGTTTGCAGGATCTCGACGAGGTGCCAGCCATTATTTTGGCGCAATAGTCGGAACTTGAGCAGGACCTCTCGAGGCGAGGTCAAACATGTGATCTCGGCGTGATCACCCTTCTCTTCGACTCGCAGCAATCTCATTCCCTTAGTCACACCTTCTTCTTTGCCATAACCCAGAAGAATTTCGAGTATTACTCTCCTGTAAGCCGATGACATCTGGTCGCGTTCACTTTCGCTCATGGCGGCCCACGCACCCTTGCCCATTAGCGCGTCGGTAGCTATAGCCAGATCAAAAGCAGCCGCGAGCGCGGAAACATCTCCTGCAGGAATGGTCTTGCTCAGTTGTTCCGCCAAAGTCCCGGACTTTAACTGAAAGTCCGCAACGGTTCGGCGTGCTTCCAACACCTCCAATTCGATCAGATTCAACGCGGCGTAAG
>JBOGOU010000620.1:0-3005 GCA_050748205.1 Pyrinomonadaceae bacterium | reverse complement strand
CTGGCTTCATCAATTTCATGACGCCGCTGACGAGCAGCGCCAGCACGGGTCGCGCGCTCATAATGTATCCGGTCCAGAGCAGCTTTTTCGAGACGGGAGAAGCTTGTGTATCAGACTGCATCATGCGTTTCTCCTAGTTCAGTGTTGACATCGCTTGGATGCCGATGCACATCGAGACACGCTACGACGACTTCTTGTCGGCGATCTGTGCACGCAGGTGCTCCTCTTGCTCTCTGATCTCAGGCGTGAACTCGGCGCCGAAGTCCTCCGCCTTAAGACTTAGCGAATTGCAATCTCACTTCCTTCTTCTCGGCAGAGAGCCCATGGACTCGGTGCGCTTTCATCCGAAGAACGTGATGCGGGCACATCTGGAACTCGGGTGGAGTTCGTCGGCCGCAAGCAATAGACCGGATCCTGAGTTCATCGTCGCCTTGAAGATAACCATGAATCGTATTGTGGTGGCTCATTTTCAGGGTGAGATTCAGGACTGGTTCGATCAGCTGAACCAGGGCTCTACCCATTTGTCGAACGGGCCACTGTGAATTCGACAGGTCGTACTATAAGTTCACGGGGTTTATCTCTCAATACTCCTACCTGTACGGAGGAGATTCGTACGCGTCGACGATACTTCGACAGAGGCGGCGCATCCTGCCTCAAGCAGTGTTTTTGGTGATTGCTGCAACATCGGCACGCTCGAACCTCAGAGCCTTCCAAAACAGTTGACGCTGACTTCCAATGCCTTTCGATCAAGACCTCCCTTTTTTCTTTTGTGTCGTTGATGGCTTCGGTTTGGCACTGTTGAGGGCGACAGCGGCACAGACGAGTTCCTTTAGCGCCGCCTCATTGAGCGTGTCGCCTTCGTGAATGTCAATGGCGCGACTCGCCTTGGCTTCAAGGCCGGCGTTGAAAATGCCCTTTGGGTCGCTCAGCGATGCGCCTTTGAAGAAGTTAACCTTGACATGGTCCTGGAAAGCTCCAATAGCAACAACATTTCCGTTGTGCGACCACACGGGCGTGTTCCATTTCCACTCTTCGACGAGGCCAGGTGTGGCATCAAGGATCACCGTGCGCAGGCGCGCGAGCATCTTGCCGCGCCAACCGGAGAGTTCGTTGATGTGGCTGGTAATTTGTTCTGTTGCGTTCATGTTGCTCATTTTGTGTTTCTCCTGGTGATGTTGTGAACCAAGGCGCTCCTAAAGAGTCCGAGGGGACAACATCTCTCGTAGACTGCGATCCCGCAGCCAGAGACCGCCCCACACGAGGGTGCCCACGATCAACGCGAAGGCGATGTTGAAAAGTGGCGCTCCGACACGTATCTGCGAAGCGATTGCACCACCCAAGTAGCCCGTCAACAACACCGCACCGAGAATTGCGGTGCACGGTAGGACATAGAGCAGGGTGCAGGCGAGCAACACCAACCCGAGGCCAACGATTACGGATTCGGGATAGCCTAACTGCACGGTTGCTTCGACGACGACCTGCGGCTTGAAGAGCTTCATTCCCCCGTCCACCAGCAGAAACAGTGCGGGCAAGCCGCTCATGATGCGGCCCGCCCACAGGCGCTTGCTCGAAATCGAATGGTCACTTGACTGCATGGCTTTGTATCTCCAAAAGTTTTCATCTGAAATTTCTTGCATGATCCTGATTTCTCCTAATCTGGGCACTAGACCTTTTCGACGAGCGCAGCAAGCTGCTCGGCGCACTGCGCCCAACCTTGGTGGAAGCCCATTTGTTCGTGCGCTTCGCGGTCAGCAACTGTCCAATGAGAAGCGTGGGCCGTGTATTTTGTTTTTCCGCCCATGTCTTCGAACGTCATGGTGACGGTCATGAAGGGCTTCTCTGACGGTTCCCACGCTTTAATATAGGCGTCAGTGAACACCAATCGCTCGTTCTTGACGACTTCGAGGTAAACGCCAGGACAAGGAAATTCATTGCCGCCTGGTCCACGCATGACGATCAGGCTTGAACCGCCCGGGCGCACGTCCGTTTCTGCCTTCGGTGTCGTCCACGGTAGTGGGGCGAACCACTGCTTGAGCAAGGTGGGGTCAGTCCAAGCTTTGAAGACCTTCTCGCGCGGGGCATCAATGATGCGTGTCAAGATGAGGTCGCGGCCTTCAGTAGAGGTTTTGGTTTCGTTGGGGCTCATAACTCTTCTCCTTTTTTGAGCGTGGTCTATGTTTGGTTATAGGCCTGCTTGAGCGCTTCGATATCGGGTTTGGTCATGTGAAGGATCGCTTCCATGACCCGTTCAGATTTCTTTGGATCCTTGTCTCGCAACATCGCTTCCCACACGGGAGAGACGAGTTGCCATGACAACCCGTACTTATCCTTGAGCCAGCCGCACGGTCCCGGTACTCCGTCTTGGGAGAGTTTGCCCCACATCTCGTCGATGTCTTTCTGTGTCTCGCACTTCACCATGAACGAGATCGCCTCGGTAAACTTGAAGAGTGGCCCACCGTTCAACGCAACAAATTCCTGTCCCTCGATTTCAAACGTCACGGTCATGACCGATCCTTCCGGCCTTCCCGAGACCTTTGCGCCGGCCTCTCCATAGCGCGTGATGTGTCCGATCTTCGAACGCTTGAAAATCGACACGTAAAAATGTACAGCCTCTTCAGCTTGACTGTCGAACCAGAGACAGGGAGTGATGTGGTGCATGCTCAATGACTCCTTTTCCTGTTACGAGCGATATCTCTGTTCTTTCCCATCTAACTATTAGTCGAACGGGATTTCTGAAATCGACAACCCGAATTCGTTGTTCGCATCTCGTATCTCGTCGTTCGCAGGAACCACTTTTCTTGTGTGTGAGATACGCTTCACGAATGCTCTCCCGGTAACCCCGTGATTTCTCGAAGCGGCCTGACTTCCACTGTTCCGATTCGGGCTCCAGGAACGCGCCCCGCAATGCCGATGGCCTCGTCTAGATCCTTGGCATCGATCAGAAAGTATCCGGCAAGTTGTTCGCGGGTCTCGATGAATGGCCCGTCCGTGACGGTCGCTTTCCC
>JBOGOU010000619.1:0-13480 GCA_050748205.1 Pyrinomonadaceae bacterium | reverse complement strand
AGTCAAAGGTGGGGAAATAGCCAAAAATTGTGTGGAGGCGGCGATAGAGGCCTCATCGCCAAGCCCGATGGACAAATTAGCCCTGGCTCCAATTCCGGTTCGTAAGGGGCGGCATCTCAACGTAGATGAAATTCTGACGCGCTCATTGCCAAGAGTTTCCCCGCCAACAGTCTTAAGTCGTGTTAAGGGAACTCCCTGGCTATGAGGTGCTCGTTGAGTTTTAGAATTCCGTGTACGCGTGATTGAACAATTGGAAGAAAGCATAACAAATTTGCGCACTCTGAGCCGCGGATCGTCGCTAGAATAGCTGACGGGTCGTCTGAATCGCTTGGGCAAGGAAATTGAGGAGCAAACTCATATGTCCGAAGAGGTGATTGTTCTTAAGGTTTTCAACAATGAAATTGATGCCGGAATGGCTCAACAAATGCTTCAGGCCGGAGGAGTAAGGGCCTTCGTATTCAAAGATGATGGCGGAGGCATGGAGCCCCATCTTCAACGAACAATAGGCGTCCGGTTGGTAGTCAACCGCGCCGACGCTGACCGCGCTCACCAAATACTCAGAACTTGATGTCAAGCTTGGATCTGAACCTCCAACGCCTCAGCGCGGCATTTCATTGACAGTCCCAAGACTTAGGTAATATAAAAGACGCCGATTCGTAGCCCAAAGATTTTCACGATTTGCGTTCGTTTGGGAATCTTCACCGAGCTTCCAAAGAGTTTCCCTGGGTTAAGCGAATCCCTCGAGATACTCGACAGAGAGTCAGTTGAATTAAGCCTCAACCGCTTGCTAATGTCCTACAAAGCCTGACAAAACATACCGCTTACTTCAGAATTGGTAATCGCCTATGCTAAGCGCGGGGGTATTCCATGGAAGCGAAGACACCCTATTTAGCTGTTGCTCAAGACTCTTCTCACTGGCGTCGATCCTGACTTGCGGGGCAAGCTTCGACTCAACTGCAAGCCAAGGCTTGGACCGACCTGCAAATCTCGCAAGCGCTGAAGGAGACTGCTCCTGATGAAATACCTCAATCTCAACCTCGAAGCATTCGAGTATCGCAAGGAGAACACTACCGAGCGCTTTCGTGTACGCGTTACTAACTCGCCTGCGGGGGAGCAGAGATCGGGCGATGCGGAAACAGTTAGTCTCCAGGACGACTTGCGGTCACGACTGCGGCGTCTCGAAAGACGAGGTCTTACTCTACAGCAGATGATCGCCCTCGGCGAAGACCTCGGGTCAGCACTCTTCCCGCCCAGGGTGCGCGACCTCTACATACGCAGTCTGGCGAGTTTGGAAGAGACCGAAGGATTACGCATCCGGCTGATGATCGATGCCTATGCGCTTTCTGATATTCCCTGGGAGTATGTCTATCTGTCTGACGCCGACACTCCCGCGAACCAGAAGAGGGCCAATGGCTTTTTGGTCTTTAATCCCCAGATATCCTTAGTACGCTATCAAATGATTGGGAGAGCTTTAGGAAAGATTGAGGCTGTAGGCGAAGAAAGTTTGCGCATGGTGGCGCTCTTATCAAACCCCGGTAATACTCCTGACCTCGATTTGGCCAGGGAAGAGCAAAATATCAGGGAAGCCTTGAAAGAACTGCCTCAAATCCAGGCGGAGTTCCATCCTAATGTGACTATTGAGAAGCTCCTGAAAATCCTGATAAAGCCAGCGCACATTTTTCACTTCTCAGGTCACGGCAGTTTTCAGGGGAGTATGGGTGACACGTTTGGGAGCGAGGAGGGCGAAGGTACGCTGGCACTAACGGGTGAAGATGGTCAGGCCGTGGACTTTCCGGCCGAGAAGCTGGCTATGAATTTAGCTGGGCGCGGCGTGCGCTTCGCTATGTTGGGGGCGTGTGAGAGCAGCAAAGTAGATCAGATCAACGCGTGGACGGGAATTGCGCCTGCGCTCACTCAGGCAGGCATTCCGGCTGTGGTGGGGATGCAATTCAAAGTTCTGGATCTCAGCGCAATTGCCTTCAGCAATATCCTTTACGACTCTCTGGCCGCGGGCCTGACCATCGATGAAGCGGTCACTAAAGGACGCCTGGCAATATACACATTGGGCGACGACGATGAACGTGATTGGGGAGTTCCGGTGCTTTACCTGCGGGCCGAAGAGGGCGTGCTTTTCCCGAAGCCTAAACCTAACTTGCTTCTGCCAACTGAAAAGCCGGTTTCACCAAAGCCGGTTCCGACGACTGTGAACCTTCGCACCTTGCGTGAAGCCATCGTGAAATCCTTTTCCCTGGAGGACCTGGAGATTCTTTGTGCTGATCTCCAAACGGCTTTAGCGGAGGCCGGTATTGATCTGCAAGTCAATCTTGATTTAATCGAAGGCAACGGCAAAACCGCCAAGGTGCAGAGTCTGATCGGTTATTTGGACCGGCGTGGTTATCTGGCGTATCTCCTGGAGGCCGTGCGCGAGGCCCGGCCTAATATCGGCGTATGATGGAAATTCCACGGGCAAACGAGCAGGGTTAGAGCACAATCATATATGACTCCAGAAGGAAAGAGACAGAGTTATCTGTCGCGGTTGCGTAAACAACTGGTCCAATACTTTCTTATGGATGAGTTCATTGTGCTGTGTTCTGACCTTGAGATTCCGTACGATGAGCTACGTAAAGGGGGATTGGAAGTTCAAGCGGACGAATTAGTACAGCGTCTGGAGAATCTCGGCAGGATACCTGACCTGGTCGCGTATTGCTCTCAAAAGCGCCCCAACGTTTCCTGGGAAGATACGGACGCGCTGGGCGGCGTCCTGAAGGAGACGCAGGATGAATTAAAGGGAGACCTGGCCACTTTTCAAGCCAGCTTCCAAAGCGCGCTCGAACAAATAGACATCCTCAGCGATTACAAAGATCTGCACGACAAGCTGCATGATCTGCAATTCGGCTGGTTCCCGCGCGTGCAACAAGAGTTTAAGAGTCTTCCTGATGCCAAGAACGCCATTCAAAATCTCTTCGGGCATGAGCGTGATTTTCGGACTGTGATTGGCGAGCTTTATGACACTGTGAATCAGAAAAGGGTGCCCGGAAGTGAGCGAGAATGGATTGATCGGATGGAACAGGCCAGGAAGGATTTGAAACAGGGAATCAGCAGCCCTGAACCCGCTATGAAGCTGATTGGAAGCGCCCTGCAATCCATCAGTCAAGTGCTTGACACCCAACCAACCTATATTAACGGCGACTTGATGCGCGCCGTAGGAGCGCTACGACTCCCCCAGCTTAAAAACATCGTGCAGCTGGTGCTCGATAAGTTGATTAAGAAAGCCCCAGATTCGGACCTCGTCAAGCAATTTCAGCAGGGTATTAACGACTTGAACCAGATGGATGTTGAGTTGGATGCGCTGATGAAAGAGCATGACATTTGGCAGGGTAATGAGGTCAAAATACCCATGCTTTTACCCGCTCTCAGTTTTCTGCCAGTCTTCAACAGTATGTGGCGGCAGTTAAAGGAGAACACTGCTCCGCTATATGCGAACAAAGAGGAAGAGTGGGCCACTGATCTGCTGCGAGACGACGCGGCACTGGAAAAGGCTATCGGGGAAAATGATGTCGAGGCGGCGAAACGAGCTTTTCAAGGTTTTCAAAGGGATGCGAAAGCACGTTTTCTGGATGTGGATAAGCTAATTAAGAAGAGATGTCGTGACTTGCTTGAAATTCGTTCAAGGATGTGGAATCAGTGACGAACCTGAAGATCCGCTTGAGATTTGTGTCATGCCCCTGGAGAATCTCTAATGGCCGAAACTAACAGCACCGTTCCTAAAGATGCCGCTCCGCCTGAACCTTACGCTTCGCTGGCATTGTTAATGGAGGTGCATAGCGAGCTTCTTCAGCGCGAGCCTGAGACCAACGAAAACAGCACTTATTTCAAAGACGTTCAGACATTCTTTAATCGAGCACAGGCTACTGGCGCACTGTTGGAGGATGACAATGAGCGGCAAACTGCTCAAAGCATCTTAAATTACTGGGTCACGGTGTTGTATCGCTTAAACGTAGGCAAGCCCAACAATACAACCCTCGCCGAATATGATCCCAAATTGGCTTTGAAGTTGGCGGCTACGGAGTGTCCCTGCCCGTACCCAGGAGTGCGTGCATTTCGCGAAGATGAAAGCAGATTGTTCCTCGGGCGGCAACGGCAAATAAATTACATGCTGGGCAGGCTAAGAGAAGATCGGCTCCTGGCTGTGGTTGGTCCATCCGGCAGCGGGAAAACTTCGCTTGTTTTGGCAGGGCTGCTGCCCGAGATGAAGCAGAACGATAAGTTGAATAAGATTGATCGTTACTTCTTCCCGGTCATCACTCCGGGTAGCCGGCCACTTGAGAATCTGAACCGCATGTTTCAGAGCTCGAGCGATAAGTCTGTTGATAAGGACGCCTCGAAGCAGACTGCGAGTTTTGGATTAGACCCGCGCAACCTCCTAAAGCGCATCGAACAACTCACAAAACTTCCGGTGGTGATTGTAGTCGATCAATTCGAAGAGGTTTTCACTCGCGCAAACGAGAAGGATAGACGTGCGTTCTTTGAGAATCTTGCCCGCGTGATCCAGGCGCCGGATGCCAAACACATCGTTATCCTGACGATGCGAGACGATAATTACGATCCCTATCTTCGGCGACCCGAACGTTTTCGAAAAGCGTTGGATCCGGCCAAAGTCTCTTTGCCGCAGCTCGGATCCATAGAGCTGCGCGAAGCAATTGAGAAGCCGGCCGCGTACGTGGGAATGAAGTTTGAGGAGCTAACTATCAAAGCCCTGGTAAGAGAAATTATCGGTGAGACAGCCGGACTCCCGCTGCTTCAGTTTACTCTATTGAAATTATGGGCCAGGCGCGAGCAAAAAGAGGACATTAACGAAGCTTTCAGCAAGATGCAGAGCTGTCGGGCGGTGCTGGCAGCGAGCGCCGAAGAGTTTTACAAAACACTGGATTTTCTGGACCAGCTTTCCTGTCGCCGGCTACTAACGCAGTTAGTCAAGATTGATAGTGAGCTCAACGCTTATGGTTATCCAGTCCCCCGGTCGGCGTTATACCGGAGCACTGAAAAACAAGCCCGAGTTGACAATCTCCTGGAAAGATTAGCCCAGCTGCAGCTCATCCGGATCAGCACGGGCGCGGTGCCTGCTGACGACGAGGTCGAGTTGGTCCATGATTCGTTGATTCGCAGTTGGCCCAGGATGGTCTCGTGGGTCGAAACCAAGAAGAGATTAAGGCAGTGGTACCGAGTAGGCAAAGTTGCCGCTCTGGTTGCTGCCAGCGTACTTTTTCTCTTAGTCGTCTCTTGGATTATTGGCCAACAACAACAACGCGCCAAGGCGCGTGATCTAGCCAGACTCAGCAATAAACAATTAGCTAACAACCGGCTCGATCTTGCTATGCTGCTTGGTTTAGCGGCGTATCACACAGATGTTAATACCGCGACCCGCAGTAACCTTCATCGGTTGCTCTACAGGCTTCAACCTAAGCCTCAGTTAAAAAGGTTTCTGCGCAAAGAGAATTTTGGACCGGTCGATCTGGCGTTTACCTCCGAACAAGATCGACCTCCCAGCCAACTTGCAGCCATTAACCTCGAAGGCAAGATCGTAATTTGGGACTTGAACTGGGGCAAGCCGCCGGCCATTGAGAAAACGCTGGTTGAAAAGAGCAAGGCAACCCTGCCGATGAGTTTTAGCCCGGACGGAAAGATCCTGGCCACAGCCTCCACGGATCCGAATGTCAATGTCATCTTGTGGTACGTGGCCGACGGCAAGTCTACAGAGCTGTCATTGAATGGAACGACCGATACACCGGCCTCCGAGGCCGAGCTGGGAGGCGCGTTCAGGACCCTTAGCTTAGTCTTCAAACCTGATGGTGAAATGTTGTTTTCAGCGGGCGAGGATGGCAGCGTGATCCAATGGGATGTAAGACGCCCAGAAGAGGTGAAGGGCACAGCTATCTTCAAGCATACAATCCAAATCAACTCCATAGCCCTTAATGCCAAAGGAGACTTGGCGGTGGGCGATGATGATGGCGCAATTTTCGTGCTCGACGTATCCGGGAAGCGAGTAAAGTCTAAAGTCATTGCCAAGGGGCATACAACGGAAACCGTGGGCGATGAAGCGATTTATAGTGTAGCCTTCAGTTCAAACGGTCAATTGCTGGCGGCAAGTCGGTTTGACCCGGCAAGTCAGACTGACCAGGCGATGATCTGGCAAGTGGAAAGGGGGGAATTGCTACGGGAAATCTGCAGCGGTCTTTCTCCGACGGGTCTGCTCGTCTCCTTTAGCGACGAAGACCGCACGTTGCTAGGTTATAACACTCAAGGAAACATCTTTTTGTGGAATGTTCAACCAGACCTCCCTTTGCATGCTCGAGTCTTCAAGCCGGCAAGCCCGTCGCAGAGCGTCAGTTTCAGTAGTAACGGTCGGTTTCTGGGCTTACCCAGCTACGATGGCGCCACGGTTTGGGATGTTTTGACCCAGAGATCATTGACGGGAGAAGTCGAGATTAACAGCATCGCTTTTAAGCCCGGTGGTGGCAGCGACAATCTGCTCGCGGTGGGAGGAGAAGACGGCGTCGTCTTGTGGAAGGCAAAAAATCCGGATGAACATGAAGGGGCCGACAGGTCCCTCGAGGAAAGCGAGGTACTGAGTATTGCATACAGCCCGGATGGCGCGGTGTTAGCTGCGGGTTTGATTAACGGCACAATTAGCTTGCGAGATTCCTTGACCCTCAAAGAGACGGGTATGGTCGAACGCGATCAAGAACTAAAGGATGGGGAAGAGTATGCTGGGGTAGTTAAGACGGTTTTCGACCCGCGTCCAGAGGTTCGCCAGGTGGTGGGTGTGGTTAATCTCATCAACTCACAGACCTCTCAGAGGTTCAGTGAAATTATCCTCTGGGATCTTGCTACCGGGAAACAAATCCTTAAGCTTCCTGTCAAAGAGAATTCTATTGTGACTGATCTCGCCTTTCGTCCTGACGGTAAGTTACTGGCGTGGACCAGCACGGACAAGGAGAATAAGTCAACGGTAGTTCTGTGGGATACTGTCAAAAATGAGCAAGTACGAAACCTGGACAGGACCGGCGTCAAGAGCCTGGCTTTTAGTCCGAATGGAACGGTCCTGGCCGTCGGTCTGGATAACGGGAAAGTAGAGATCTGGGATAAAGATTACGAACCGACCGCTTCGCTCGAAGCCGCTTCTGACGAAGTTGTAGATCTGGCGTTTAGCCCCGACGGCTCAGTATTGGCCTGCGCTACAAACCCCAAGTCCGAACTGAAGGAAGAGCCAAGGCCGGGCACTATCGTACTTTGGGATATGAAAGAGGACGGGCCCGAACAATTAGGTGATTCACTCAAAGATCATGCAGACGCGATATCAAATATCGCCTTTAGCCCCGACGGCAAGATTCTCGCTTCCGGAGGTAAGGACAAAGGCGTCTTGCTCTGGGACGTTAACGTACCAGAGGCGCGTAAACAGCTTTGTGAAGTCATCGATTGCCAGGGCACCTTCAAGCGAATGTCACAGCTCCCTGACCATGAAACGTGGTCCCAATGGCTCTATCGCAAAACGATCGGAAGGCCGTACATTGACAGTGAAACGTGGTTCCAATGGCTTTATCGCAAAACGACCGGGGAGCCGACTGTAAGAGAACAATGTCAGTAAGCTCAGTCTCTTCACCGGAATGTCGTTTTGAAACCCAATAACCAGGAACGCATTTAGAGCGGGATAGCTGACTTAGTTCGCTGCTCTCAGTAAGCCGACTTTACGTTGAATACGTCGTTAAGGACTTTAGCGAGCCGAGCGCCGGCCCGAACCAACTGGAGTTCGACTACAGGCAGATTCTTATCGTAGTAGGGTTGATCGAGCTTCCATGCTTCTCGCTCGCTAGCTGCGACCATAAAATCACCGCTAGTATGATAATAGGCACTCCAAGGCAGCCTGTGGGCTTCAAGCGCCCAATCGGTTACCGAACCTTGCGTTGAGACGCTCCTTTGGAACCTGTTGCTGAGTAGAGTGGCATAGGCGCTGACGGACTTGGACTGTCTCCCATAGTCAACGAGGTCCGTGTCCCATACCTCGTGCAGATTGGTAGGTCGCCCTGTGAGCGTTTTTACTTTTACCTTGGATGCGGAAAAGTCTTGAGGATTGGTATTAGTCGTAACGTGAAACGGTTGGTGAAGATCGCCGATGAGATGAATCAGGAACTTCAGCGCTTCAGCTCGCTTCGCCGAATCATAGTTAGTATCTCTCAGAATCACTAGTTGCTGGCCGATAGCTTCGATGATGCAAGTCTTACCTCTCTGGCAATCCTTAGTCGGTGAATAATAGCTATCTTTCAGTGGAATAGGCACAAAGTGCCAGCTTGCTTTTTCCTCCGTCCTTACCTGATCTGCCCAGGTAGAGACACTCTCAAGCGTCTCACTTGGCCTAAGCAGCGAGGCGATCGCCTGACGCGCGCTGGTTGACAACCTTGCTGTGGCGATGCGCGCGATGATCTGGTGGCCCTTAGCTCCCCATGCAGCCGCGCGCACAGGAAACAAACCCACGATGATGAACGCCAGGAAGACGTAAGTCGATCGCCTAAATAGGGCTTTTATGGTAATTGCTCCTCGCAAAGACGGCCTGGGTTAGCTCAGAAAGAGATCCGCTGATTTGTTTCTATATCAAATCTCGCGGCAGGTCAACGACGGATTTTTAGATGCAGCCCCCAAAATTCGACTGCCGCGCTGGTTGGTGGCCTACACGCACAAACTTCGGATTCTCATTCAGGAAGACCTTTCAATGCGCTTACGTGAAAATCTGCCTTTGCTTGTTTTCGTCCGTGCCTTCGAGTTGAGGCGCCTGCTCATAATCTTCTTCGTCGAGCATGGAAAGCAAACTCTCATGCAAGTCGGAATAGGTGAGTTTGTAGTTGGCGTCGGTGATAGCTTTGATGGCGTAGTAGCTCATCGCGCCATGGTAGTCGTTGGCGATTTGGGCATCGGCGGAAGTTTGATTGCTCTTGCAGCCACTTAACAGAATTTCCTTCATCCCTGACTCCGGATATTTCTCCTTGTGCTTGCGCGCATCGCGAACCTGGCCCTGTGAAAGTTCCGTTCCTCCCCAAACACTTGGGCGAAGTTGGCGATTACGCCGGTACCCCTTGACCACAGCGCGAGTCACCGAGCCGGAATGGCAAGAATCGGAAATAACCGTCAGACGGACGTCTTTCGGAATATTTTTGAACAACTCCCGCAGCTCGTCATCAATCAGCAAGTTTGAGTCAGTGTCGTGAGGACAAATGGCTTCATCATACTTGGGCTCATCGCCATCGGTATCGGCGAGATACGTTCCATGGGAAGCGTTGGTGAACACGAGCACGTCTCCAGCCTGCGCGCCCCTCAACAGGGCCTCGAGCCCGCTCACAATGTTGGCTTTCGTGGCATCGGCGTCAAGCAATTGTCGAACATCCGTGAAGTCGAAATGCTTCTTCAGCAACCGAGCCCAATCGTTGGCGTCGTTACGGCAGCCTCTTAGATCATTCTCTTCCCCGAATGGATAATCATTAATACCTACACACAGTGCTTTTTTGGTCATGAGGAATACTCCTTATGTAGTGCTTACGAATAGGTACGGTAGCAAGCGAGTGGGCAATGAAGCAGAGACTCGTGAGAATTCAGCCTATCATGAGAACGGCGAGACGATATTCCCTCGCGCAAGAAGTCAACGGTTTGTCCGACGGTTGAGGTTTCAGAGAAACAGACCCTGGGACTCAGAACGCGGCCGCTCATTCAGCAGTAATACAGCTGAGGTTTCGATCGCGGACTCTTTCGGAGTCGGCACTTTGCCTGACACTCTTCCGCCCACCTGGTTTAAAACGCCGGAACTTCCGTTTATTGCGCTTATGCGGGGTTCCGGGGCCTGAAAAGATTAAACGCAAGAATGACGAGCGCTCCTACAAGCAATAGGTGAACCAGGCTCGTGGTGACAAAACCGCCATAAAACCCAACCACCCAGAGCAGCAACAACACTATCAGAATTGTCCACAACATGACCTACTCCCCTTATCTCAAAGACTTTGTCTGACGTTTTGCATCCCTTGCTACGTGTCCTACCACAGTGAGCTAAGTCAATAGAAGCGTCTGTGCGCTAGACCACATATATCACCAACTATTCAGGTTCTGGCGCCTTGAAGGCCCTTTCCAACATCGAATAGAATTGGGGTTCTCACCAACGAAATTGCTGTGTTTCCAAGGTGACCGCAGCATGGAAATGTGCTCATGTCTTTAATTGCAAGACCTAACGAACCCGTTGAAAACCGTCTTCTCGCCGGGCTTCCGGGTGACGAGTATGAACGCCTGCTGCCAAGCTTGCAGCAAGTCTCGTTTTCTCTCGGTGAAGTCGTTTACGAATTCGGCGGACACTTGGATTATGTCTATTTCCCTAGAGGACTTCAATCGTCTCTTTGCTCTACACAATGGAAGACGGTACCAGCGCCGAGATGGGGTTGACGGGTAATGATGGTCTGGTAGGGATTGCCCTCTTCATGGGAGGCGGCGCCATGCCTAACCGTGCCGTCGTACAGAGCGCCGGCGGAGCCATCCGGATGAAGGCAAAGGTGCTGCAAGATGAATTCGCGCGGGGTGGAAAATTCCAACACTTGCTGCTGCGCTATACACAAGCATTGATCACTCAGATATCACAGACGGCTGTTTGCAACCGTCTTCACTCGGTAGAGCAGCAACTGGTACGACTCGTTTTTGTGGAGGGCATCGAAAAGCTCTGGTTTAATCAGGTCATTAAGACGACGGACGGCCCAGGAAGGTGGCTGGGCCGATGTCTGTCCAGAGCCGACTCTTAACACAGGCGAAGGAGGGCGTATGTGCGCTAACGCATATATCGCTCAAAACGCGCGCTACCACCCAAGGTGCAGAACAGCTGGCTTTGATTCCATTAGTGAAGGATCTTACCAACTCCTATTCCGGGAGAAAGCTAACCGGATTCCTCTTTGATGATTCCGTAGCATTGGCAAGCGATTGCTTCCAAGCCAGTCCCATTTAGAATCGTGAGAGCGCCGCGACTGTAACTGATCAAGCGCTTTTGCTGAAGCGCGCCGGCAGCCTTGTTTACCCCCTCGCGCCGCACGCCCAGCATGTTGGATAAAAATTCCTGCGTGACTTGAAACTCGTCCCTCCCCATCCGGTCACGCCCATCAGCAGCCACCGGGCAAGGCGATCGTCTATCGGGTGGAAACGGTTGCAGGCAGCCCCTTGGGCGATCTGCGTCAATCGCGAGTGTGTGTACCGTCGCAGCAGTCGCGGCAACGAACCACCATTGTTGCACTCCTTACGAAAGGCGGTGGCCTTCATTCTCATGGCCGCGCCCGCTCCTTGCACCACGGCGCCATTGCGCGAGGTTTTCACTCCCATGAATGCGGGTAAGCCCACCACGCCTTCCCGGCCTACGATACCAACTTCAAGCGTGGCCCGGTTTTCAACAGCAGCCAGCAAAGAGATAATGCCGCTGGTGGGAAAATAGACGTGACGGATTAGATCGCCAGGCTGGTAAATCACTTGCCCGAAGACCAAAGGGTACAGTTCTAAGTTAGTCAATAGCCGTCGATACTCATCCTTTGGCAGGGCGGCGAGAAGGCCGTTGGTTGGTGGCGCCCGAAGTGCAGTGGCATTAGCCATCCAGGAACTCCGTTCCGATCGTGCCTTCTTGCTTTTTGTGCAACTCGAGTTTCTGGACGCAGTCTTCGCACGAGCCAACTCTGGCTGCCAACCAGTTCCTCAAAAGCGTGCGCAAACTCTTACGCCTTAAAAAAGCGGGTCTCAATCTCGCCGAAACCCAACTCGTGTGTTTTTTCTAGTGAGTCGCGCTTTTAGACCGTGCGTCGGCCAGAGATTAGGTTATAGATCAAAACGATCGCGGCCACGACCAGCAAGAGATGAACCAGGCTGGTTCCGCCGCCGATCCCTAAGCCGAACCCCAGTAACCATAAGATCAACAGGATCACCAATATTGTCCACAACATTACTTCAACCCTCCTCGGTCACTTCTGATCTATCTGTTGCCCGCATAGGAATGACGGGCTCTTTGAAAAGTCTGAGAGAAACATGAGCGCTACGACAATATCCTGACCGGCAGCGTTTGCTGACTCGACAGGACAATCCTATTGTCACGACTGATTTCACGTCTTCTTAGAATCCTGCAGTCGTCTCTGAGAAGCAACGGACGGCACAAGAAGGAGGTTGCTGGCCTGATCCCCGGTGTCGAGGGGTCGATTTGTCTAAAAACGACTAAGGTGAGTATACAACTCAAAAGAGTGAGGTCTGTGCGCTAACACACATATCACTCGGCTGGCTTTGGGATGTTCCAGGTTCGCGTTTCGGTTGGTTGATTCATTCGCGTTTCTATCACTTACTAGAGATTATGAACTTCTCCGACTGACGTTGCCGACTATTGATCGCGCGTAATAGATGATTAGAAATATTACCGCGCCGGCGAATGCCACGAAGAAACTATAAAAATTAAGATTCGTCACACCTGCGTCTCGAAACAGATTAGACAGAAAACCTCCGACAATTGCCCCGACGATGCCTAACAGGACATCGCGAAGCCGACCGTGCCCGGTCCTGTTTAGGAGTCTGCTGCCGATGAAACCGGCGACCAGACCCAGAACAATCCATGTAATGAAGGAGATGGCGGAATTTTGCCGCCGGTCCGATAGAAATAGACCCAAGGTCCCGATATCGATGATTGGCATGTGCATTTAGTTCCTTCTTGTCGCTTTCCGATCATTCCATGGACAGTGCTTGTTCGAACGTGATTTGTCTAAAGAACGACTACGACAAATGTACAAGCTCGAGAGATTGCCGGTCTGTGCGCCACCACACAAAGCCGAAGGCAGCGAGGAAGGAACGATAGGATCCTCCAATCAGAACAGGCGGTTGTGCTCATCTTATTGAGCTCACCGAATGTGTGTCTTTTATATGTGTGTTAACGCACAGACCAATACTTTCACCTGCATCTAGCCTAACGATGATTCAGACAACTATCCCCTGAATCAGGAGGCAACAATGCCAATCAACCCCGTTCCCCGAGTTCTCTGCGTAGACCACGATGAAGACTCTCGTGAGATGTTAAGCACGCTACTGATGTTCGAGCGGATTGAAGCCGCGGCAGTCGCAACCGCAGCCCAAGCCTTGTCGTTGATTCAAGCAGAACGCTTCGACCTGTGTTTGCTGGAATCGAGGTTGCCTGGTCTCGATGGCTTTCAATTGTGCCGCCGGATGCGGGCCTGGGACCCGCGCACGCCGATTCTCTTCTATTCAGGCTCGGGCTATGACGCTGATAAGAAGAGAGGCATTGCGGCAGGAGCCAATGCTTACGTGATTAAGCCCGATGTTGATGGCCTGCTCGGAAGTATCACGCAGTTCGTTTCTCCTGGGGAAAGCGCCGCCGCCTAGGTAATCCGCTGGCCCGAAGTGAAAATCTGTTCCCCCGCCTCCAACC
>JBOGOU010000618.1:0-12325 GCA_050748205.1 Pyrinomonadaceae bacterium | reverse complement strand
CCGTGAGTCATTGCGGAAGCGCGAGTTGCTGATTACCCGTAAGAGCAGAGGATTTGGCCAGGATTTTTAGAACTCGCGCGCACGACGAAAATAGTCCGGGATTACGGACAAAAAACTTGACAGGTCAGACCGATGAACATACCATCCGGCACATCGCGCGATCGATCCCCATTACTCGAGTAAGCCCAGAGGTGTGAGATTGCCGGCTTCCCAAACCCATAAGGATGGGTATTCATCTTCAGCTTCAAGAAGTTTCTATCTCTGTGCCCGGCGACGCCTGCCCGCTGCTACCTTAGTGCCACGGTGTACGGGAGTGCCTGGCAGGGCTTTGGGAAGATCAAGCTCGTCGTCAACGATTACATCCAGGCATACACCCGCCAACCGGGCGTACTGCAAAAGTATTGGCAATGGAGGCTCGCTCGCGCCCAGTTCGTAGCTGGAAATTGAACTTCGGAAAAGTTTGTCGGCAAGCCCGAGCCGGTCAAGCATGCCGTTCTGCGACAGACCCAGAGCGGTGCGAATCTGGACCAGTTTTTCAGTGAGCCGCACGGGCTTTGAACGCACATATCTTCCCATCAGGAGTCTCCTCCTGGGGAAATTCTGGTTAGTGGAAAGAAGTTGCTTTTAGACAGGAATCTGTCTAGACTGTTCGCGAATCTCACTATGGCCGGGAGCTTGAAACTCTTTTGCTCCGCGGCGAAGGTCATCGCTCGCGATGTGAAGCGGCTTCGTCCATGCGCCGTTGCAAATTGCTATTGAGTAATAAAGAACGATTATTCGATCAGGTGTTTTCGGTTGAATAAGCGGCCTATTTTAGCACAGTTCTAAAGACCCACATGCTGGATCCAGAGAGACTTGCCCCGCATCAGGAAGAGCAGCGTGAGCAACTGTTCACCGAGCGTTACGAGCGTCTGCTCGCCTGGGCCCTGCAGTTGACCAGTCAACACCGGGCAAGCGCTGAAGACCTGGTCCAGGATGCTTTCATCCAGTTTGTCATGGGTCGCACCAGTCTCGAGGCGATCGAGAACATTGACGGATATCTCCGCCGAATGTTGCGCTACATGCACCTGTCGCGGATGAGCCGCAGCGCGCAGAAGATGCTCGACCGCACGATCTCGATTACCGACTACGACTCGTTCCATCAGAGCTGGCGCGCTATTGAACCTGCGCGGCGCATACAGGCCAAGGAAGAGCTGTGCCAAATCTGCGCCTACGCCTGTTCAAGAAAAGAGACATCGCGGGCAGGCGCCGTCCTGATACTTCGCTTCTTCCACGACTACTATCCGAGTGAGGTTGCCCAGGTTCTCGGTACCTCACGGCACTGCGCAGACCAGTGGCAGAGCGTAGCGCGCAGCGAATTGAAGCTCTACATGACTGAGCGAGGCGCGCTCAAGTTAATGAGTGCAAGGTTGTCCCCGGAACCGGATCAAACAAAACTTTCCGACCGGGACGGTGATTTGATTGGCGAGCTGCGCCAGATGATCTTCGGCTCGCGGAAGGGCGAATGCCTGCCCATAGAGCAACTGCAAGAGGTTTACCAGTCGAGCAATGCAGAAGCGCTTACAACCGCGAAGCTCGGGCATATTGTTAGTTGCCGCTTGTGCCTTGATGCGGTTAATCGATTACTCGGTCTGCCGCTGCTGGCCGAGCGTTGTCAAAGCGAGCAGGACAAGCCTGAAACACCGCCGCATGACAAGAATGGTGGAGGTTCATCAGGCGGCGGGACTATTGACCTAACCAAGTGTCGCAAAAAGCTGCGCGAGGTCTCAGAGCACAAGCCAAAGGAATTGCGCATCGCGGTAAACGGTTCTCTGGTTAGCTCGCTAAAGGTCAGCTCAGAGGAGAGCGAACTCGATCTCAACTTGCCGCCAGAGGAGGGCGTCGAGTTCGTCGAGGTATTTAGTGAGCAAGGCATCCAGTTGTTGTTCTTTAGCGTCGGTGAAACTAATCCGTCGGAGTCTGAGCAGTGGGCGACGATTGAGCTTAGCGAAGCCCGCACGCTCGACGCGCGTTTGCGCTTCGAGAATGGACCGAGTCTACAGATTATATATAAGGAGCCGGTGCTCGAGGAGGCGTTAGCTCAAACGCCCCTGAAGTTGGTCAAGGCTGCTGTATCAGAAGCCCCCGCCGTAGCGAGCATTGGGGACTTCGATGACCAGTATTCTTCATCGTGGCTCAGCCTGTTGTTAGGCTTCTTACGGTTGCGGAGCCGGTCAACGATTCCAGACACCACCGGAGAGAACTATTTCGCGTCGAGCCAGGTAAGCCTGCTGGGCCTTGTTTCACCAGGGGTTTCACCAGGGATTCGAAAACCAGGGTTCGCACATGCGGGATGGCTGGCGGCGCTCGCAACGATCTCAACGGTCGTCGTAATCGGCGGCTTCCTGTTCTTCAGGACGGGTACCACGCCAACTCTCACTGCCGCGAATCTCCTCGAGCGAGCGAGTGTTGGCGAGAAGACGGCCAGAAACAGTCCTGATCAAGTCACTCATCGGATAATCAACCTGGAAGAGCGCAGCTCGGCGGCAGGAACGCTACTCTCGCAGCGCAGGATAGAGATCTGGCAAAACTCAGCGTCAGGCGATCGAGCGCAACGACTCTTCGACGGAAACAACAAACTGATTGCGGGCGCGTGGCAGAAGGCCGATGGCTCACGCACGGTTTACCATCACGGTAGCAGGGCGCGTCGAGAGACGGCGCCGGCCAGAACAGATAACCTGCTGCTTAACCTGGATGATATCTGGCAACTTGAGCTATCGGCGACGGAGTTTAGCGGGCTTATCCAGGGTGCGGTTAATGCGCAGATGGAAGAGAGACCAGACGGTTACCTTATTACTTATGTTAACGCGCGGACGATTGGGGCGAGCCGTCTCTTGCAAGCCACGCTGAAGTTGAGCCGTGCCAACCTGCATCCCATTGAGCAAACCCTGCTGGTCGAGCGAGGTGGAGAAGTTCGCGAGTACCGGTTCGTCGAAAGCAGCTTTGAGCGACTTCCACAGAAGAATGTGGCGCCGTCAATCTTCGAGCCTGACCTCGGCCCGAGAACTGACGGGGCGAAAGGGAGACGCGGCGAAAGGGAGGTAAGCTCCCCGTCTCCGCTTCTCCCCTTGTCCCCTTCTCTGCACACGGCATCAGCCGAACTTGAGGTCGACGTTGCCTACCTGCTCAATCAGGCAAAGGGCGACCGTAGTGAGCAAGTAAGTCTCTCGCGCACGGCTGCGGGCTTGTTGCGTGTTGAAGGGGTCGTTGACAGCGGGCAGCGGAAAGGCGAACTGCTGCGCGTCCTGGCTCCAGTTAGCAACAATCCGGCGGTGAAGATTGAGATCGCCACGATTGGTGAAGCGTTGCAGCGGCAGGCGCGTGGTTCATCCGCGCCGGTCACTGTCAAAGAGGCGGAGGAAACAGATAATACAGTCGCCGTGGACAAAGAGCTGCGCGACTACCTCTCTCGAAAAGCTGCGGCCGCGCAAGATGGCGCAGATCTTGATGAAGCGGTGCGTTCATTCTCTTCACGAACGGTCAACCGCGCCTACCGCGCACTGTTTCACGCCATCGAGCTCAAACGTCTGATAAATCGATTCGCGAATGTCGATATGCGGACAGTTACGCCTGACGCGCGAGGCAAGTGGTTGTCGATGGTGCGCGAGCATGCCGCGGCGTTGGAGCGCGAGACTGCGGTTTTGCGCCAGGAGATCCAACCAATCTTCTTTTCGGGATCCCCTGCGGTTGCGCCTGAAGAGACTGAGATTGCCGGAGATGTGGACCTGGCCCGAGCGGTCGAGCGGCTTCACAAGTTGGCGCTGGCAAACAATGACGCGATTCGCGCGGCATTCACGATCTCCGCGCAGAGTTCGAATGCGGTAAAGTCATCCCAATTCTGGCGCTCCCTCACCACTGCCGAAAAGCTCGCCGCCCGCATCAAGCAGTATCCCGGGTGAGAACCGTCGCAAAGAAGATGGATTTTCTTGGACTGCGCCGGGAGACCGAATCGACAACAGCGCTTTATCGAGTAAGTCTCAAGCTCTTAACTGGGACCGCGGGCGTCTCGCCCGCATGAGCATCTCCTCCACTCAACAATAATGGTTTTTCTGGTAGACCTTGTGGCATTTCACGTTGAGGGCGGGCGAGGACCATAAAGATTTTGGTCTTCAACTGGACTGACAAAGCATATACCATTCAACACAGAACCATTTGCGGTAGCCAATGGATCCCACCACTCAAGCTAGCATGTGAATAATCTGGCTCCGCTCCATCAGTAAGTTGCAAAATCCCACCAACTGCCGAGACTCTGTGAAAACCCAAAAGGAACTAGGGTAATTTACAGGTCAGGAAGGTGGACCCTGTCCCCGCTCTTACGGCGAAAACAACGATCGGTCAGACTAACAACTCAATTCATTCTCACCCTGCAAATGAGCTTGATCACATGGCTCGCAAATGGTCGAAGTGCAATCTAGGCGTTGCTGAGTGGCATTCAAGCTTGAGGCGGGGACAGGGTCCACCTTCCCGACCTGCAAATTACCATGGGTCCTGTTTGCCTTTTGACCAGAGCTTGATGCATCGGTTTTGTCATGTGGAGCTTCACGTTTGCTACGCGCGACGCGGTGGCATCTTTCATTCAGTCCGAAGCGTCCCGGCTAGCAGCCAGCGTCAGCCTCCACCGGGCAAGCCCGTGGCATGCGTCTGGTTTTGGCACAGCCCTAGCAGCGAAGGTCTAACGCCGAATCTACGTTACGGCTTTGATCTGCGACGCTTCGACGCGCGAATCTTTAATCCGCGGTGTGCGGGAATGCTCGGCAGCTTTTTGGGTAAGTCGCTCTTGTCATCAATGAGGACGTCTACACAGACGCCTGCGGCCCGTCCATATTCAAACAGAGTTGGCAAAGCTGGCTCGCGTGTTCCAAGTTCGTAACCGGAAATGCGGCTTTGGGTAATCACATCGGTAAGCCCGAGATGTCTAATCATTTGGTTCTGAGATAGTCCGAGTGCTACACGAATTTCAAGAAGTTTTTCGGCCAAGCGCCGGGGCTTTGAGCGGTAGTAGCGACCCATCAGGCTTGCTCCTCTGATGGAACTTGGATCTTGCGACTGCTATTGCGTGTAAACCAATAGTGGTTTATCATTGCCCTTAGTCGGTTGGCAGGGACGTTTAGTTGCTCATGCTCCACAGCGCCGCACATCACTCTCGATGTTAAGGGGCTGCGGCCATGCGCCGTTGCGAATTGCTAATGAGTTCCAAAGAACGATTGATTTGGCCGAGCAAATCGACGAGCTAATTTAGCACGGATTGGATCATATGTTCCGAATCGGCAACGAGCAATGGTATCTGCTTATTGATCATCACTCATCATGCATTCCTGTTCATGTGCAATTTTTGAAAGACCGGTTAAGAGGCACAATTATCGATGAAAACGGAGCGGTCGCCCCCGGTGTAAAGGTTGGCCTAACCAATCCCAGCCAGGGATTCCGAGGATCTTGCACCACCAATAGTAAAGGAATCTTCGTCCTTCCTCTCCGTTCCAGTATCTGGCCAAAGAATGTCGAACTGTATGAGATTACGACCACAAAGGTGCTTACCGTTAGCTTGAAAGTTAAGACGCACGTGAAGCGGCAGATTGACTTCCATCGAATCAACTTCCATCAAATCAAGAAGCACACATCAAACTCAACTTTCCTGCATCAAACGGTGGTCAGGCTCGTCTCTCACCTGAGCCTGTTGTTCGTAATTCTCGTCTCTCATTTGATCCTATTGTTCCTCATTCTCGCCTTCGAATGGAGTACCGGGCAAATTCACCTGCTGTTTTCACATTAAGCATTGACAGCGCGACCGATTGAAACTAAAATCCCGCCCATCGATCGGCACTAATCCGATACCGAACTGAGATCAGAAGTTAGATTGCCGAACCCTCCCCAGAGCCATCAGGATGGGTCCTCACCCTCGAGCAATCACCTCACGAAAGCAAATACTTCTGATCAGAATTTGCGGAAAGCCGACGTCGCAACGTTTGAACAACGAAATTCAGCTAGCTTTTGAGGACAGTTTGCTTATCTCTTTGCCGTGCGGAGTCTACCGGCTGAAATCTTTACACCTCGGTGTGTAGGAGTCGCGGGTAATCTCTTTGGCAGGTCAACATCGTCATCGACGATCGCGTCCAGGCAGACGCCTGCCAAACGCGCATATTGCAACAGAACATAAAGGGGCGGTTCCCGATGATCTGTTTCGTAATTGGAGATATTGGTTCTGGTGAACTCTTCATCGAGTCCGAGGCGCCAAAGAATTTCACTTTGGGAGAGCTCGAGTGTTTCACGAATCTGGGTGAGTTTCTTTCCGAGCCGTCGCTGCTTCCGTCGAGGATATCTGCCCATTCAGGATATACCTCCCGAAAGGCGAGACGTCTCGAGGCCGCTCTTGCGTCTAGCTGCAATTGCAGCTAGGATTAGGTCGCGTTCTAGCTTCGCCGGGAGCTTGGGTCGTTTATGCTCCGCGGCGCAGCTCATCACTCTCGATGTGAAGCGGCTGCGGCCATGAATTGCTAGTGAGTTCCAAAGAGCGTTTGATTCGCCCGAATAAATCGACGAGCTAATTTAGCGCGGATTCTATCATGATTTGCACCTGCCACCTGGAAAGGGATTTCATATATGAAAGCTCTGCGGCAGATTCGTAGAGACGGAAGGGCAATCGGCTTTCTGTTTCCGTAGAAACTGTCGCTTTGGAAGCGAGGCACGCTTAGTCGCGAGCTAGACCCGCAGCTTAACCCGATTGTCGAGAGCACCTCGTTTCCACCCTACATCTCCGACCACCTCCCGCACGCTCCGGTCTTAGGACCCCCCCGCGTGGGTGGATTGGTTCTGCCACCCCAAAGCCAGCATCCCCTTTATTTTCTATAATTTAACCTACTTTTTCCTTTTGACATTCCCTGTCTTGCAATAGACATATAGTTGAACGTGACCTCCGCGGCTCTAAAGAGGGGTCTGTTCCGGTCTAGGCGAGCGAGCAACTCCTAACTTACGTTTCGCCTGAGCTGAAGTTGTAGGCGGCTGACTGTCTTTTGCCCGAGAGTCACTCTATTAACCTTTTTTCACTTGAGTCATGTGTGATGAGTCTGGTTGAAACTCCTGTCTTTCGTTACGTGCTGGTCCAGGGCAGATGACGAAAGGCTTCCAGAAATCGACATTCGCTTTCGCCCAAAAGAGAGTGTCCTCAGCTTGGAGAAACTCACGATGCCCAGAACCCCGGAAGTGTGTCCGACTGCCTTCTGTCCTCTTTCTCACTCTTCAAGGCCTTCCCGCTCTTCAAACATCGCGCCTCGCGTCTTACGTATTCTGCCTCCTGCCTCCTGCCTCCTGCTCATGTTCTTCCTCGTCACCAATCACTCATCACTCATCACTGTTCAGGCACAGAGCACCACGGCAACGCTTACTGGCACAATCGTGGATCCAAACGGCGCTGTCGTACCAGACGTGAATATTGCAGTCATAAGCATTGCCCAGGGATTTCAAAGACTTACTAAGAGTGACGGGGAAGGTAAGTTCATCGTTGCCATCCTTCCTCCAGGCAATTATACAGTCAAAGCCGAACGTCAGGGCTTTACCACCGCTGAGGTGCGAGACGTTGTTCTCAATGTTAACGATCAGGTGAAGATCCTCGTTCAGTTGAAAATCGGAAGCATTATCGGGCAGACGATTGATATCGTAGAGAGCACCCAACTCATCAACGAATCACCAGCAGTCGGTACAGTTGTCGACCGGCAGTTTGTCGCGAATCTGCCATTGAACGGGCGGAGCTTCAATCCCTTGATCGCGCTTGCTCCTGGCGTAGTACAAACCAAGTCCGCGAGCAACGATCTAGGCCAGTTCAGTATTAACGGTCAACGTGCCAATGCCAACTATTTCACTGTTGATGGCGTCAGCGCCAATGCCAGCATTAACGCCAGCGCCAACATGGGACAAACGCTGGGAGGATCACTCCCCGCTCTTGCCGCTCAAGGTGGGACTAACAATCTGGTTTCAATCGATGCCCTGGAGGAGTTCAAGGTCTTGACCTCCTCATATGCAGCAGAGTTTGGACGAACACCTGGGGGCCAAATTTCCATCGTCACACGCTCGGGATCAAATGATTTTCATGGCACACTCTTTAACTATTTTCGTAATGACGTGTTCGATGCCAACGACTGGTTTGCTAATCGCGCGGGTCAAAAGAGATCGGCCCTGCGACAGAATGATTTTGGTGGCGTGTTAGGTGGCCCGGTGTTACTGCCTAGGTTTGGCGAGGGCGGCCGCCAGCCCGGGTATGATGGGCGCAATCAAACTTTCTTCTTCTTCTCCTATGAAGGACTGCGCTTGCGGCAGCCACAATTCATAATCTCCGAGGTGCCTTCTATTAGTTTGCGCCAAAGCGCTCTGCCCCAGATACAACCCTATCTCAATGCTTTTCCCGTGCCGAATGGTATCGAACTGCCAAACGGCCTCGCACCCTTTTCGTCCGGTTTCTCCGCTCCTTCGAAGTTAAACTCAACCAGCATTCGCGTCGACCATAATGTCAGCGAAAAGCTCTCGGTTTTTGGCCGCTATAATCACGCACCTTCTCAGAACGTTACGCGTTCGGTAAGTTTCTTGAGTAGTCCATCCTCAACTCTTCTGTCCAGCAAAACTCTAACCGTAGGAGCGATGCACTCAATCAATCCGAGAATCAGCAACGACTTAAGATTCAACTACACCAAGACCAAAGGCCAATCGTTCTTTTCTCTCGATACCTTTGGCGGCGCGGTCCCGGTTTCCGATTCACAGTTGTTCCCTCCTTTCGCCAACCGTGGCAGCTCATCCGTTAGCTTCACACTAGGATTTTCCTTGCGGCCTGCTTTTAGGACAGGAGCCAGCGCTGAGAACTTTCAGCGACAGATTAATCTCGTTGATTCCTTTTCTATCATAAACGGGACCCATCAACTTAAACTGGGTGTTGACTACCGGCGACTTTCACCCATTTTTGGTCCCCAGTCATATGGCCTATTTGCCACTTTCAATAACGCAACCGCGGTCCGCAACGCTATCGTTTCGACCCTTTCTACTTCCCAAGCGAGGGCAGCGCGCCCACTGTTCCATAACTTCTCGGCCTTCGGCCAGGACACGTGGAATGCAACTCGTCGCACGACGCTAAGCTACGGTGTACGCTGGGAAGTTAATCCGCCTCCGACTGGAGAAGATGGCGACGACGCGTATACGGCAACGGGATTAGATAGTCCGGCAACTATTACTCTCGCCCCTCTTGGTACGCCGCTCTATCAGACCACCTATAACAACTTTGCCCCACGCTTTGGCATCGCCTACTTGTTATCTCAACGCGCACGCTGGGAAACAATGGTCCGCGGTGGCATTGGTATCTTCTATGATCTTGGAACAGGCCAGGTCGCCATTGGTTTCGCTAATCCTCCCTTTGTAAGCGATCCGCTGTTCAAGAACACTTCAAACGTCCCCTTTCCCGTAACCGGAACGGCCGCACAGCCACCCCCACTGGCCAGCCCTCCCTTTACGTTTGTTAATGCTATTGATCCCCAGTTGAAACTGCCACGCAGTTATCAATGGAACATTACTTTGCAGCAGTCGCTCGGCTCCAGCCAAACTGTTTCCGCGGCGTATGTCGCCGCGTTGGGTCGTCGACTCATCAATATCGAAAGACTGATTAATCCCAATCCTAGATTTGCAGCCGTAAACATAGTTAGAAATGAGGCCACGTCTGATTACCACGCATTACAGTTACAGTTGCAGCGCCGGTTGTCCCGCGGATTCCAAGCGTTGGTTAGTTATACGTGGTCTCATTCAATTGACAAGGTTTCATCCGATTTTGGTCGTAATCTGGATCGCGGATCATCAGATTTTGATCTTCGTCACGCCTTTGCCGCGGCTGTGACCTATGACACTCCGCACCGAAATCTGTCTCCTGTAGCTGACGCAATCCTGGACAATTGGTCAGTCGACCTAATTATCCGAGCACAATCGGCAACGCCGGTGGATATATTTGCTCGAAGATTGGTCAATCTGGGTGGACAGGAAATCAATGTTCGGCCTGATCTCATTCCGGGCCTGCCGCTTTACATCGACGATCCCAATGCACCAGGCGGGAGAATTTTCAATAATACTCTTGACTCCACGCGCCCGGGTTGCAAGGGGCCCTTTTGTCCGCCGCCAACCACCAGACAAGGAACTTTGGGTCGCAACGTGCTGCGAGGTTTCCCCCTGAATCAAGCCGATGTGTCAATTCGCCGGAAGTTCAACCTGAATGAGCGTCTCAACCTCCTCTTCCGCACGGATTTCTTCAATATCCTTAATCATCCGAACTTCGGAGATCCAAACAACCTCACTACGGCTGCCACGTTTGGCCAGGCAACGACAATGTTTGGAAGAAGCTTGGGTACTGGCGGCGTGGGTGGTGGGTTTAATCCTCTCTACCAGATCGGCGGACCACGCTCAATGCAGTTCTCTCTGAAAATTCAATTCTAGATGCCAGCGCAGCAATGGAAACAGAATCGCGCTTTTGTTCTTGCTCACCGAAAAAAGAAGCGTGTGGTTAACCCGAAAATGGTCTCATTCGGAAAGACTCAATTTCAGCTGGCGACGTACATTCTATGCCTGATGCAAGCCTTCCCTGGCGCCATTCCGCGTAACGCTCCGTCACTTGCCACCACGTCGACGGGAGAGCGAATGATAGAGGCTCGAGGTAAGTTGCTCAAACAAGATCGGCTGCGACTAGTGGAAGCCCAGGGCGAAGGCAAGCGTGATGTCACGCTTCTCATCGCCTCCAAAATCGGAGCTAATGAGGCAGTCGCTGCCGAGATAAGTAAACTCGGTGGCCTCGTTCAATACCGAGATGATGACGTCAGTTACCTTCGGGCAAGGGTTCCAACGAGCAATGTTGAAGAATTGTCATATCGTAAAGACATTGACGCTCTTAACATCAATGGGGTGATTGACTATCTAACTTACGCAGATAGTGAAACGACAACTTTCAACAATCATCAGCACCAACAAAGTGGTCCCGATAAGAACACACCTCGCGAGAATCCTTACCTGCCCAGCCGTGAAATGAGGGCGCCACAATTCATAGCACAACATCCGCGCTTTGATGGTCGTGGTGTCGCTGTAGCTATCATTGATTCATCTATTGATATGCTACTGCCGGAGTTTCAAACTGCCACGCAACTCGATGGACGAATAGCGCCCAAACTAGCAGATGTGTTGACTGCCGTTCCCAGTGCCATTGCCTCAAACGAGAGTGACAGCAGCATCACAGGCTATTTCAAGGTCAACATGGAGGAAATGGTGGTTGCAGTGGACGGAAGATTCACCTCTCGGGGTAGGTCCTATATTGCGCCGACGTCGGGAAACTACCGTCTCGGTACTTTTGACGAACGCATCAATAATCCTTCGGACGATCTCAATCGGGACGGCAATCCGGCCGGCAGCTCCGGATTATTCTCAGTTTTATGGGACGACATGACGAACACCGTCTGGGTTGATAGCAATCAAGACTCCAACTTTGCCGCCGAGAAACCGATGACTGATTATTGCGTTCGGCAGGATGTTGGCACATTCGGCAAAGACAATCCTCAAACTGCAGTGCGTGAGACTGTTGGCTTCACGTTGCAGACCGACGCCCGGCACAAACTCATCCTCGTAATTCCAGGTTATGGTTCACACGGTACCGGTGTTGCTGGTGTGGCCGTGGGAAAAGATCTCTTGGGCGGCAAGCTAAGCGGCGTTGCACCTGAGGCTCAAATTGTTTCGGTTCCCCTTGGACGGGGCGCCACGAATGTCACACCCTCATGTATTGAATCAGTGGTCGTGGCAATGAAAAATCCAAAAGTTGATCTGGTTTCTATTCAATTTGGGAATTTTCATCATCAGAACGATGGACAATCTACATTCGCTTTGATCTGTGACAGGCTGATAGATAAATACCAGAAGTTGATCTTCGCCGGTGCCGGCAATGGCACAGACTGGCTTAATAACATCCTTTCTCCGGCGGACGCAAACAACGTAATCGCTGTCGGTTCCTATATCACTCGGCAGACCAGCTGGGTAAACTACGGTGTCGAAGTCTCGCGTCAAGACAACGTCGATGCATTCTCTTCTCACGGTCCCAGCAAGCAAGGGGGTTTTAAACCTAATCTAGTCGCACCTACAACGAGCCTAACAACCAGGCCCGGCTTCCTGACCGGCCAGAATCGTCAAGGAACCTATTCTTTGCCCCCGGGATACCAAATCTCAGGGGGCACTTCGATCGCTACCCCGATGGCTGCTGGTGCCGCCGCTTTACTTATCAGCGCTGCCAAAC
>JBOGOU010000617.1:0-1453 GCA_050748205.1 Pyrinomonadaceae bacterium | reverse complement strand
AAACGATCTAGTTCACTCGTCGACGCGTCCGAGGATCTGAGAACTGAAGAGAATGCGCCGCCGACTCGCCGGACCGATCTGGACGGCTTCGAAGGTGATTCCGCCGCGAGGCTGGTGAAATACCGGCCCCGAGCCCGCGGCGGAGAAAGGACTTTCGTCCATTTATGCGAGGAACAATGTAAAGGTCGAATGATCCACGATCAATCATTTCGCATTAGCTTTCGTGGCTGTTTGTTGGCGACAGCGGCCACCTATGGCTTTTTGGAAGGAGCCAATGAGCCTCGGATTTCGGAGTCGCAATTCCGCGTTGGGCAAGGCGTGTCAATGCAATTGGGCGGTCAAAGAGCGGACGCGTCTATACGCTCAAGATGGGAATGCCTTGGGGGTCAAAGCTGTGGAAAACCGCCGCTCGTGGAGAACAGGAGTTCGTTATCGCGGGCTTGGAATCATAAAGCTATGATCTCCGGGTTACTATCATGCCGCCGCTCCGCCGGGGAAGATTCATAGATGGATCAGTTCGCCAGCGATAGCCCCCCTGCTGATCCCGTCGTGAAACCGGAACATTTTAGCTGTGTTCGCATGAGCAAGCTACATCTTTCGGATGAGTTAGGTTGAGGAGTGACGGTACGGCTTACAAAATACATAGTTTTGAGTAATGTTAATTGCCTTACGCCGATGCTCTGCGCGCGCCCCAAGCTGTCGAACATGCTCGGCACACAACCGAAAGCCCGGGTTTTGGACCGGGCTCTCAAGGTCGGGTAGAGACGTTCAGCCTCTTTGGGTTACTGTCCTCACCCCAGCAACCACTAACCCATTTGCGCAGAATTCTACTCGGGATTTCAGATTCGTCAACGCAAGAAAACTGGTACGCCGATGCCTTGTGTAGTGCGTCACAAATAACGAAACAATGAATATTGAGCATCGTATCATGAGTCATTGTCCCGGCCCGCCCTTTCATCAATGGCAGTCCGGGCTGAGTTCGACGTTGGCAAAGCAGCCGCGGCGGATTTGTCTTTTCTACTCATCACTGGCTAATACTTCCTCTGGGCATCCCAATGGCTTTGGCGAGCGAATATTCGCAAAAGAAAAACGCGCTCAACGTATCTATACTCATTACCCATTCAGGTCTGTTACGGCCATTACGGATTTAGGTAAATGAGGACAAAAACTCTCTAGCGGAAGGTCGTGGCTGCGCGCGCTCACGCGCACCCTTTGTGTTGCGATTGGGGCGTGGTTCCTATGTCAATTGTGTGAGGACTTACCGGCTCGAACCAGGCCAATATTGACTCGTCGAGCGGCACGATAGGATTGAATCTGGTTACGTGATTTCCAATTTGACCGATTGTCGAAGCGCTGGAATTTGAACCTTCAACCTTCGGTTGTCTGAGCCCGAGAACATGGTGCGGGCAACGTTACACTTGAAGATTAATGAGCAGACAGGATAGAGAGTCGT
>JBOGOU010000616.1:0-24047 GCA_050748205.1 Pyrinomonadaceae bacterium | reverse complement strand
ACGACTCTGCGCCGTCCCTGCGCCTCGGCTGTGCTCGCGGATGCGAACGCAATTCCCGAAAGCATGAGCGCGGCGAGGATAAATCCGCTAACCCTTTTTAAGTACTTTCCTTTCATTAATAACCTCCTTGTTAGGTAACTCTTAGACGCTTTACGAAGGAAAGTGGTTGTTTCACGCTGTGGCCAATGATGGCAGTACACCTCGCGGTAGCGGCTGGATGCTACCACTCATCGCAACTGGCAACGGCTCAACCAACAGAACCATTCGCGGTAGCCAATGGATTCTGGCATTCAACATAACCAGCGCCACTCAACCACGGAACCGCCTGCGGAAGCAGCGGATATTAGGACTCAACCAGACCAGAGTCTTGAGCCGTGCTTGTCGAGTTGAGTGCCGGGATCCATTGGCTACCGCAAATGGTTCCGTGGTGAGTGGTGCTCATCGACGATGACTGCCAACATCAGTTGGTTGCTAGCGGGTGGGTTGCACTCTCCCAATCACTCAGGCCGCGGTCTAATGAGGTCAGTACCACGCCGCGGTAGAAGTATGAAACCCGTTTTCCACAGTGCGGCCATAGCCGCGAACACAACAAGACGATCCACGAAATCACACGAAACGACATCAATAGCCTTTCGTGTTGGTTAGTCGTGTAGTTTCGTGGATCAGCGTATTTGTTTTGATCTGTGTCATCCGCGTTAATCTGCGGCCAAATCCTTTTTTTCACAGCTTCGGCAGTTGGTGGATTGTTCAGGTCCGGCCTTCGTCGCTTGTGTCATCTTTAAGTGACAACGCCCTGGCTGAGCGAATAGCCGTTGGTGGGATTTTGGGACTTAGTTTAGCGCGTTTTTTGTAGGTAGTACTTGAACAATCCACCCACTCCCGTGGGTGGGATTTCCAGAGTTTTCACAGGTACTGACATGACGCGTTGCTGACGCGCTGGCTTTTGCCTGGCGCTCACTTACACTTCGAATAACCACAATCGCGGCAGAAATCGCACCCACTGGCATGTTCCAATTGGCCTTTGCATTCAGGGCAGATGCCAATCATTGAGGACATGATCGCGCCCGTTACGCCGCTCAGGCTCGCGGCGCGCGTGACGCCTTGTTCGTGCTGTTTTGCCAGTGCGCGCGCGGAGTCAGGGCCGCCGGTGAGACGCCGGTTGGTGATCATGACGCACTCAGCTACGGCTTGCTCCGGCGAAGTCAACAGACGCTCGTTGAACCAAACTGCGTGTGTGCCCGTCACCTTGTTCAGGCTGTAAGCAACTTCGGCAGCATCGAAACCACCGCGCAACATCTTCGAAGCCAGCAGTCCCACGCCCCCGCTGATGGGACCCGTGGCGAACACTTCCTGGATCATGCGACCATCGTGATTGACCGTGACATATAGATTCTGACCATCAAACGGTATCTGCCAGGTGGCGCCGGTAAGTTCACGCGGACGTTCGATGCGGATCGTGAGATCAACCTGAGCCTTTGCCGACGGACGAGTCTCTGTCGCGGTTGACGTTGCGGTTTCTGTTTCGGTTGAGGCGGCAGTGTCCGCTTGCATTTGCTGTCGCGCCAGGACCTCAGCGTCTGTCCCGATTGGAGCGACGTGCGCCGCGTCCGCATGGCTGGCGGGTGGCTCGTCGAGCACTTCGGCGGTCGCTTCCGTGTTGCAGGCAGTTTCGCTTTTCTCTTCCACTTTCATCGACGTCAGCACCTGATTGTCGCGCGAGCCATCGCGATAGTAACTGACAGCCTTGCAACCAAGCTGACGACCCAGCCTATAAAGCCGGTCGACAGACTCAACCGTATCGTCGACCGCGCCGTTGCACGTCTTCGACACGCTGTTATCGACATTCCTCTGGGCTGCGGCCAGCACGTGGACGTGCTGCTCGGCACTAATATTCATCGCCGAGATGAAATAGGCCGGCAGCTCGCTCTCATGTTCGCATACGTACGCGGCTGCGGCATCGATCGACTCCTGATCGGTTTGATCAACTTCTATCCCCAAAGCCTCAGCGGCCAGCGTATGAACATAAGTGCGCGTTCCCAGCGTATCTTTGCGCACATAGGCCCAGGAGAAATTCGGCTCGATACCCGAAGAGGTTTCGGCAACCAACGAGATGGTTCCGGTCGGAGCGATTGTTGTCACTTCGTAGTTGCGAGGCGTCAGCGGCAGGTCGCGGGAAATGCCAATCTGGTTGTAAAGAAAGTCTTCATACGCGTCGCGATTCGGTTCAAACTCCGAAAACGTTCCCTTCTCCGCGCCGAGCTTGATGCTTGCGATCCATGACTCGCGCCGGATGAAACTCATCATCTCGTCCATGAGATCGATAGAAGCGGGTGTGCCGTAAGTTATTTTGAGATCCAGGCAGAGATCCGCAAAACCCATGATGCCCAGCCCAACCGGACGCGTGCGCGTGACCACATCGTTAATCTCCGGCAACGGCCATGCGCACGTGTCAATCACGTTGTCGAGAAAACGCGTGCAGAGATGGGTGACTTCCCGCAGACGCTCCCAATCAACTCGCTTCTCAGGATCATAAAACTTCGCCAGATCAATTGAGCCTAGATTGCAGGAATTTGAGAAATGGAGAAACTGTTCGCCGCAGGGATTGCACGAATAAATCGGTCCCATGGACTTCATCATGTGATTGTGACGATTCACCTCATCAATGAAGGCTATGCCTGGCTCGGCATACTTGTGCGCACTGGCCACAATGCGATTCCAAATGTCGGGTGCATAGACCATTCCCGAGCGCGGTGGCTCTTCAATCGAACAGTTTGAAAGGTCAGCGTTCACGTACGACTGTTTGTCGGGAAAAGTTACTGTCGAGCCGTCCGTTCGTCTATAGACCAGGTAGTCTCCATCGCGGATTGGATCGTGGATGGGATCCGTCCAGGGTTCGCCATTAAACTCAAGCTGAAACCATTCATTGTTATCCACGGCTTTCAAAAACTTGTCAGTGACATTGACGGAGATATTGAAGTTTGTCAGCGAGTGCTGATCGTTCTTGGCGTGGATGAAGCGGAGCACGTCGGGATGAGTCACGCGCATCATCCCCATGTTCGCGCCGCGGCGCACACCGCCCTGCTTCACAACATCGGTCACCTGATTAACGATGTTCATGAACGACACTGGTCCGGAAGCCACACCAAGTGTCGAACCCACTAAGGCGCCGTGTGGTCTCAGGAACTCATAAGTCATGCCCGTGCCGCCGCCTGTCTGATGAATCGTTGCTGCGGCCTTGGCGTGATCCATGATTCCCATGATCGAGTCGGGAACCTCGAGAACAAAACAGGCGGCTAGCTGACCATTGGGTTTGCCCGCGTTTACCAGGCAGGGTGTATTGGGAACGAACTCGCGCGCGCGCATCACCTCGCTCATCGCCTCGAAGAACTGATCGCGCTTCTGAGAATCCTTTTCCGCAGCCGACACATGACCCACTACACGACGAACGATGTCTGGCCACTCCTCTATCGGCCGGCCCTTCGCATCTTTTAAAGAGTATCTTCTGCTGATTACACGCTTAGCGTTGAGCCCGAGCGGTTGGCTCTTTCGTCTGGTTCCGGGAACCGTCCGAGACGGGTTTGCGTTGGGGGTGGTTTTGCCGATAGCTGCGCTCATGTTCTCAGCCT
This sequence comes from Pyrinomonadaceae bacterium, assembly GCA_050748205.1. Lineage (GTDB taxonomy): Bacteria > Acidobacteriota > Blastocatellia > Pyrinomonadales > Pyrinomonadaceae > PSRF01. Next base: position 20,421 of record JBOGOU010000616.1, on the reverse strand, counting down.
TTCTCGCGCTCCGGGGACAACGCGAGCAATGTCGGATTTCAAGGACAGTTCGACGCAAAAGTACTTGGGCGCCGACCTGCAAAAATGTTGTAGCGGATACTGCGGTTGGCTTTATTCGAAGCGATAAAAAGCCTGTTTGGAGTGCAACTCAGGGGCCTGCCGCTGCTCCAAATAACCCGCCTCGTCTCAAGCGGAGCGCAATATACTCCTTTGAATCCCGCATGTCAATATCTTGTGGTCATCTTTTTTTTCAATGCAATAGAGTGTGTTAATTGAGATACCACCTTAACAACTAACTCACTGATACGCAGCCATTTCGAGGTGTTTTTTCACCTCCTCGACCAGGGGCTCAGTCAACTATTCCGTGGGGAAAACGGGTGGGCTAAGCAGAGACAATTATAAGGCATCTGAGGGGGCGATCGTAAGCGGCCGGATTGCCTGGCGGTGTCCTATTTTGAGAGTGGGCTTGGTGGAAACAATCGATCTACGCGCACCATAGAACGACTACTTTGAGATCTGAAATTTGAGATCTCAGATCCCAGAGGGGCAGGGTCTATTTGGAAGACGAACTATTTGACAGGAGCAGCTCATAATTGCCGATGTCGCGGTTGTGGCTATCCAGAGCCGCGAAGGTGTCTGAGGTCTCCTCCAACATTTGCTTAGTCAGCGCAATGGAGTCACTTAGCTGCTCAAAATCGAGCGAGGAAACCCTTTCGGGAGTTGGCAAGGTTACGACTTGATCGTTGACCAGGCCAAAGAAGTTTTCGATGGATTGCAGCTGGCCTTCCACGAGCTTTACCGATCGTTCAATATCGATAAAGGCGGCCACTCGTCTCTTGAGGATCTCAACATTGGCCATTTGGATGCGCTTTTCCCGGTCGTCTTTGGCGCCCTGGACCGCGCGCTCCGCCTGCACCAGTTGATTCTGCACAGCCTGGCGGTTGATCGACCGTAGATGTTGTTTACGCCGGCGATAGACATCCAACAGATCGACAAAATCCTCCCATCGTTGGTCCAGACTCTGGATGTTTGCCGGAACCTGTTTTGTCCCGGTGAATTTCTTGTAGTTGGAATAGATCTGATTCTTCATCCAACGCAGATACTCCACCGCCTCACGTTCGCGCGGATCGAAGGCTTTTATCTGTGCTTCGCGCTGTTGTTCGCGCAGCTTGTGGAGCCGCTGCTTCTCGCGACGGTCGACCAGGCGGCGGTAGAGTGAGCTGGCGGGCACAGTGGCTAGGTAGATACCCTCGGCAGCGAGCGCTGCAACAAGCGGGGTAACATCTTGAACGTAGGCAGCGGCAACAGCAAAACTTGCCATCCCCCAAAAGTTGAGGGGTTCCTTGAAAGCCTCTTTCAGATATCTAACATCAAACTTCGGAAACTCGGCCATAACCTTGGAGAATTAAGAGAACGAAACATTTCGGATCAACGCGGGAATCGTACCTTTTAGTTGTTGCGGCTGCCATTGTTTAGCACGGCGCTCTTCTGCTCGCTTGCACCGCTTTCACCAGCGGCGGGCAGGGCCTGCGGCGTGTCGGAAGCCGCCGCCGGCAACAGTCCCATATCACGTTTATAGGAAAGCAGCTTATCCTGCAACTGCATATCCATCGCCTCGCGCTCGATGTCCTGCATCTGGTTGTCGACGGAAGCGGCGCCTAGTTGCATCTTTGCTTCGGCCGCGGCAGCGCGACGATCGATCTTGTCTCGCATCTCGTTGAACGTCGAAGCATCGTCGCCGATCTGAAACGATTCCATCGTCTGAGCAAGCTGTTCCTGCAATTTCGCCTGCTTCGACTGATTGATCAGCTGCATCGCCTCGGCAGTACGCCGCTGCATCTGCAAGACGTAGTTGTCGCGAGCCTTGAGCGCCTGTTTGGATGCCAGTGTCGCGTGCTCAAGTTGCTGCGAAGTCTTTTGCAAATCCATCTGCGCCTGCTGCAATTGACCGATGTAGGCCGTGGCAATATCGTCTCGGCCCATCTTCACCGAGGCGCGAATCCTCGAATCGAGTTCAACGACCTGAGTTTCCAGGCGTTCTTTACTCTTTCCCAGGAGCTTCTCGGTAGCCATCACCTGCGCCACAGAGTTGTTCAACTCCGGCACGCGGTCGCGCATGTCTCTGATGGTCTGCTGAAGTACGAGTTCGGGATTCTCCGTGGCCTCGATTAACCCGCCGAACAGTGCGCGCATTGAACGCTTAACTCTGCTCCAAAGTCCCATTTGTCAACTCATCCTCCAGCAAATTAGGTGTGCGATCTTTAACCTGCTCGTTTTGGTTCACCGGTTTAGTAAAGTTATGTCCGGCCGCATATGTTCTGTACGACAATTGGCGCCAGACGGTTCATATTCCGAATAGAAAAGCGACTTTGGAGTATAACAGCACTTCCTCACAGGCTCCAGAAGGTCTGGAGCGCGGGCATCCTGCCCGCCCTGCGGGTTTTTGTAGTGCAACGCGGGTCTCTCTCCTCCGCACTGAGCGCTATAGGCCAGTGCGGGCAGGATGCCCGCGCTCCACGGCGGTCTCAGCAAACCTGCCAATGTCCCGCCGGTATTGCATACCTTCCCACTTAATTCCGTCCACGGCGCGGTAGCATCGCCCAAGGGCCTTCTCCAGCGTTTTGTCGTTTGCAGTCACACCCAACACCCTTCCCCCCGCCGTTACAAGGTATCCTTGTTCCGAGCGCGAAGTACCCGCATGGAAGATTCTCACGTGTTCGTCGGCAGCAAACCCGTCCAAACCTTCAATGCGTGACCCCAATTCATAATTGGCTGGATAACCCTGGCTTGCCAACACGACACAGGCGGACGAGTCGTCGCTCCATTCAACTCTGATGTTTCCCAGGCGCTCGCTTCTAATGGCGTCAAAAATATCAAGAAGACTGGTCCTTAGTCTCACCAGTATTGCCTGAGTTTCAGGGTCACCGAAGCGGACGTTGTATTCCAACAGCTTTGGTCCGTCGGTTGTTAACATCAGTCCGAGAAAGAGAACGCCGCGAAATGGAAAGCCTTCCGCTCGGGCACCTTCAAGAGTAGGTCCTACAATCTCACGAACTATGCGTTCTAGCGTCTCGGGATCAATAACCGAGACGTCTGTAACAGCGCCCATCCCGCCCGTATTTGGTCCGGTGTCTTTTTCACCAATACGTTTGTGGTCGCGAGCCGCAGGCATCAAGGTATAGTCCCTTCCATCGGCGAACAGCAGCACAGACGCTTCTGGCCCTTGAAGGGCTTGCTCGATCACAACCTGACGCGCGGCGTCCAGGCCTGCCAGTTCTCCGCTTATCAGCATTAGCGCGGCTTGTTCAGCCTCAGCCTGCGAGTTAGCCACAACAACACCCTTACCCGCTGCCAAGCCATCAGCCTTAATAACCCGGCGCTCATCGGCTGAGCCGAACAGGCCACTCCGCAGGATCTGCAAAGCCTCAGTCATCGAGCCGGCAACACGGTACTCAGCGGTGGGTATCTTATGCCGAGACATGAAATCTTTAGCAAACACCTTGCTCGACTCAAGGCGAGAAGCATTCCGCGTTGGGCCAACAATCGCCAGGCCATTGCGCTCAAACTCGTCAACTATGCCGGCTGCCAAAGGGGCCTCCGGACCAACCACAGTCAGGTCTATCGACTTCGCTCTTACAAAATGAACTAGCGGTTCGTGAGCTTTTGCTGGGATCGGAACACACTCGGCGAATTGAGCAATCCCCGCGTTACCTGGGGCGCAGTAGAGCTCGATTGGCTGCTGGGAAGTTTTCTTAAGTGCCCAAACGATTGCGTGTTCGCGGCCGCCAGAGCCCAAGACAAGTACCTTCATTTTGTCCACGCCTCGGAGGAGATGAGCCTTATCGATTGCTAGGGGATAGGGTTCAGCCACCGTTGTTTCTCCCATTGATTGCAATATTAGACGCCGGCGACGGCACGCCTCGGTTCGTGGTGCCCCAAGGGCGGGTTGACCCTGCCACTAAGATTAAGCTGTCCCGGTCTTGACACAATTTCGCCATAGTTATACTTTTCACGCAACGTCAGTCGCACATGGCGGCTTCAGACCTCCCCAAATCCTCGATTGTGGAGAGCCGCGGCTTCCCTTTGAGTCTACCTAGCCGCTGCTATTGAGCCACCTAAACGGGAATCGTCCGTGAGCGATCCAGGGAGCCTACATCATGTCACAAATCGAATTCGCCGGCGAAGTGCAAGCGAATCCTGAAAGCGAGTATCAGGATCGCGCCATCAAGTGCGTAGACTGCGGAGAAAATTTTATCTGGACCGGTGGAGAGCAGGTTTTCTTTCACGACAAGGGACTGAAAAACGAACCAAAGCGTTGCAAGCCCTGTAAGCAAGCTAAGAACGAACGGCTTGCGGCAATTGCGGCGGCACAGTCGTCGGGAATTCGCCAGCGGATCGAAGTTTCAGTTCAATGTGCCCAGTGTGGGCAACAAACCACGGTTCCTTTTTATCCTTCTCAGGGACGCCCGGTTTATTGCCGCTCCTGCTTCCTTGCCAGTCGTAACGCCGAAACCACCTGAGTGCATCCCCATCTCTAACCACCAACATGAACTATAGGACGGCGTTCAGGATCCTTTTCCGCTTGCCTTAAGACTTCATGGGTCACAGGCGCAGTGTCGCCCTCGCCAAAGGCAATATACTTCAACAGGTAACTGAGCGGGTTCCCCTCGCTCCAGCCAAAGTAGACATGAGGGAGCCTGCCTGTCTCATTACGGAGAAAGAGCAAGAATGCCGCAATCGCATTAGGGACCGCAGGTGCGACTGTTCGCAAGACGCGAAAACCATTGACTCTCTCACCACGTATCGTTAGAACTCCGGAAAATTCAGAAGCATCACCTGGGGTGACTTCGAAAAACAGTATTGGCTCATCAGGAGGAATGTGGTTGTCAGTGCGCTTCTCGTGCTCTTTAAGACGATATTCACTGGCATCACCGCGATCGCGCCGGTTGCTGATGATACGTATTGTGCCTTTTGCGGCGTCCCGCATGAAATCACGCGCCACGTCGTCCAACTCCACCCGGTCAACACGCAACTCTGTGCTGCGCCATACGCGGGATATGAGAGAAGTAAGAACAATGATAAGGATGAAGAACGAAGCGATCTTGATTCCTTCCGGCCGTTCGTGAATGTTTTGCCCGGTCGTGTAGACGAAGACGATCGCGATCAGGAGGAAAACGCGCCAGTGGCCGCCTTTACGATATGACGATAACGTGACCGCGATGGCCGCGGACGTCATGAGCACTAATACGCCTGTGGCATAGGCGCCACCTTGTGCGTCAACGTCAGCCCTAAAAATCAAAGTTACCGCGAAAGCAATACCCGTGAAGACCAGCACAAGTGGACGCGTTGCTCTGGCCCAATCCGGCGCCATACCGAAACGAGGCAGATACCGCGGAACAATACTCAACAGGCCCGCCATGGCAGAGGCGCCGGCAAACCACAATATCAGTATGGTGCTAAGGTCGTAGAACGTACCAAAAATGTCGCCGAAGAAGTAGTGAGCCAGATAAGCTATGGCGCGGCCGTTTGCCTCTCCTCCCTCATTAAACTTTTCGGCCGGAATGAGTGTGGTTGTCACAAGACTGCTGGTGATGAGCATCACACTCATGATTAGCGCTGCTGTGCGTAGCAACTTACGCGTGTTTTTTATGCGACTCCGGAGCAAGGCTGTCGCGTCAGCTTGGGGTTGGCGGCCGGTTCTGGTCGAGTGAATGGTTTTCCAGTCAGCTTCGCTTAATTCTTTGTCACCCTGCACCAGCGGCATTACTGCCACTCCAGTTTCAAAACCCGATAGGCCAAGCGCCAGCTTGGGGAAAATGATCAGTGAAACAACGATTATCATCCAGGGGTTGCCATTAACACGTGGGTGGCTTAGCAGGGCCCTTTTCCACTCGGGAAAGTGATAGGGGTGCGTAAAGAGATCATAAAGACCAAAGCCGATCACGATCAAATTCAAGAGTAGATAGACGGCAACTAGAAACACCGCGATTCCAATGGCTTCTTTGAAGCCTTTCAAGAAAACAGCTCCGAGGAAAAGAAGTAAGGCCAGCGTCACTCCTATCTGGTGCTTTAGCAACACTGGAGTGAAAGGGTTTTCAATAACGTGGGCCGTCGCATCTGCCGCCGAGAGGGTTATGGTGATAACAAAATCGGTAGCAACGAAACCCAGCAGCACGAGGACGAAGAGTTTGCCTTTCCAGCGTGGCAAGAGATGCTCGAGCATCGAAATCGAGCCCTCTCCATGAGGACTCTCCTCAGCTACCCGGTTGTAGATAGGTAGAGCACCAAATAACGTGAGGAGTACCAGCACCAGCGTAGCGACCGGAGAAAGCGCGCCGGCAGCAAGAAACGCGATGCCAGGTTGGTAACCGAGCGTTGAAAAGTAATCGACCCCAGTGAGGCACATGACCTGCCACCAGGCATGCTGTCGATGCTTGGCAGGACGGTCGTGAACTGTGTCTCGCTGAACACCGCCCCCGTACAACCAAAGCTGGAGGCGTCTGCGGGCGGTTCTTCCGGATAGGCTTTTCGGCATCGCTTCTCGAGTTATTGGACAGGCAGAAAACAAAAAAGGCCCGGAGCAATCAGCTCCGCGCCTTTCGACAGACCGCGGCACTGCCCTTCCGGTTGGCCTACGAGGTTAGCTGACGGGCTCGAACTGGAAGTGTTCTAAGTGAGTCGCCCGAAATGACGACCTTCACCATTCGCCCCGCTTCGCATTCTAGCGAAGTGTGGTTCCCCCGCGCTGTCTGGCGTTCTAAAGACGCAAACGGCTTCGGCAGACAATTAGGTTTTCAAACGGCAGTGATCTTACTCCCGCAACGATCCCGAAGCAACCTGTCCATTCCCTTCCAACGCCGCGTTTCAGCCGCCCACGTGTACGATGGGCCGCCGCTCGGGATCCTTCTCCGCTTGACGAAGGACCTCGTGAGTGACAGGCGCCGTGTCTCCCTCACCAAAGGCAATGTATTTCATGAGATAGGAAAGCGGATTCCCTTCGCTCCAGCCGAAATAAACATGTGGCAGCTTTCCGGTTTCATTCCGCAGAAACAGCAGGAAGGCCGCTATCGCGTTGGGAACTGCCGGAGACTCCGCACGCAGGACCCGGTATCCATCAATCCTCTCTCCTCTGATTCTCAGTACACCGGAAAACTCCGACGCATCACCGGGTGTCACCTCGAAGAAGAGTATGGGCTCACCAGGAGGGATATGGTTATCTGTCCGTTTCTCTGACTCCTTGAGTTGATACTCAAGAGCGTCGCCTGTGTCACGACGGTTGGTAATTATGCGAATCGTGCCCTTAGCGGCCTGGCGTATGAATTCGCGAGCAGTATCGTCGAGTTCAACGCGCTCCACCCGCAATTCCGTCGTTCGCCAGACGCGCGAAACCAGGGAACTGATCACAATAGCGACGATGAAGATGAGGGCGATCTTTATACCTTCCGGCTGCTCGATGATGTTCAATGCAGTCGTATAGGCAAACACCAGTGCGATTAGCATGAATAACCACTGCACGCGCTGGCGCCGTCTGCGAGCTGATAGAGTAACGGCGATAGCGGCCGAAGTCATGAGAGCCAGTACGCCCGTTGCATAGGCGCCACCCTGCGCGTCCACATCAGCTCTAAATAAAACAGTGACAACAAAACAGACTCCGGTGAAGACAACGACCAGAGGGCGCGTAGCACGTGCCCATTCGGGCGCCATTCCATATTTCGGCAGGTAACGAGGAACAATATTGAGGAGTCCAGCTAACGCCGAAGAACCGGCGAACCAGAGGATAGATATCGTGCTCAAATCGTAAGCAGTACCGAAGACATCGCCCAGGTAAACGTGGGCCAGATATGCCAACGCTCTACCATTCGCTTTCCCAGCCTCTTGTGTTGCCGTTTCGGGTCGAAACTCATCGGCCGGGATGAGCAGAGTAGTCACAACGCTGCTGGCAACCAACAAGAAACTCATAATCAATGCGGCACTAGTAAGTAGTTTGCGCGTGTTACGAATGCGACCCTCCAGGAGTCGCTGGGCAGAGGGCTCGACGCTCGCGCGGGCGCTGCGAGTCAATTGAATAGACTCCACCTCTCGCGGGCTGAGTTCTCTGTCGCCACGCACTAACGGCATGACTACTACACCGGTTTCAAAACCCGACAAACCAAGCGCGAGTTTTGGAAAGACGATGAAGGCTGTACCGATCATCAGTAAGGGGTTGCAGTATGTTTGAAAAAGCGCCGTTTTCCAACTCCAGACCGTCGTCGGATTTACCAGGATTTCATGAAAGCCCGTGATGATAACGGCTAAATTCAGCGTGAGGTAGACGGCGACAAGAAACACGGCGATTCCGATTGCTGCCTTGAACCCCTTGAGAAATATCGCACCCAGAGCTGCTATGAGGATTAAGGTGACTGCAATCCGGTGGTGCAGAAATTGAATATGTTCGATTACGAATGGGTTTTCGACAATGTGAGCGGTTGCGTCTGCTGCCGAGAGGGTTATCGTAATAATAAAACTGGTGGCTGCGAATCCAAGCAGGGCCAGCACGAATAGCTTTCCCTTCCAGCGAGAAAGCAAGTTTTCCAGCATCGAGATCGATCCATCGCCATGTGGGCTTTCCGCCGCGACGCGGCAATACATCGGCAACGCTCCAAAGAGCGTAAGCAACACCAAAACCAGTGTGGCGATTGGAGAGAGAATACCAGCGGCGAGAAACGCAATCCCCGGCTGGTAACCGAGAGTAGAAAAGTAATCCACACCTGTTAAGCACATCACCTGCCACCAGTGATGCTGCTTGTGTTTAGTTGCGCCAGGCCCCTCGAAGGTACCGGCTTCTCTTCCTCCTCTAAATAACCAGAGTTTGACTTTCTTCCGTAATTGCCGCGACAAAACCATTTGTTGGCCCGCAAAAATGCCGGTGACAACACCGGCCTCTCCCTGTCTGGTTTTTATCGTGGAATTCTACGCTGATTGCCACTTACGTCAAGAGGACTAGATGGATCGTGAGGCGGAACAAACTGGCACAAAAAAAGCGGGCGGGAGCCTCCCACAGCTCCCACCCTAAGGCCACGTGTCCTCACCCCACGCGACCACTTCGTCCACCGGGGAGGTGAACGCAGCGGGATTATGCAACAGGACGCCCAAACTTTCAACAACCTGTGCGCTTAAGAATTGTGAAATTATCTAAGGAAGTGGGAGGAATCAGCCTGCGCCGGACTAGCATTCGTTTCAGATATTACGCCGCCGACAGACCCCAGGGGCGCGGATTAGTTCGGTGAGAAGAACTTAGAGCCGCCTCCAACGGCTGCTGCATCATGTATTCGAGGTCCGATCGCTTGAGATCTTGTCCGGATGGGCCAAATCAGCCAGTGCCACAACAACAAGTAGCGCCGTTACGCCCAGGGTTGCGAGGATGTAGAGAACTGCGGTCATCTCGCGATATATCAAGGTGACAATAAGAATAGCGAGGGCCGCTATCCAAACGAAGGTAAAGATTCTCCTGCGCCCTCTCGACAAGTTTGCTTTTCCGGTCATTCAGATGCTCCTACACTCATCGCTAATATAGAACCCGAGTTGGCAGAATCTGCCCCGTGGATGTAAGCGCCGTGCTGAAGCTTCCAGTTACCGCGCTCAAAAGCGTTTGCCCCAGACGTCCTGATGAAAGCAAACCTGCTTCGGGGACGTCGATGATGTCGTAGGCTTGAAGTTTAATGTCTGGTTTCTGGTTCTTCTTGATCGCGGAGAAATCCACATGAATTGTCTCTTGTTCACCTGTCTCTGGCTTCTGGCGGTAGATTCGAACGTCGGAGATTTTTGCTTCCTTCCTGGCGCCTCCGACCATCGCGAGGGCGCGACCGAGAGTGAGGTGCTCTCGCATGAAGATCCCCTGTGGTGAAACGACACTGCCGGTGATGTAGACGGGTTCCGCTTCGGTCACCAGAACATAATCTCCGGGGCGGATAACAGGATTAGCCTCGACCTTATTGGTCCTGAGATCGGAGATCTTTACCACCTTTAGCTGAGCATTCGTCCAATCGATGGGAGCGGCTTCAGCTTCCTCGCCGGGTCCGGGACACATCAGCGGTTCCGTGTGAAGAATCTGAATTGTTCCCGCCGCGCGCTCGGTGAAGCCTCCGGAGACGGCCATCAATTCGTTGAGTCGAACCTTACGCTGCATTTGCACCCGGGTAGCTTGACGAACCGCGCCGAAAACCGTAGCTGGCGGCCGACTATTCCTTTGCTGAATGCGCACACTCACCTGGGCCTTCTTCAGATACTTTTCATAGGCCGTCGCAATGGCCTTTTGCACTTCCTTCTCTGACCGGCATTTGGCTGGAATAGGCGTCTCCAGGAAAGGCAGGGAGCTGATGTTGCCATCACTGTCGACCTCGGCAAGGGTGTTCAGGTCAGGCTGTCCAAAGATTCTCACGTCGATGACGTCACCAGGACCGAGCAGGTAGTTTCTAATCCCCTGAGTTTCAACGCCAGCCATCTGCTGAGGCGTCTGAATCTGAATCTGGCCTATTCCCGGGTCCTGCGCCCGGACAGTAAGCATGAACCCAATACAAGCGAGGAGAGTTAACAATGGAAGTATTCTAACTTTCATAGCGAAAACCTCAGAAAAGCGAACCTTGGACAGGGGGCTTACCTAACAGCTCAGAAGTGAACTTGACCTGCAGCGACCAAACGCCTCGCGGGCCTCAACCGTATTGGTTACGGTGCTTTGCATTCCTTCGTCTTTGCACCGTGCCGGGCAAAGCAAAACCCCTAAAAAGCAAGTTGCAATGATCGCACAAAAGGTTATAGATGCCAAACAAGCGTAGCAGCAACGGAGTAGGCTTATAGCCCCGTCTGATACGCGACCCACGACACTTGGGACACCTTTGCGAGATCACTCAGCCGCGCCGTCTCCTTCGGGATTTCGAATATTGGTCCTCTCGTCACGAGCCTTCGTCGCAGACTTCAAACGAGTTCGCAGCGCCTCAATTTCCCGGTCGATTCTCTCTGCACCGGTTTGGCGCACTTCCTCTTTGACTGACTCACGCTGCAGGTAGAAGAGTGCATCCTTGTATCGATCAATGGCCCGCCTGTAATGGCCCTTAAATGCCGCGCGCTCCGCAAGCTCTACCCAGTGGCCGACCTTCACCGAGGCGATGTACTCTCGAATCGCTAGCTTCGACTCGTTTAGCTCTTGCTCTCCGGGAAAAACCTTCAGGGCAGAGTCGAGGCACTCCAGAGCACGACCTGCAGTTTCGATCTTGTCCGACATGCGAGCACGCCTCTGGGCCTCGTGGGTTAGTGCTCGAGACGAATCTCGTGCCCAGGTCAGCAAGTGGTGCTTCTCGAGTGAGCGCACTCGCTCCTGGCCCGCGCGCATAGCCATCCTCTTCTCACCCGCAACACCGTTTGATCGCAGGGCTTCCTCAGTGCTTTCCAGGTAGCTCTGGCACAGTTGAAAAACTTCTAGATGAGACTCAGGCGATGAACCCTTATCTGCCTCTGCCGACTGTTTCTGAATTGCGGCAAGGGCTGCCGTGTGCAACGAACCGGAGTAGCTCTTCTTGGAAGCATTGCCCTTCTGAGTGTTTGGTCTGGCGGAGCGCTCGGGACCGCCTTGCTCAAGCAGATATCGAGTCCAGGCGCGACGCATAACAACCTCGCGCGCTGACAACGCCACGAGCAACACCACACAGGCAGCGAGGCCGGCCGGAACCCAGGGGGCTTCGTCACCTCCGACGATCAGCATCCACCACAGAGCAAAGAACAATCCCACCGCCGCTGCGAATGCCGCGATCATGTATCCTGTGCTCGAAGGCATGCGACTACGAGGCGAGCGACCGCGCGTTCCATCTCCCGAGCTTCGCATATGCGAGCGCGCCGTTCTCGGAAAGAACTGATCAGCAGGGTTGTTGGCCAAACCATTCCCTCAGAGGGGGGTGTTCAATACTTCATCAGTCTGTTGTGTCCCGCGCGGGCACAGCTTGCTAAGTGTTCACAGCCTATGCCCTCCGCACAAGCATGTTACACATAATAGTCAACTTTTTGGGCTGCCTCTGTCAATATATGGTCGCAGCCAGAAAACCACAATTAAGTCTGACAAAAAGAGGATCGAAGAAATGGACGCAGAGTTCTCGGAAAAGGCAGTGATTGTAACAGGAGCGACATCGGGTATCGGACGGGCGTGTTCGTTGAAGTTCGCGGCGGCCGGCGCACGAGTGGCGGCCGTAGGAAGGAAAGAAGAGGCGCTCGAAAGCTTATCAAGCGAGGTCGAGCGAATAGGCGGCAAGATTCTTGGGCTGCGAGCGGATCTGTCGTTGGAAGCAGAGGCGGATAGAGTTGTCTCGCAAACTATAAAGCATTTCGGAGGAATCGATGTCCTGGTTAACGCAGCCGGACACATCGCGTCGGGAACCATCGAAACCAGCTCTCTGGAATCCTGGGACGCCATGCTAAACATCAACTTACGAGCCGTCTTTAATCTCATGCAGAAGGCCACGCCCGCCTTGGTGGAAAGGCGCGGCAACATCGTCAATGTGTCCAGCGTCACCGGGTTGCGGGCCTTCCCTGGCGTTCTTGCTTACTGCGTTTCAAAAGCTGGCGTGGACCAGTTAACTCGCTGCGCGGCGCTTGAGCTGGCCGCGAAAGGCGTTCGCGTCAATGCGGTCAATCCGGGTGTTGTAGTTACGGATATCCACCGGCGCGGCGGAATGTCGGATGAACAGTACGCAGCTTTTCTGGATCACTCCAAGCAAACTCACCCGCTCGGTAGAGTGGGAGACGCGAATGAAATTGCCGAGCTCATTTTCTTTCTGGCGTCTGACCGGGCCTCCTGGGTTACCGGCGCCACTTATTCCATCGACGGCGGCAGGGCCCAGACCTGCGCCCGGTGAGCTCTCGACCTTGATTCTGAAGAGACTTGGGAGAGTTCAGTTGGTTGGCGCCACTGAAATACGGAACCGGGAGCAGTAGCGACCGGATGCCGGCATTCAAGATACGACTTACAGTTCTTTTAGTTGAGCCCTACCACGCCGCGTAAATATTCGTCCTTTGAAGGTAAATCTAGATATACTGACCGGCTCGATAGCAACGAACCGGCGAACGACAGACATGTACCCGCAAAATCCAAATCTGGCGCCTGTCAGTGCGATAAACCCGTCCGGTCACAAGAGCGCTCTCAAGATCGTGCTCGCTGTAGCGGCCGGTCTTGTCGCTCTACTTCTCGGCCTCCTGGTCCTTCTGCTAATCGGATTTGAGACTGGGCCAGTAGCTCTGTTAATTGGATTCGTTTCCGCCACGCTGCCGGTTCCCCTGTATCTGATGCTTGTACTTTGGATTGACCGGTACGAGTCGGAGCCTTTCTGGATGCTAGCCACAGCATTCCTTTGGGGAGCGCTTGTTGCGGTTTTTGTAGCCTTTGTTTTCAATACCGCCAGTTCCACAATAGTGGCTGTGGTGACGGAGAGCGCAGAAGCCGGCGAAACGTTTGGCGCCGTAGTCTCCGCACCGATTGTTGAAGAGACTGCAAAGGGCCTTATTCTCTTCATTCTCTACTTCAAACGAGATGAGTTTGATGGCGTGGTCGATGGCATTGTCTATGCCGGAATGGCGGGACTTGGTTTTGCCATGACCGAAAACATTCAATATTACGGCCGTGCAGTCCTCGAGAGTGGCGGTGGCGGTTTGACAGCAGTTTTTATTCTCCGCGGAACAATAGCCCCCTTTTCTCACCCTCTATTCACCAGCATGACTGGAATTGGACTCGGCGTCGCGCGGCAATCACGCAGTATGGTGCTGAAGCTCGTGGCGCCTGTTGTTGGGCTCTTGCTGGCCATCGCGATGCACAGTATCTGGAACGGTTCAGTTGCGATTTTCGGTGGCGTGGGTTTCTTGCTTGCTTATCTAGTCATAATGGTTCCCGCCTTCGTCATCATACTGGTGGTGATCTTTCTCGCTTTGCGAAGAGAGGGACAAGTGGTTCGCGAGTTTCTTCAGCCGGACTTTCAAGGCGGGTTGCTGACGCAGAAAGAGTATGACCAACTCTGCACAATTAGAGGACGAATGGGCGCTTCATTCAACGCGTTCTCTCGCGGCGGGGTTGGAAGCTGGCGGGCTTCCCGGCAAGCGAACCAGATGGCCAGCGAGCTTGCCTTCCATCGCAGCCGTGTGGCCCGTGGTATTTCCAGACAGGATGCCCGCGAACGTGAGGCGCTCTACCAGGCGGCCTTGCACAATCTGCTTCAGCGACTGCGCCAGGGCTAATATCTAGAGCAAAAAACAAAGCTCGCGAGATTTGTTGCTGTTCGCTTATACTAGACCAAGCGGCGCGACGGTCTTTTTCGCCCGAGCAGACCCGTGAGAGTTCAACTATTACCCAGCACTTTCGATGGCCACGGCCATGCGACTCCCGACCAACGTCTGACCTGCTATCTCATCGACGATTGCGTGGCGATCGATGCCGGCAGTATTGCGATCGCCTTGACTGCTGAGCAACGCGACACTGTCAGAGACATACTCGTAACCCATCCGCACATGGACCACATTGCGAGCCTGCCGATCTTCATCGACGACCTCTACCCCACGCTAAAACAGCCTGTACGCGTGTATGCCACTGCCGAAGTGATCTCGCTGCTGGAACGCGATGTCTTTAATTGGAATGTTTATCCGCGGTTCTCTGGTCTCAAGAACGACTTTGGTCCGGTAATGGAATACGTGCCGATTCCCGATGGTAAGGAGTTTAAGTTGGCCCACCTGACGGTGCGAGCCTTACCGGTAAACCACATTGTGCCGACTGTCGGCCTGATCGTTTCCGATGGCAAAAGCACGATTGCCTTCAGCTCTGACACTGCCGAGACTGATGAGTTTTGGAAGGTAATAAATCGTACACCACAAATAAATGCATTGTTGATTGAGGCTTCATTCCCGAATTCAATGGCGAAACTTGCGGAAGTCTCCCGGCATTTCACGCCTGCTTCCCTCGGCAAGGAGTTGAAAAAACTACGCCATAATGGACTCGACATTCTTGCGGTCCATCTCAAGCCTGCTTACCGCGAAGAGATTATTGAGGAACTTAACGCGCTGAATATTCCCAAGTTGCGCGTGATGGAGCCCGGTAGAACTTATACCTGGTAGGACATTAGCGAATCGGCACAAACTCATTCTCCGCATGCTCGCCGGCTACGCCATCAAGCAGCACGCGCCTACTCGGTAGCAATTCTTTAACCCGGAACGTTCTTTCTTCGCGTTCGCGCCCGGGCATTAACTCGGCTCGAAATGTAACCATCATCCCTGGCCGCGCCCATACATCTCTCGGATTGCTTGAAGGTTGTTGCCGATTCTCTGCCATTTTTTTCTTCCTGCCTAAAAACGTGCTCGCTGCGCCCAATGCTCCGGCCGCCAACGCCAGACCGCCGAGCAGTCGCTTGGTTTTCTTCTTCATTAACTTACTGCTCGCAAAGCGGGTCGAGCCTGGCAGTGATTGTCGGCAAACCACTGAGCGCCCGGTCTGCGTTCAGCTGGGTGAACTGTGTCCATTCTGCCGGTACTTTGTCCTCCGCAAAGATTGCTTCTACGGGACACTCAGGAACGCAGGCATCGCAGTCGATGCATGTTTCCGGATGAATGACGAGCATGTCGTCATCGATATGAAAAGCTTCAACGGGACAGACCAACGCACAATCAGTGTAACGGCAATTCACGCATGGTTCTGCAACCACGTAGGTCATTCGGATCTAGCCTCCTGAATCTTCGAACTTGAACAGTGGCACGGGCGTCTCGCCCGTGGGATCACGCGCAAGGTGCGCTGCCACATCAATTCATTTACTCACAGGTTCGCGGCCTGGCGAACGTGGAAAGCAATGACCACAGCTCGTGATTAATTCCACGACTATATTAAGCACGAATTGGAGAGTTTTGAAAGTAAGAAGTCGAGGGGGTACCGGTTCGGTTTCAAATCCCACCTACTCAGAACATCGGGGCAGTAGCCCAACTGTTAAGGAGGGCTCCTCAAGTGACGGAGGAGTGACTCAAGTGGGGAGCGCGGACATCGTGGCTGGAGGGCTACTGATCTTGCGAGCCCTCCTTGACAGTCGGGCTACTGCGACGGCTCGGAGTGGGTTTTGAAACTGCACAAGGACAGCCGACTGCATTGAAGAAGTTTTAGGTGGGCGCCCGCGTTTCGGTTTTTCCCACGTGTGGACCGGAGCCCCTGTCGAAAAATCGTAAAAGCCGAGATCTTTTTCCGAGAGCATCTTCGTCACCAGGATGACCCGAAATGAGCGCAGCCTTATTTTTACGGAGCAGTTACCAGAAACACATCCCAGGCCCAGCGCCCCAATTGCGCATCCCGGTTGTCTTTGACCTTTGCACGATAGCGGAATTGATTTCCATACTGGTCAGGAAAGGAACCGGATGGTATGTGAACCGGATGGTATTGACTTCAAAGCATTGACGAGAGTATAAGTGGCATCAGCGTCTAAACGTAAAGTTCGTCTCCGTTCCCTGAATTACCCTCAACCCTCTAAAAGAGACTCGATATGACTCACAATCCCTCCTCAAATCACCTCTACAAATTGGTTATGAGAATAGCAGTGTTAGCGCTAATTTCAGTTCTACCCGGTGCAACTGGTGTAGTGACGGGTCAAAGACTTGCTGAAGACCCGCGAATTTTCGGCGGGCCGGAAAGGAAACTCTACAATAGCGTACCGACTAAGCTGCCTTTGGCGTTTGATGTACAGAACGTAACAAGTGAAAAATGGGTTCACGAATTGGAAATCGAAGTAACGAATATTTCCGACAAACCAATTTACTATATGGATATGTACGTCTTCTTGGTTGGCGTCAAGTTTCAAGGAGCAAATGTTGGGTTTTGGCTTAAGTATGGAAGAGTTCAGCTAAAAGACTTCTCAGAACCACTGCTTCCTGAAGATGTTCCGATTAAGCCTGGAGAGAAACATACCTTCAAAATATCAGAAAGCGACGCAAAGGGTTGGGATACCCTTAAAGTCAGGGAGGGCAAGGCTGAACCAAGATTTCTTAAACTATATTTTCAACAAATCAACTTTGGCGATGGCACTGGCTTTGGCAACAATACCGGCAGACCTATAAATATTCATCAAAAAGTAAGTAGAGCAGGTCCATCGCGACTGGAGCCTCGTTTTGACAGCTACCCACAAATTGGTGAGCACGGCCCGCCTTGAGGACCGATTTAGAAAGGGTGGCTATTCTTTGGTGTAGGGTGTTGAGGAAATCCGTTTCGCTCACATTCTCGTAAACTTTAAAATTAGGAGTCCCGCCATCCAGGGGAGCGACTTTGCCGTCTCGTATTTCGTACGCAGTAAGTAAATCGAAGTCCTCATCTATAGCTTTCAGGAAGAACACATACTGTTGACCGATTTGAGGCATTCCTAGCGATGTCTTATAGACCCACAACGTATTACCGTCCTTAAATCTTATTTGGCCACTGTAATGTTGGGATTTGAAACTGCGGGCAAAGCCATTCGGAAACGGCGCGCCTTGATTTCAATCTTGGCACGCTCAGTAGCATCACTACTTCTAGATTGCGATTCTTCAACAATCGGATATTGGGATTTGTCGAACTTGACTTGAGGTGTTTTCTTCTGACTTCTTAGAGAGGCAACAACTGTAAGCGTAACAAACAAAACGCAAGGAAGCAGTATTGAGAGGGTTAATACGCGACGAAACATACAAAGCCTCATTTGGGAGAACTGTGAGTAGAGTGACCAGGGTGTCCTGGAATATCTAGAAACGAAAAATTGACGGGTGCCGAGATTAACTAGCACGTTAAGAACGGTTAGAACGCCAACGTTGCACCGGCGCATCCCCTTCAAAATCATAGAAGTGCAGATCGGACGCGGTCAGTTGCTTCGTAAGTAAAATTATCTGACCCGTATGCATCGAGAAGTGTTCTGTTACATGAAAGATCGCTGCGAGAGCCGTTACGCTCGTTCCTTGAATTTGACGCTGCTCGAGCAGCCGAGTTAGATCAAAACTTGCCAGGACCGCATCAACTTCTTTAAGAGTGCCTTTCAAGAGCGTTCGGAGCTCGGCGCGCGGGATACTCGCGCGCTCGTCAAATTCCCGCTGGCGCACACGATTATCAATCTCCCCTCCCAAGCCGCTAACAATCCACTGGCGAGCGTTACCTGAAAGATGCAACAGGAGATTCCCGATACTGTTTGAGTCCTCATTCGGGCGCCACCAAATCTGCTCGTCGGTCAGTTTCTCCAAACAGCGTTCAAGCCTCGGGAGATATTGATCCTTCAAGAGTTCGCGGGCCTGTTGCACAAAAGCACGCGCGATCAGCGTTTCTGACTCGGAACTTTGACCCGCCATTTGTAATTTAGAACTGGCCGTCTCGATTGAAAAGTAAAAGCATTCGATCCACTAAATCACACTAACCAACACGAAATGCTCTTTAGTGGTATTTCGTGTGAATTCGTGGATCGTTCGCCGTTAGATCCTGGAGGCATCTTAAAACCAGGACCTCAGCTTAGGTCTTCCGGTTCTGCCACTTCCGGCTTCTGCTTGTGTTTGGCCTTGCGACCCGCCGGTCTGGCTTTCTCCTCCGGCTTAGCGTGGCTCATAGGGTGTCCAGGTGGAGCGGAGGGCTTTCGGATACTGTCGAAAATCGGTCGCTCCTTTTGTCTGGCTCTCTTCCGCCGTGATCCTCGTGTCGCCATTTGACAAGTTTCCCCCGAAGTGGAGATGTTCACTGTTTGAGGCTTTTTGTGATGCTATAGCTGCGACTGAACGGTGTCAATCAGCAGTCCTAACTGACCTCAGAGGACCACGGTATGAGTTGCTGCGGGAGTTAGACCCACCCGCTTACCGCATGGTGTTACTCACCTCGTGTGACCGCAGCTTGAGTTACTGCTCAGCATCGCTGATCTCTCGACGGCCAGAGGGAAACGGGACTCAGCCGGTTTCGTCACCCGGATTAAAGATTTTGTCTGCGGAACCGGAAAGTCGGATGACCTCCGGGAGATTCTAAACCTCGCTGGGTCGAGGGCTGTCGGACAAAAACTTGAGGGCGTTGGCAGTTTCAGCCCTACGCTTTTGTTGTAATTCATTAACCCAATTCGTTACGGTTTGAACCATTTCGCGCGCGGCATCACGCGCGGTGTTTGCCTTCGGTTGGGCCTTTGCCGGGCGTTTTGCTTCGCCTTTTTTGATAACTCGAACTGTCTTCTTCCCTGACATTTGTTTGTTTACCTTTGTTTAGTGCTTGATACTCTAAAACGTTTTTTCCTTCCTGGAGTTCCCGGATTCTTCATAAGAACGTCAATCGCCCGCTTATCTTGCAAAGGAGGGGCCGCAGGTTCCTTGAATCGGGAGCTGGGTAAGATTCCGTCAGATTATTTACGAAATTGGCAGCGAATTGGATTGGGTAACGGTAGAAACAGGTTCTGGAAGGCCCGTAAATACATACACCTCTGTTGCGACCGCGTAGGTTTTTACAACAGGCGCGTTCCGGCCCGCTTCGCGCTCTTTCTGTTGCATGTCAAGTTGCCAGATCTTCTTCTGGGTGTGGTAAACCATCCAGCAGAGACCCAGCACGGCGCCGGCGTTGACATATTTGAGCCCGCTAATCATGTATCGCTTACCAAAGAGAATCAGAAGTGTGTTGATGACGACAAGGGCGACTCTGAACTCGGTGGGCCCAAGTTTCAAATAGCTGATGGTCAGGCGATCGGTTGCTGAAAATGCCAGGAACGTACTTACCGCGAAGGCCCCGAAAACTGCCAGCAGGAATAGAAGCTGGTAGCGGGATTTCTCTGGCAGTATGAACGCGTAGCCGATTATGACGGAGCACAAAAAGAAATAGTCGAGCAGGTGGTCCATGTAGTACCCCCACCTGAACAAGCCTGTATTTCGATATTTTCCCACCTTCCCGTCGTAATGGTCCGTAACGTATTGAAAGAAGATCATTAACGAAACCGCCCACAACCAACGGATGTTGCCGGCGGCAAGATAGCTGAAGAGCAAGATCAGCAACGACCAGACAAGTGTCATCATGGTCAGATGATAAGTCTCGAGCCAGGACGGTATCCTGGGCAGAATCACCGGCGTCAGTCGCCGCTCCAATGGCGAAAGGATAGATGTGTTAGTTTTGCCAGCCCCGGCGAATTGTTCTCTTTGCATTATTCGTTGAACCTAAAAACTGAGATCCTTTCCAGCATTAGAGCAAACCTTGAGCCAGAATCCCGAATAGCAAGATTTACCTTACTATCAAGTTTCGATTACGCCTGCTTGTCAGTGAAAAACGTTCAGAGGGATTGTAGAAGGCTTTCGGTTGGAACATTTTTCTGACTGTTCTAACCCTGTTTAGACGCGCTGCGCCACGGCACTATATTAGCCACAGATGAACACGGATAGAACGGATAAGAAGCGAAAGAACAGACAAGGAAACTGATC
>JBOGOU010000615.1:0-23988 GCA_050748205.1 Pyrinomonadaceae bacterium | reverse complement strand
GGTGAGGAAGGTGGGCTTGCCCCCGCTCAACTTGATTAGCCTTCACTTCAGAAAAAATAGCTCAAGTCTTAGAGTCTCCTGTGATCCTGAAGGCTATTCCACCTTGAGGCGGGGGCAAGCCCACCTTCCTCACCTGTGAGATTTTTAGACTTGAATAGTTCTACTTTGATTTGAATGGCTGCCAGAGTTGAGCGGGGGCGGCCCACCTTCCTGACCTGTGAGACTCTCAACCTTGAATGGTTACTCTTGATTTAGAGGGCTCTCAAGTCATCGTCTAGAAGTCCGGACCTCAGATTTTGACAAACACTGAGAGCACGGCTAGCCTTTGCTTGGCTTTCGCAATGGATTCAGCCCTCGTTAAGAAGCATTTCCTCAACCCGAAAAATATCGGAGATATTGAATCGGCCAATGCAACAGGCAAAGCCGGTTCTCTTGCCTGCGGCGCTACTTTGCGCATTACATTGCAAGTTGACAATGCGCAGACCATTCGGGAAGTAAGGTTCAAGGCGGCGGGTTGCAGTTTCCTGATTGCCACGGCTTCAGTTTTGACTGAACTGGTCAAGAACAGAACGACTGGCGAGGCAGCGGCGCTGGCCCAAAGCCCCGAGTACTCAGTGTTAGGTGAATTTGGGTCCTTGCCCGCCGACAAGGCGCATTGCCCTGCGCTCGCTTGCGAAGCGTTGGTGTCAGCCATTAGGCAATACAGTGATTCGGTGCGCGATGAGTGGGAGGGTGAGGAGGCGCTGATTTGCACTTGCTTCTGTGTTTCCGAAAGAAGGATTGAACATGAAATCAAGACCGGCGGCTTGCGCACGATTGCGGAAGTAACAAAGGCATGTAACGCAGGCGGCGGCTGCCGCTCGTGTTATTCGTTGATTGAAGACCTTCTGGGAAACCTCTATCGGTGAATAGTGAATAGTGAATGGTGAATGGTAAATGGCAAATGATAAATGGAAAATGAGATGATCTACCTCGATAACAACGCAACTACTCGCGTCGCGCCGGAAGTAATTGCAGCGATGCAACCATACCTGGCTGAGTTTTACGGCAATCCATCTTCTGCGCATTCGCTGGGGCGTCAAATGAAAGCCGCGTTGGAGCGCGCACGTGAACAAGTCGCGGAACTGATCGGCGCGGCCGATTCAAGTGAAATTGTTTTTACCTCCTGCGGGTCAGAAGCTGACAACTGGGCTATTCGCGGGGTACTCGAAGAGAATCCTGAAAGGAAACACATTGTCACCACTCGCGTGGAGCACGAAGCGGTGAGAAATCTCTGTGCGCAACTCGAGCGTCAGGGTTACGAGGTTACCTGGCTGGAGGTCGATCATAACGGTGAGCTTGATCCCGAGAGTTTGCGCGCCGCGCTGCGTCCCGATACAGCGTTGGTATCTGTAATGCTCGCAAACAACGAAACAGGTGTGCTGTTTCCCATCGCAGAGATTGGCCGGATTGTACGCCAGAGTTCCAGCGCCAGGTTTCACGTTGACGGTGTCCAGGCCGTCGGGAAAATTCCCATCAATCTCCGCACGCTGGAAGTGGATCTATTCGCCTTGTCTGGTCACAAGCTACACGCGCCTCAGGGCATTGGCGCTCTCTACATCAAGAGCGGCGTCAAGCTTGCGCCCCTCATTGTTGGCGGGAGCCAGGAAAGCGGGCGGCGCGCGGGGACGTCGGCCGTGCCCAACATTGTCGCGCTGGGCGCGGCATGTGAACTGGCAAAGAACCCAGAGGGGCACGAGACCATCAGGACTCTCCGGGACCGATTGGAGGATGAAATCCTTGCCACGATTCCCAACTCGCGTTTGAACGGAACAGCAGATCGTGGGAAACGCCTGCCCAATACTTCAAACATATCCTTCGAATATGTTGAAGGCGAAAACATCATGGTCCATCTGGACCAGGCAGGCGTTGGTGTTTCTACCGGCTCAGCCTGCCACTCGACGACCCATGAATCCTCACCCACATTGCGGGCGATGAACGTGCCCTACACCGCCGCGCAAGGTTCAATCCGTTTTTCATTGGGTAGATATAACACCGCCGAGGAAATTGACTACGTGTTGCAGATCCTGCCTGGCGTTATCGAGAAACTCGCGGAGATGTCGCCTTACGAGAAGGAGCTGAGAGCGCTTTATGCAGGGCGGGGCTAAAGACATTTCGATCCACTAAAACACACGAACCGCCACTAAGGGCTTTAGTGCGATTTCGGGTGTTTTCGCGGGATCGTTGTCGTGGTTCCTGAAGTCCCAAAATGCCTGAGCCGCATGGTCTGTGGTACAATTTGACTGCGTTTCCGCCAGTGTTTTAATTCCTGTACCTACGGAGCATCCGTTAATGTCAGCAGAGCAGCCGGCCTCAGACGAAGGACCCTCAGTAGTTGTCGCCAAGACGGAGTCGTCGCGCCACGCCCGGCGGGATTCTGTCAGTATGATGGAAACGGACGATTACGTCTGTCTTGAGCGTTCTGATCCTCTGTCCAAGGCAATCGAAGTCATGAAGGAGGACGAAGGAGGCTGCGCGATAGTGTGTGAAAACGGGCGTGTCGTCGGCATCTTTACCGAACGCGATCTGCTGACGAAGGTCATCGACGAGCCTGTTGACATGAATGCGCCAGTCAGCAATTGGATGTCACCCGTGGTCGCCACGCTGACACCGGATGCAACGATCGGAGACGCGGTGGCGGTAATGAACGAAAAGAGCTACCGGAATGTCCCGCTCGTCAAGAATGACGGGCTGGTTGGCTCGATATCGGTTTTTGACGTCATCAGTTATCTGGCTGAAAGCTATCCTAAAGAGACAATGAACTTGCCGCCCAATCTTGATCAGGTAATGAACAGCACGGATGGTGGATGAAGACATTGCCGATTTTCGATTTCCAATTGCCGATTGGAAATCAGGTTCAAACATTCGGCAATTGACAATTGGCAATCGGCAATCAGCAAACGGGGCAATCGATAAATCCTTGAAAGGTCTAATAGCGAGTCACTCATGAGCACTGTCATCGAAACACCGGTCGATCACATCGAGAAGAACCTTGAGGAACTAGAAACCGTGACTATCCGCTTCGCTGGAGATTCTGGCGACGGAATGCAGTTAACGGGTACGCAATTTACAAACACCTCGGCGGTGGTCGGTAACGACATCTCGACCCTCCCGGATTTTCCCGCTGAGATTCGCGCCCCCGCGGGAAGTTTGCCGGGGGTCAGCGGCTTTCAATTAAACTTCTCGAGCCAGGACATCAAGACACCCGGCGATCAACCGAATGTTCTTGTGGCCATGAATCCTGCTGCGTTGAAGGTAAACCTTCCGGACCTGGAAGATGGTGGCACGATCATCGTTAACACCGACGGCTTCACGCCCGAGAATTTGAAATACGCTAACTACGCTGCGAACCCTCTCGAGGATGGCACGGTGGCGGGTTATCGCGTTCACAAGTTGCCGATCACGACTCTCAATATGAATGCGCTGAAGGGCAATGTAGACCTCTCGCGCAAAGAGATCGATCGCTGCAAGAACTTTTTCGCTCTTGGCGTTCTCTACTGGCTTTACGACCGGCCGATGGAAAACACGCTTGGCTGGATTCGTTCCAAGTTTGGGAAGAACCCGGAACTCGCGAAGGCCAACGAGATCGCGCTGAAAACCGGTTACAACTTTGCCGATACGACTGAAGTTTTCACGACCCATTTCACCATCAAGAAAGCAAAGATCGCACCGGGTAAGTACCGTAAGATCACGGGTAATGAGGCCACCGCTATTGGCTTTGTAACCGCGTCACAGCTTGCGGGACGACCGCTGTTCTATGGTTCGTATCCGATCACGCCTGCATCTGACATTCTTCACGAGCTGGCGCGCCACAAGAGTTTTGGAGTGAAAACATTTCAAGCGGAGGATGAAATCGCCGCGGTCTGCGCGGCAATCGGAGCAAGCTTTGCGGGTCAAATTGGGTTGACGGGAACGTCCGGACCGGGAGTGGCGCTTAAGCAGGAAGCCATCGGCCTGGCAGTGATGACCGAACTTCCGCTGGTGATCATCAATGTGCAGCGGGGCGGTCCGTCAACTGGCTTACCCACCAAGACTGAGCAGGCAGATCTCTTTCAGGCTGTTTGGGGTAGAAATGGCGAGTGTCCGGCAATCGTGGTGGCGCCCGCAACACCCGCCGACTGTTTCCACATGGCAATTGAAGCCGTGCGATTGGCGTTTAAGTACATGAGCCCTGTCTTCTATCTCTCGGACGGTTACCTGGCAAACGGTGCTGAGCCATGGGCAGTTCCCGAAATCGCTGACTTGCCAAAGATTGAGATCGCTTTTGCCACAGACCCGAGTAACTTCATGCCCTATGCGCGCGATCCTGAAACGTTGGCCCGCCCCTATGCTATTCCAGGCACGCCTGGCTTAGAGCATCGCATCGGGGGCATCGAGAAGCAGCACCTTACCGGCAACGTCAACTACGATCCGGAAAACCACCACTTGATGGTGAAGCTGCGTCAGGAGAAGGTCGATCGGGCAGCCAACGATGTGCCGCTCGTAGAGATTTTCGGAGAACCGACCGGGAAGGTGCTCGTCCTCGGTTGGGGTTCCACCTATGGCTCAATTAGCTCTGCTGTGGAGAAGTTGCAGAGTGAAGGGAAGAGCGTTTCCGCGGCCCATCTTCGTTATCTAAATCCCTTCCCCAAGAATCTCGGCGAAGTGCTTGCTGGCTTTGAGACTGTGATTGTGCCGGAGATGAACCTGGGTCAGCTGTGCACCATGGTCCGCGCGAAGTATCTGGTCGATGCTGTTGCCTTCTCGAAAGTGAAAGGCCGGCCTTTCCAGATTCGCGAAATTGTCAGGAAGGTTGAGGAGTATTTGTGAGTTTCACCATCACAAAACCCGTGACGGCCGCCGAGTTGTTAGCAATGCCAGATGACGGCTTTCGCTATGAACTCGTGAAAGGAGAATTGATCCGTGTGCCACCTCCCGGGCATGAACACGGACGAGTAGCAATGAACATTGCTGGTCCCCTCTATCAGCATGTAATGAGCAATAATCTTGGTGAGGTCTACGCAGCTGAAACAGGCTTTCTCATTCATCAGAACCCTGATACGGTTCGAGCGCCTGACTCGGCTTTTATCAGACGCGAACGCCTCGAAGGGTTAGGGCCGATCGAAGGCTATTGGGTCGGAGCACCGGACCTTTGTGTTGAGGTAGTTAGCCCTAGTGATAGCGTCGGCTACGTCGAAGAAAAAGTTACTGAATGGATTGCAGCTGGTTCGCGACTGGTTTGGGTTGTAAGTCCAAAGCTAAAGACAGTGACCGTTTATAAGTCGCTTGCCGAGATCGTTACGCTAACGGAGAACGACATGCTGGACGGCGCCGATGTAGTACCCGGCTTTCGTCTTGCAGTGGTGGAGATCTTCTAGCGCAGCCTAATGGCATAGGAGCAAGAATGAGCACAGCGGGAAATGGAAACAGTGGAAACGGAAGTAAAGCAATCATTGAGCAGGCGGTGTCTGCGGACAGCGAAGTGGGATCGGCCGTCTCTGGGAAAATAGCTCCGCCTCCAGGACAGCTCAAGAAGGCTGATTTTATTTCGGACCAGGAAGTGCGCTGGTGTCCCGGTTGCGGCGACTACGCCATCCTTAACAACGTGCAGAAGGTGATGCCCGAGCTGGGTATCCCGCGCGAGAAAATCGTCTTTGTTTCCGGTATTGGGTGCTCGTCGCGCTTTCCTTATTACATGAATACTTACGGATTTCACAGTATTCATGGACGCGCGCCGGCAATCGCCACCGGAATTAAGTGTGGCAATCCGGATCTTAGCGTCTGGGTGATTACCGGCGATGGAGACGCCCTGTCGATCGGCGGCAACCACTTCATGCACGCGATAAGGCGCAATCTTGATATCAACTACATACTCTTCAACAACCGCATCTATGGTTTGACGAAGGGCCAGTACAGCCCCACTTCGGAATTTGGCAAAAAGACAAAGTCCACACCGCTGGGTACGATCGACTATCCAATAAACCCCCTGTCACTCGCCATTGCCAGTGAGTCGACCTTTGTAGCGCGCTCGATTGACATCGATGTGAAGCACCTCGGTTCGGTGGTTGAAGCGGCGGCTAAACATAAAGGCATTTCGTTTATCGAGGTCTATCAAAACTGCAACATCTTTAACGATCACGCTTTCGATCAGTTTGCTGAGCGCAGTGTGAGGTCAGATCGCGTGCTCTATCTCGAGCACGGCAAGCCAATGATTTTCGGCAAAGATAGAAACCGCGGTATTCGAATGAATGGTGCTCACCCAGAAGTAGTGACTATCGGTGAGAATGGGATCACTGAAGCCGACCTTTTGGTGCACGATATCTACCTTAAAGATCCTTCGGTCGCTTTCATGCTAGCGCGCATGGAGCAACCTGATTTTCCACAGCCGGTAGGCATTTTCCGGGCTGTTGAGCGCGCCA
The DNA here is from genome assembly GCA_050748205.1 of Pyrinomonadaceae bacterium. Lineage (GTDB taxonomy): Bacteria > Acidobacteriota > Blastocatellia > Pyrinomonadales > Pyrinomonadaceae > PSRF01. The sequence goes on along the minus strand of JBOGOU010000615.1, from coordinate 17,551 downwards.
CTTACGAGAAATTGATGACTGATCAGATCGATGCGGTAATCGCCAAGGCTGGTCCCGGAAGTTTGGAAAAGCTAATCAACAGTGGTGATACTTGGGTAGTGGACTGATTGGGATTTATTGATCGATTCTTACCTCTCAACTCCAACAACCTCACAGGTCTTAGAGTTGAGAGGTCTTCGCTTAGTGCCAATGCCCAGGTGTTTACGGCAGAGCTTCGACGTTGACAAGGATGCGGAAGTTGCCCGTCTGTTGTACGCCCACCAGGAACTGAACATTGATGGAAGCGCCCGCGGCGAGCGGCGTGGCTAGCGTGATCGTGCCTGCCGCCAGTGACGAGTTGAAGCCACCGCCATTGGGCTGATTGGCGGGCTGCTCCAGCGTCAGTCCCTGCGCCGTCACCGTGCAGGGTGGGGCTCCAGCTCCGGAAGCCGTGCAGGTAGCAGCGTCCATCACGTTCATCACCATTATGTCCGCGGAAGTGCGCGCGCGGATGTCTGCGGTACCCGCAGGCGGCGGGAAAGTGGTGATCTCCACGATGCGGAAGCGGAGCCGGGTCACGTTTGCACCAGTATTGTTGGTGACGCGACGGCGGATGGAGAGGGTGCCGAAGGTGGAGTTGTTGCCTGGGTCACTGGTGAAGTCGCGCACGCGGTTGGGCGGCTGGGAGGCGATAATGGTTTGGTCAAGCAGCACGGTTGCCATGCTGCTGTTGCGTTGAAGGGGCGCGGAAAGGTTCTCCGGCCCCGGCGCACCCATGCGCCCACCGGCTCCGGAGTCGGCGCCATCGGTCGAGACAAAGAGGAAATCGGCGGAGTTGTCATCCGTGTCCTTGGGCAGGCCGGGAGTGGTGCAGCCAGCGACGAAAGAACACAACGAGCGAGCGATAGAAGCTGTGGTCGACGGTTGGTGCGGAAGTAAGTGCTGGATAGCCGGTGCCTTCCTTGAAAAGTGTGTTGGCCTCGGAAGTGGAGCCCACGGCATCGAGGCGATTAGCCGGCGTGAAGTTGGTCGCATTTGCCGTACGGAACAGCGCAATGCCGGCATTGTCGGGAATGTCGAGAGTGTAGGTCAGATCAGGAGTGGCTGTAGAAGTAGCCGAGCGCGGGTCATCGTTCTTTACTGGCGGACCGCCGAAAGTTATCTCGTCTAGAGTGTCGTCGGACAGAGGGGGCAGAGGCGCGGGCGGTAATGACGCTGGTTGATTGCCACCTGGGTAGGCGGAGAGCGAATAACCGGTGGCATTGGCGGCGAGCAAATGAGCGCGGGCGGGGATGACGGTGCCGTTGCTGATCACGAAGCGGGTAATACTGTCTGCGGCGACGAGGGCAAAGCCGGCGGAGCCATCGGTGGCTTGGACGGTAATCGGGGCGTTGGTGTTGTTGTAGATCTCGATGAACTCGTCCGCAGCCTGTTCAATTGGGTCGGGTACGGGCGACGGTCCCGGACCACGCAGCCGAAACTCGCTGATGATCAATTCGCCGGGATTGACTGTAGGCGGAGGGCCGTTGACCGTGGTCGGATCGCTGTCCGAGTTGTTGGCCGCATTGCCGTCGTTCGGAGTTGAGACGGTTGCCGTGTTGGTCACTGCGGGCACCGCGGCTTGAGCGACGCCGACGGTGAGCGTGATTGTGCTGACGCCTGTGGCCGCGAGCGGCCCGGCATTGGTGCAGGTCACGTCCTGACCGACAGCTGAGCAGTTCCAACCTGTGCCCGTGCCGGAGACAAAGCTTAAGCCGTTGGGCAAGGTGTCCGTGACGGTGATATTGCCGGTGGTGCTGCAGGTGCCGGCGTTGGTCAAGGTCAAGGTGTAAGTGCCGTTTGTGCCAACTGTGAAATCGCCGGTGTGACTCTTATCAATCGCCAAGTCGGGTGGGTTGACCGTAAGCGTCGCGGCAGTCGTGGTAGTGCTGTTGCATGAGTTGCTGAACACCGCACGAAACTTGTTGCCATTCTGTGATGCGCTTGCCGTGAATGAAAGAGTGGTTGAAGTTGCGCCACTAATGTCGCTGAAGTTAGCGCCGCCATCGATGCTTACTTGCCATTGAACAGTTGGCGTAGGATTTCCACTCGCTGCAGCCGTAAAGCTCGCTGTTGCACCTTCGCAGACATTCGTATCCCCTGGATTGGTAGTGATCGCAGGGGAAGACAGCAAACCCAGAGTCACCGGGTTGGACGTGGCAGTGAGGCCGAGCGAGCTTGTGACGACGACATCATACGAGGCCGCGTCGCCCGCGCCGACCGGGTCGATGTTCAACGTGGAGGAGTTTGGGCCAGAGACGATTGAGATGTTGCCGCCGTTCGAAAGCGGTGCCCGATTACATTGAGACGATTCCCCGCGTTGGCTATCGCTTTGTAGCAGAGGTGCGTGAAGTCTGCCAGGAAGTGACGCCGCTGATCGTTGAGAAGCACACGCTCTCCAGGACCGTTATCGAAGAAGAGATCGCACGCGACCCGCGTGACACTGTCAATTCAACCGCCCTGCAACAGAGTTCCCTTGTAAGCTTGCGGTCAACCTTAGCCTCGCGAGCTGTGGCCGTATTGTCCGGTGTTTGCGTCCTGTTGGCGCTTGCCCTGGGCTCTGTCGGGTATCTCAGACGCGGTGAGCACCGCCAGCCGGCTACGACGGGCACGCTTCCACGAGAGATTCATTCACTGGCGGTGCTTCCCCTAAGGAGTTTGGTAGCCGATGCCGACAGCACACCGCTCCGTCTGGGGATGACTGACGCCGTGATCACCAAGCTTGGCAGTCTCGGCAAGGTGACAATACGACCAATCAGCGCGGTCACTAGATATCTCGATACACAAGAGAACTCACTTGATGTCGGACGCGCTCTCAAAGTAGATGCGGTATTGGAAGGAAGCTTGCAACGCGCCAACGGGAGGATGAGAGTGACGCTGCGCCTTATTGATGTGGCTACCGGCTCACAAATCTGGGCCGGAACATTTGACGAACCAGATGGCGACGTATTCAAGCTGCAGGATTCAATGTCTCAGCAGCTAGCACAAGTGCTGCCACTGGATTTGACCAGCTCCGATCACCTTCTCTTGACAAAGCGCGAGACCCAAAGCCCTGAAGCCTATGCTCTTTATGCAAAAGGTAACTACTTTTGGAGCAGACGTGGTCTCGAAGTAGGAAAGAGTATTGAGTATTACCGCAGAGCCATTGAACTGGATCCTAACTTTGCCCGCGCTTACGTTGGTTTGGCTAACGTGTACGCAGTCACTTCGTCACGGTCACCCGAAGCGCAATCCTTAATTGAGAAGGCCCTGCAACTGGACAGCACGCTCGCTGAGGCGCATGCCACGTACGGATTTATCAAAATGTTCCATCACTGGGATTGGATCGGTGCAGAGAGAGAACTCGACCAGGCAATCGCCTTGAATCCGAATTCCCCCGTCGCGCACCATTGGAAAGGTGTCTACTTCTCATTGCGCGGGAAGTTGGATGAGGCGAAAGCGGAGATGCATCGGGCGCTGGATTTGGATCCGCTTTCTCTGATCATCGGCGCCGACATCGCGCAGTTACATTACTTTGCAAGGGAGTATGCGGAGGCCGAGGCACAGTGCCGCAAAGTGCTGGAGATGGATCCGAATTTCATGATTGCTCACTTGTACCTTTATTTCATTTATCTGCGACAGGGAAAACTCGGAGAGGCGCGTCGCGCGATGGTCAGAGTGAACCAGGTGAATCAGGTGAATCAGGCGGAAGGACCACCGGACAATGCGATAAATAATGCCATAAGTCACTCCGTTGCGGGCCACAACGACCTCGCCATCGCGAGTCTCGAAAGAGCTTTGGAGACCCACATGTTCCTCTTGCCTTATATCAATGTTGACCCGCTCTACGACGGCCTGCGCTCCGATCCTCGCTATCAATCTTTGCTACAGCAAATGAACCTTGCCCCCGGTTCGTAACAGTCGCCGGCTTTGGGTGCACCACTCAAATACGGAACCGGGAGCGACCGGATGCCGGCATTCAATGTACGTATTACAGTCCCTGTAGTTAATGAGCATAGCATCCGGTCCTACCGCTCCCGGTTCCGTAACGTTCGTAGGCCCCCACTACCCAGTTTGGGTAGTAGGTCATTTACAAGTTGAACTGAATGCGAACGACGTTGTAGTGCATGTAATGAAGGGCTACCGCGGTTTTCAATCGCCGCGCCCGGTCAACTCTGACACGTTTTGAGAGGAGTGATATGCCTTCTCCACCTGACCTGCGAGATACGATCCTTGACGCGTGGAAGACCAATAATCGGGTAACGATTTTTCTGGTCGAGCATTTGCCCGCCGAACTCTGGGAAGCCACGGTGCCTGGGGCCCCACGTCGCACCATCCGGATGCTTGCCGGTCACATCCACAATGCCCGGTGTATGTGGATCAAGACGCGCGGCAAAGGGCACGGCATCGCAGTGCCGCGCAACGTCGATCGGTACAAGGTGAAACCTAAGGATCTCATTCCAGCGCTGGAGCGTAGCAGCACGGGCATTTTGAGCCTCCTAAAGTTCGGCTGTGATCAAGGGGGAAGCATTCCCGCCACCTCGTCTTATGTGTGGCGCAACCTTCCCCTCGACGTTGGGCACGTTCTCGGCTATTTCATCGCGCACGAAGGTCATCACCGGGGACAGATTGTCATGCTTGCCCGCCAATTGGGGTATCGCCTGCCGGTGGAGGTCACGGGTGGCCTTTGGCAGTGGTCGAAGCGTGCCCGGGAAGTCTAGAACTATGGTTTTGTTGACGCCCAACAACGTCGTTGGATCAGAGCGCGGGCCGTTCCTTTACCAGCAACACAACTTTAGGACACTACCCGGTTTTGAGGATTATTTGCAATTCTGCGGCGGCGTAATACAATGCCTGAACGCTCGCAATAGTATTTGCACCACGAGTCCTAACTGCAAAAACCGGCAGATCGGCGATTGGAGATCGAATATGAACTGTCCCTCGTGCGGCCACGAAAATATTGACGGCACTGATCGGTGTGAGAATTGCCTCGCTCCGTTTCGCGATCTCGATGTTCCCCGCGCTGACGCAGCTGAAGGTCTGGCGCGTTCGGTGATGGAAGATAATCTGGGTCGCCTCGAACAGGAAGAGACCATTACGGTGAATCCCGAAACGCAGGCCCTCGATGTTGTCCGTCTCATGGAGCAAGCAAATTCAGGATGTGCCCTGGTTGTAGACGGCGGCAAGTTGGCGGGGATTTTCACCGAGCACGACGTCCTGCGCAAAATGACCGGAGCGAACGCAAGGCCTGGTGTGACAGTGAAGGAATTGATGAGCCCGAATCCAGAAACACTTCATGAGAAGGATTCTGTGGCAGCCGCGCTAAACAAGATGTCTATGGGACGCTATCGCCACATTCCCGTGAGAAAAAGTGACGGCACTTACACAGTCGCCTCGATCAAGAGCGTCCTTAAGTACATCGCCAAAGAAGATTGGTAATAGTAATCCTGCGGCCACAACGCGTCTTTTCAGTGAAGGAACTGCCTATGCGTTACAACGGAAAACTTCGTCGAGGCGGAAATCGTGAAGGCCTTCATCACTTCGATCGAGTACCGCGGTAGCTTTGGTCCCTGAGGTGGTGTCCTAATTTAATTTTCCTTCAGCTGCCTGTCCATTAAGGCGGGCACGCAAATTAAAGACGATCCACGAAACACCACCAAACATCACTAACAGAATTTCGTGTTCGTTATTTCCCGCGCCAACTCTCAAATGAGGAGCCACCGGTCCGTAAGGCCCCTTTTACTAAAAGGCGTGGAACTAATCTGCGGCCACGTGAATATCTCATCACACCTACTCAGGCATCTTTCTGGGGCGTCGAAGCGGAAAGATCATCGATACTTCCTTCCGGTATCGCTTGTAGGTGTCGCCGTAGAAGTGCATTAGGTCGCGCTCCTCAAATTGGATCGCCACGAGGATGTAGGCTGTACAAACGGCCGCAAAGAACAGATGGCCCAGGGTCATGCGCGGCGTGCTCCAAAAGGCGATGATGAATCCCAGGTAAAGCGGATGGCGCACGAACTTGTAAAGGGCCGGCGTCTTAAAAGGCGACGTCTCCTCCGGTTGACCCTTTAGATAGCGATAAACCTGCTTCAAGCCGAAGAGGCCAAAGTGGTCGACCAGAACAGTTGAAACCAGCACCTGGCCCCAGCCAATCCAAAAGAGGGCTTGCAGCACGATGCGACCGATCGGGTTCTGCACATCCCAGATGATGTCCGGCATCGGTCGCCATTGCCAGAACAGCAACAGCAACACCAGACTCGCTAACAGCACGTACGTACTGCGTTCCACCGGCTGTGGAACGATTCGGGTCCAGGCGCGCTTGAACCATTGCCGAGCCATTACGCTGTGTTGAATCGCAAACAGGCTGAGCAGAAGCGTGTTGATGATTAAAGCCTCCGCGAGCGGTGCTCTCGGCCCGGAGTCGATCGATTTAGGCACAACAATGTTGCCGACGAACCCGATGGCATACAGGAACGTCACAAGAAATAACAGGTAGCAGATTAACCCGTAAAGAAAAGCAGCGGCTCGTCCAAACATAGAGGCCTCCTTGTCTCGGTGGGTTGCGCGTTTTTCCGGCCCAGATTCCCGTGTGATCGGTTCTTAGCGTGGGTACAGACGATGTGGGTCCTTTACTATGCCAACTCGAGTAGTAAGTCAATAGCCGGCCCGCAGTTGGAGTGGGCAACTTTCCCAGCATTCTTCTCAGCAAGTAAAATTCAAGTCTAAATATCTCACAGTCAGGAAGGTGGGCTCGCCCCCGCTCAAGTTGCCACAGCATTCACATTGGAAGAAATCACTGAAGGTGGAGACTCTCCTGTAACCTTGAAGGCTGTTGCAACTTGAGCGGGGGCAAGCCCACCTTCCTGACCTTTGAGGTTGTCAGACCTGAGTGATTTATTTTGAGAAGACTGGCTATCAGCTATTACGGCGTGCGCGTGATCACGTTTTGAATATTTCTGTCCCGCAGCGCACGGTTGAAGGCGTCGAGATCCTTGCTGAGCACATCGTCGAGGCGCTTGCGTAGAGACGTCAACTGCTGCTTGAACAATGCGTGCACTTCGCGCTGCTGGTTTGTGGGCCCGAAATCGGATCCGCTTAACCCGCCCGCCAGGTAGTTAATCTTGCTCAACAGTTTTGGTGGCCAGCGAACGGTGTCCTGCCCCTGGCCGGTCAGCTTGCGCTGAATCAGGTCTTCTTCGATGTCGATCAGCTTTTTGTCGAGCGCATCCGCGGCCGTTTTGATGGACGCACCGCTCGACGCTGCGGAGCCCTCCCTAACGGTCGGGCTACTGCCCCCGGCTGCTGCCGCGCCCGGTTCTGACAGAAGCGAGCCAATCGTGTAAAGCTGGCTGCGGATCAGTTCGATCTGATTCACCATGTCGCCCGCGCTCTCAAGATCTTTGCGCAGCTCGAACAGCATCTCTATTTGAGCGGCGATTTCTGCCTCGGTGCCGGCGGAGTTTGGGTCCTTTTTTACGACAAGGGGCTGGCTATACTCTTGCCCACCCGCAACAAGCTTCACGGTGTAGGTCCCCGGCGGAAACAGCACAGACATCCGCGGCGCTCCGGGAGCTGTGCGCCAACCTTCCGGGCCAACCGTGATTTCGAGCGCATAGGCTGGGCTGGTGCGCATTCTCACCTCTTTCGTTAGCTCGCCGCGCAAGTCCCATGTGACCCGGTTTATCCCCGTATTCTTGGTGCCTGTAAGCGTCCGAACGGTTTGGCCCTTCGCATCCTGAACAAGAATCTTCACGTCACCAGCCGGCGCGGATTTCAGATAGTAGCTAATCGGCGCGCCGTAAGGCGGATTCTGCCCGGCCGTGGGATCGTCAGACATCGTCACGGGCACGGTGCCGGACCTGAAGCGATAGGTGGAATGCGGCGTGAAAAGGTGGGCACTTGCATCGCGCACGCTCTGAGTCATCTGCTGAATCGGCGTGAGATCATCGAGAATCCAGAAGCCGCGACCATAAGTCCCAACAACAAGATCGTTGAAGTGTTCTTGCACGACCATCCAGTAAACGGGAGCACGCGGCAGATTCGACTGCAGAGGCTCCCAGTTTTCGCCATCGTCGAAAGAAACGTAAAGGCCATTCTCCGTGCCGACATACAACAGCCCCGGGCGCACAGGATCTTCGCGCACGCAGTGTGCATAACTCAGCATCGAGCCTGGAATACCGTTCGTGATCGACTTCCAGGTTTTGCCGTAGTCCTTTGTCTTGTAAATGAATGGGTCGCGGTTGTTCACTTGATGGAAATCTACCGTGAGGTAAGCCGCGGCCGCATCGTAACGTGAGGGCTCGATGTTGCTCACGGTTCCCCAGGACGGCAGGTTGGGAATATTCTTTGTAACATTCGTCCAGTTTTTGCCGCCGTCGCGTGTGAGATGTACCAGCCCGTCGTTGCTGCCTGTCCAAATCAACCCTTTCTCCCTGGGAGATTCGGCTATAGCAAAAAGGGTTGACGCATACTCGACGCCAATGTTGTCCCCGGTAAGCCCGCCGGAGAATCCTTGCCTGGTCTTGTCGTTCGTCGTCAGGTCAGGGCTAATGACTTGCCAGCTCTGCCCGCTATCGGTTGTTTGATGAACATACTGACTACCCACGTAAAGCTTGTTGTGATCGTGAGGGGAAATAGTCAAAGGGAAGGTCCAGATGAAGCGGTACTTCAGTTCGCCGGCCGGCGTGCCACTGGTTTGGTCGGGCCAAACTTCCACATTGCGCGCCTGACCGTTCCGCAGATCATAACGCTCGACGATGCCACCGACGCTCCCGGAGCCGGAGGCGCTTGACCAGATGATGTTGGGGTCAACCGGATCCGGAGTTGCCCAGCCACTTTCACCGCCCGCAACAGCGTGCCATGCACTCCTGGGAATCTGACCGGCACCAAACCCGCCGCCCGTAACGCGACTGGGTCCCCGATAGGACGGATCGTCTTGCTCGTTGCCGTAGACGTAGTAAGGAATGCGATTGTCTACGGTGACGTGATACATCTGCGCAATCGGGAGTTGCACGCGATACCAGGTTCGGCCGTGCGTGACGGAGATCGAAACTCCACCATCATTAGCCACCGCAATCCGATTGGCATTTCTGGGATCGATCCAGATGTCGTGGTTGTCGCCACCGGGACTGCTGCCGAATGATCCGGGTCTCACCGTTTCGCCGCCGTCGAGGGACACGGCGTATCCACCCGTCAGATAATAAGTCTCGTTAGGATTGTCCGGAGAAACCTCGGTGCGGAAATAGTAATGAGTGCGGCCGCCGAGGTTCCGGTCGTAACTCGTGAGCCGCCACGTATCACCGCCATCATCCGAGCGCCAGAGCTTGCCGCGATCGGTTTCTTTGCCATTTAAAGGAACTCCATCACCAGTTTCGACCAGGGCATAGACACGGTTAGAGTTTGAACGCGCGATAGCGAGCGCAAACTTTCCCGTGGTGCGCGACGGCAATCCGCTGCCGGTCAGATTCTTCCACGTGATACCGCCATCGGTAGATCTGAAGAGTCCGCTGCCAGGTCCACCGCTCTCTCTGCCCCAGGTGCGAATCACCAGCGGCCACATTCCGGCAAATAGAATTCGCGGGTTGTTGGGATCCATCACAAGGTCTGAACAACCGGTGTTTTCATCGGTGAAGAGCACTCGTTCCCACGTCTTGCCGCCGTTGCTGGTGCGAAATACTCCCCGCTCCTGCTGCGGACCGTATGCGTGGCCCATAGCTGCCGCCAATACGATGTCCGGATTCTGCGGATCGATCACGATGCGTCCGATGCGGCCGGTCTTTTCCAGACCCATCAGAGCCCAGGTTTTTCCGGCATCGGTGGATTTATAGATTCCCTGACCAACTGAGATGTGACTGCGGATCCACGCCTCACCTGTGCCTGCCCAAACTACGTTTGGATCCGAAGGGGCAATTGCGAGAGAGCCTATCGAAGACACGGGCTGGTCATCGAAGATCGACTCCCAGTGGACCCCGCCATCCGTGGTCTTGAAAATGCCGCCCGAGGCCGCGCCGACGTAATAAATGTTTGGCTGGCCGGGAATTCCAACAACCGACGTCAGTCGATTGCCGACTGGCCCGATGTAGCGATATCTGAGAGCGCCGGCAACGTCGCGGTTGCTCTGCTGAGCGAGTAGGAGAGGCTGCGTAAAGAGCAGCAAGCCGGCAACGAAACAAAGTGCGAGCGAGAATTTCAAGAAGCGTTTGGTCATCGACATATGGATCTCCAATAGGCCCCATCGATGCAGGCATGGGGGCTTTCAGATTTGGTGTGTGGAGCGAAAGACTAGATTGACCCTTGAAGCGAGCGAATTATTGCACACTCGCGCTTAGGCGAGAACTGGAAAACGGGAACGGGCGAACAGGGGACGGGGCAACAGGGAAACGGGGGAACAGGGGGAACGGGGGAATTTCAGTTCTCGGCGTTAAAGCAGTTGTGGTTGAACGTATCAAGTTGCGGCAATTCGCAAGTTGGGAAGGTGGGCTTGCCCCCGCCCAACTCTGATGAGTCTTTACATCAGAAGAAATCACTCAGCTTGAAGATCTCCAGTGACCCTGGAGGCTATTCCAACTTGAGGCGGGGGCAAGCCCACCTTCCCAACCTGCGAATTGCCGCTACTTGATAGGTTCACACCAGCTCGGCATTAACGCGAAGACAAAGATTCTCCTATTCCCCGTTTCCTGTTCCCCCCGTTTTCTTTTATTCACCCGAGCGCGTCTGGGAAAGACGAGTCGCCTGGCGACGCACTGCTTCCGAGACGTTGCGGTTTTGGGAGAGATGCTGCAGGTCCTTCGTGCGTATCCGCGGAAGGATGCCGATGGAAGTTGGAATCGGAGTCCGCGGGTTGCGCACCAGGCCGTGGATAATTGGATACGAACGGGCCCAGTGTCGATTTAAAGCGATTAGACGCAACACCTCGTCGGATACCGTCCGCATGCCTGCGATGTTTTCCACTTCCTGATCGGTGATACGCGGGTTGTTGATGACCGCCGCTGCGACGACCCGGTTGGGATCGCGGATCAAGATACTGCGGGCCTCGCGGTCGCCTTTTCTTGCCAGCTTCACGCGGTCTCGAACATTCATGTTCATGACGCGGCGGATCAAGGCAATCCGTTCCGGCGCTCCTTCTCCCGCCTCAAGGAGCTCGTTTTCGATGAGTCGCTGCACAGCGGCGGCGTGTTCGGCAAGATTCTCTGTGAGCAGCTCTTCATACCGCTCAGCCGGCAGCCATGAATCGTCGAGATCGGCATCTGAAACTTCGATGTGTTCCGCGATCAACCAGGCATCTTCGAGACTAAGATCCCCGCCTACCGTAATCAGTTCGGCAGTTTCAAAAAACTCAGCAGCGGCCGTCTTCCCGCGCGCCCTCAATTCCTCAGCAATCTGACGAGCGCCGCGTTCCTTTTCGAAAAACTCTTGCTTCGTTTCCCGGGCCCGGCGTTCAGCTTCACCCGTGCGAGCTGGATTTTCCAAAATGGCGTCGATGATGGCCGGTGTGCGCACCAGACGCTGCTGATTGAGCGCGATCAATTCAATTAGCGAGCCATCTGCAGCGGCTCCTGCAAGTTTTGCGATGGCTGAATCCGGACTGTTGCTGTTTTGAATTACCGCCTCGTAGATCTCCCGGGTCGTCTTCATCGTTCCGAGAAACCCAAGCACGGCGACTGACGTCTCAGAAGATTTTGCTGCAGTCAGAAGATCTTGCGTTTCCTGTGATTCCAGAGTAGAGGCCGCGGCGGCGGCAATCTCCTCATCGTCCGACTGCTCGAGCGCCACAAGTACTTCGAGCAGGTCGGCCTGCGGCAGCGGCAACAGCCCGCTCGCGGCAGCAAGACGCGCCGGTTGAGGGGCTGTGCCATTGACGATGGCTTGCACGGCCGGGTTGGTTGAAGTCGTGGTACTCATGTCCGGGAGCAATGCTGGCATAGAATCAACGGCCCTAGAGTGTACCTCCAAATGACTCGAAAAAGGGGGCGCGCTTCAATAAAGAATCGCGTCCTAGTCTCGGTCTTCTCTCATATCGCAATGCGCGTTGCAGCAAAAGATAGTCAAAAATAATCCACAAAATCACACGAAAATGACACAAATAATCTTTCCCGTTGATTCGAGTGGTTTAGTGGATAGGTGGGCAACCCAACGATTTACTTACACGCCACTACTTATTAATAAAGATTGAAGTTGTATTCGAGCTGGACAAACATCGAGACTGGTTCGCCATCCTTTTTAGCGGGAGTGAACTTGATCAGGCGTGCCGCCTTAACGGCTTGAGTGCTCAGGCCATAGCCCACCGCTCTCATTACAAAGACGCGTTTCACTTCACCTTCGGCGGAGAATACCGCGCGTAGAATGACTGTTCCGGTGACGCCGGCAATTCGGGCCTGTTCGGTATACTGAGGCTCGGGCTTGTATGTAACGCGTGCGCGCTCGGTCACTTGTTTCCCCGTGAAGATCGAGGATTGGGCGACTGACTGTCGCAATTGCATTTCATTGGCCCGTAAGCTCAGTTCTTCCAACTGACTGCGCCATGTTTCCGCATCGATATCGTTAGGACTAAGCGCGAGAAACCTCTCGAGGCTAATAACTGCTTCTGGATACTGCTGAAGAGATGAGTGTGCCAGACTTTTCGTGATCAGAGCCGGCAGAAAGTCAGGCTTTAAGCTTAACGCTGCTTCGGCTTCTGCTAGTGATTTTGTGAATTCTCCCCCTCTGAAATTTGCTTCAGCAATAGCATAGTGGGCTTCCGGACTTTGGTCGCCCAATTCCAGCGCGCGAACGGCCGTAGAAATAGCTTTCGCACGTTCATCGGCCAGGATTAGAGCATAAGCTAATCTGGCGTGTGCATCGGCGGCTTCTGGGCGCAAGCTCACAAGCTTCTCAAGCGCGGTGCGCGCTCGGCCAATCATTCCTTCTTGTTGCAGCACAGTCGCCAGGACGTCCCAGGCTTCAGCATCATCGGGCCGCTTCTTGACTATCGCGGTTAGTTTCGTGATCGCCTGGTTCGCATCACCTCGGCGGTAAAGTTCGATTGCTTGGGATGTATCTCTCCCGGTTGCGGGCGCGGGCTGTTGGGCCGTAACACTCGCAACAAGCGAGATCAGCAGCAAGAGAAGAGAGAGACTTCGGGCGACGGGCTTCTGGACGACATGCATTTGATAATTCCCTCCGCTTGAAGTCAAGCGCCAGCTTCGCGACCTTTCTTATACTTCTCTTCTCTCATTTTTCTTAATCGGAAAAGGCTGTACGCCAGACCCGTTTGCGCCTCAGGAAAATCGGGACGCAACCTGACCACCTGCTCAAAAGCCTTCCGCGCGCCCTTTGGATCTCCCACCCCATTCCATGCCAGGGCAAGGAAATACCATGCATCAGCGTCAAGTTTGTCCTTTTTTACGGCGTTGCTGAGGGCTTTGATTGCGGACTCAGTATTACCTTGTTTGTAAAGAGAGATTCCAATATCACGTTCCTCGTGCCCCGGCGTGAGAGCCTCTTGCGTGTAAACGGGCGCATGAGTAACCGCGGCTGTGAGAAAGGCTGAGAGAATCCAGACTTGAAAAGGCTGCTTAGAGAGGCTCATTTTCAAAACTCGATCCCGCTACACACTTGCCCCGTGACACTTCTTATACTTTTTTCCTGAGCCGCAGGGGCAGGGCTCATTGCGCCCTACTTTCGGTTGATCGCGGACCACAGTTTTCACCTTGCCAGCCTCTTCGCCGGCAGCCGACGCTCCCTGGTTTGGTCCGGTGAAACTCAGGGAAGAGGGGCGGCGCGGCAGGCGGCGTTGACGCAGGGCCTCAGGCGGCTCTTCGGTAACAACTTGAAGATTGAAAAGCGAGCGGATGGTGCTGGTGTCGATGCGGTCAAGCATCTCCTGGAAGAGATCGAAGCTCTGCTTCTTGTACTCGACGAGCGGGTCTTTCTGCCCATAGCCCACCAAACCGATGCCCTGTTTCAAATGATCGAGGGAGAGCAGGTGGTCTTTCCACTGCGCATCAATGATGTTGAGCATGATGATGCGCTCGTAAGTGCGCATCGCCTCCACACCGATCTGCTGTTCTTTCTGAGCGTACTTAGCTTTGAGTTTCTCCCAGATGGCATCCGCTATTTCCGGAGAGGCCAGACTCTGGAAATCAAGTCCCTCAGCGTGCGCGTCTAAGTCATAAATAGTCTTGATCTGAAGCGTGTAGTTCTCTACGTCCCAGTCGTCGGGAGAAACATCGGGGTTGAGGTATTGCTTCGTGATATCGGAAAGCAGATCGTACGCGACCCCCGACTTCGGCGGGTCGCCCAGAAGATAATCGCGCTGGTCGGGCTCTTCCATAAGCTGGCGACGTAAACCATAAATGGTCTCGCGCTGCTTGTTCATTACGTCGTCGTATTCAAGCAGGTGTTTGCGCGCCTCGAAGTTTCTACCCTCAACAGACTTTTGGGCCGAAGCGATGCGTTTTGAAACCATCTTCGACTCGATCGCCACGCCTTGTTCCATTCCCAACCGCTGCATCAAGGCCTTGACCTTGTCGCCGGCGAAGATGCGCATGAGATCGTCTTCAAGCGAGAGGAAGAAGCGCGATGAGCCGGGATCGCCCTGGCGGCCGGCGCGCCCGCGCAACTGGTTATCAATGCGCCGGGATTCGTGTCGCTCAGTGCCGACGATGTGCAGCCCGCCTAGCCCCACCACTTCGTTGTGCTCAGCTTCGACAATGCGCCTGGCGCTCGCAAAAGCTTTGGCCCATTGGTCATCAGTGACTTCATCTGGATCTATTTCTTCTCCCTTCAGAAACTCACGCGCCATGAAATCCGGATTACCGCCGAGCAGGATGTCAGTACCGCGGCCCGCCATGTTAGTGGCGATCGTTACCGCTCCCTTCCGTCCAGCCTGAGCCACGATCTCCGCTTCGCGTTCGTGATACTTCGCGTTCAAGACATTATGCGGTACGGCTTCTTTCTGGAGGCGGCGCGCGATCAACTCGGAGTTCTCGACCGAGACTGTTCCTACCAGCGCCGGTTGGCCGCGGTCATAGCAATCTTTGATTTCATCGATTACGGCGTCCCATTTTTCTCCCAGCGTGCGATAGATGACGTCGGAGTGATCACTACGAACCATCGGCATGTGAGTGGGGATGACGATAACGTCGAGCTTATAAGTGGAATTAAACTCAGCCGCCTCGGTTTCGGCGGTACCGGTCATTCCGGAGAGCTTCTCATAAAGACGGAAGTAATTTTGCAGCGTGATAGTCGCCAGCGTTTGGTTTTCTTTCTCAATCTTTACACCTTCCTTGGCTTCCACCGCCTGGTGCAATCCATCAGACCAGCGTCGCCCTTTCATCAAACGCCCCGTAAAATCGTCAACGATGATCACTTCACCGTCCTGCACAACGTACTGGTGGTCCAGCCGATAGAGCGTATGCGCTTTCAACGCCTGCTCGACGCAGTGGAGCAGATCCATGTTTGAAGGATCGTAAAGATTGCCGACTCCCAACAGCCGTTCAGCCTTGTCGACGCCCTCTTCAGTGAGCACGGCAGTATGGGCCTTCTCGTCAACGATGTACTCGCCCGTCTTGACGCCATCCACGTCTTCTCCGCGCTTGAGTTGTGGGATGATGGCGTCGGCTTTGTAATACTTGTCTGTGGCTTCGTCCGACGGCCCGGAGATGATTAGCGGTGTGCGCGCTTCGTCAATCAGAATTGAATCGACCTCGTCGACGATTGCGAAGTAGTGACCACGCTGGACACACGTCGCGAGGTCAAACTTCATGTTGTCGCGCAGGTAGTCAAAGCCGAATTCATTATTAGTTCCGTAGGTGATGTCGGCAGCGTAGGCGGTTTGCCGCTCGAAATCATCCATATCGTTTTGGATGCAACCGACCTCGAGTCCCAGGAAGCGATGGATTTGGCCCATCCATTCCGCGTCACGTGAAGCAAGATAATCGTTGACGGTAACGACGTGAACGCCGCCGCGGCCAGTTAAGGCGTTGAGGTAGGAAGGAAGCGTGGCGACAAGCGTCTTGCCTTCACCTGTGCGCATCTCAGCGATCTTGCCCTGGTGCAGAACGATGCCACCAATTAGCTGCACATCGAAGTGACGCATGCCGGTGGTGCGTACGCTGGCCTCTCTGACTATCGCAAACGCTTCGGGCAGCAGTTCGTCAAGAATCTCGCGCTCGGCGCGTTTAAGTTCCTCTTTGTCCTCGATTCCGGCGACGGCTTGCCGCACTTTCTCTTTGAAAAAGGCGGCGCGCCCACGCAGCTCCTCGTCGGAGAGTTTCTTTATAGACGGTTCGAGCGCATTGATTTGCTCTACCAAAGGCTGAACCGATTTCAGATAGCGCTGATTACTGCTGCCAAATACTTTCGTTAAAAATTTGTCGATCATGTTCTAATTTCCGTCTCTTATCCGTCTGAAAACAAGTACTCAATTCGCTGTTCCAACGCAATTTTGTGATTGTAAATGACTGAACTGGACGAGGGCAAACCGCCGGCGGGGGCAGGAGGCAGGAGGCGGGCGGCAGGCGGCAGGAGGCGGGCGGCAGGCGGCAGGAGGCAGGAGGCAGTTGGCAGGAGGCAGACGGCAGTAGGCAGTTGGCAGGAGTCAAATACATTTTCCATTTGTCATTTGACATTTTTCATTTGTCATTGCGGATGCAACACGGAAAGAGACGAGCCACGCGCTTTTAAGTTGAATTTGCGAATGACAAATGGAAAACAATGAAAAATGACAAATGCAAAATGACGAATGGAAAATGAATTGGTTCCTGCCGCCTGCCCCCCTAGCTTGCCGGCGGTAACTGCTTCTTAAGCATGTCGCTGGCGGTCTGGCGGGGCATACTAAAGTTTACAAGAATCTGTTTGCCTTCGGCCGTGACCTTAGTATTGCGGTAGAGAATCTCCTCATCCTTTCCGCGCTTCGCAAGTTGTCCGACTGCCAGCAGAGTGTTGTAGCCCTTCGCCATCTGCACCGCTCGCTCAGGGGAGTCGGCCTGAGTTTCCACCGTCGCGACAATCTCATTCTGATCGAGTCTAAGGGTTACCTGTAGCGGCGTTTCATCGCAGCGGAGTTTGGTTGGATCCGTTACTTTCTTGGGGTCGCGCAGGAATGAAAGCATTCCACTGTCGCCGATCGCCGCAACCATATCTTTAGCAACGTCACTCAGTCGCGTATCACCGGTTTTCTGAATTACATTGGCGTCGCTGAGCTTGCAATCGGAGTTAAGTTTCGCCGCAATGGTGATCTCAACTTCCGTGGTCAGATCCAACTGGCCCTTATCTCTTAAAGCGTTGGCGCGAGCCAGCCAGTCCTTCAAGGGACGTGTGTTGATCTCGTTCTCGTTTGGTCTAACAACACTGTTCTCGGAAGCAATCTTATTAAGTTCCTGCTCTACCTGTTCTGGTGTCTTGGGGTCAGTGGCTTTCTCTTTTGCATCGGCCACGGTCTCGTTTACCCTGGCCTCAGGAGAAGCCTCCGGCTCTACGGAAGGCGAGGGTTCAGGAGTCGGGCTGGGACTTGGCGTGGCTGCCGGGGTTCGCTGGTTCTGACCGAAGTTGATCTGCGGGGTCACCGGTGGCG
>JBOGOU010000614.1:0-16182 GCA_050748205.1 Pyrinomonadaceae bacterium | reverse complement strand
GGACTGCCATGGGTATTCCGAAACTGGTGTCACGGATGTATCATGCGCCTGATCCGGTAATAATTAGTCAGGAGATTGAGATGACAACAAATCAACTGAGAGCGCTCTGCCTTATTCTCTGTATTCTCGCTACGCCACTTCTCGCTTTCGCACAGGTGGGAGGTGCTGCCGTGCCGCGATTCGATATCCCTTACGAGAAGTTCGTGCTCAGTAATGGACTAACGGTCATCGTGCACGAGGATCACAAAGCACCCATTGTCGCTGTCAACGTTTGGTATCACGTGGGCTCAAAGAATGAGAAGTTTGGCAAGACCGGCTTCGCACACCTCTTCGAACACCTGATGTTCAACGGCAGCGAGCACTTTAACGATGACTACTTCCAGGCTCTCGAGCGCGTCGGCGCCACGGATCTAAATGGAACGACCAACGAGGACCGGACGAATTACTTTCAAAATGTGCCCGTGTCGGCGCTGGACACAGTCCTGTGGCTGGAGTCAGACCGGATGGGCCATCTCCTGGGTGCGATCAATAAAGAGAAGCTCGATGAACAACGCGGCGTCGTGCAGAACGAAAAGCGGCAGGGCGAAAACGAACCGTACAGCTTGAGTGAAGAACTAATCACTAAGGCGGTGTTTCCTGCGAGTCACCCTTACAGCCACACGGTAATCGGATCAATGGAGGACCTCAACGCAGCCTTACTCGACGACGTCAAGGAATGGTTCAAGACCTACTACGGCCCGGCGAACGCAGTTGTCGTGATCGCCGGCGACATCGACCCGAAGATGGCTCGCGCGAAGGTCGAAAAGTATTTTGGTGAAATCGCACCAGGGCCGCCGGTAGCGCATTTCGACAAGTGGGTCGCGCCGCGCACGGGAGAACAACGTCAGATCGCTCAGGACCGCGTTCCGCAGGCGCGTCTTTACAAGGTGTGGAATGTCCCGGGATTAGGTACGGCCGACAACGATTACCTCACACTGCTATCCGACGTCCTCGTTTCTGATAAGGCCTCGAGACTCTACAAACGACTGGTTTATGACGAACAGATCGCTACAGACGTAGGGGCGTTCCTTGATCAGCGTGAGATCGGGAGCCTGTTCTTCGTCCAGGTAACGGCCAAGCCCGGAAGCGACCTTAAACAGATCGAGAAAGGTGTCAACGAGGAAATGCAAAAGCTGTTTGTGACACCGCCTGCGCAAGACGAACTCGAACGGGTCAGAACACAAATCTTTGCCCAGTTCGTTCGAGGCGCCGAGAGGATTGGGGGATTCGGAGGCAAGTCTGACATCCTCGCCCGGAGCGAAGTGTTTGGAGGAAGTCCTGACTCATACAAGCAATCGCTGAATCGAATGGCGGCGGCAACTACTGCTGACCTCCAGGCCGCAGGCAAGCGCTGGCTCTCGGACGGCGTCTATACGCTCGAGATCCTCCCGTATCCGAGCTACCAGGCATCGCAAACTGCCGTGGACCGCAGTCAGATGCCCAAGCCGGGGGAGGGACCAGAGCCCAAGTTCCCGGCGACGCAGCGAGCGAAGCTGTCGAACGGAATGGAAGTGATAGTCGCGGAACGTCATAGCGTGCCGGTAGTAAATATGAACCTGCTGATCGACGCGGGGTTTGCAGCCGACCAATTCGCTCAGCCCGGCACAGCGGCACTGGCGATGAACATGCTGGACGAGGGCACTAAGGCGAAGAACTCGATCGAGATCAGCAAGGAACTTGCATCGCTCGGTGCAAGCCTCGGCGCCGGCTCTAACCTTGACACCTCTACCGTGTCGCTTTCGACGTTGAAGACAACGCTTGACCGGGCACTCAATCTGTACTCCGACGTGATCCTCAACCCCGCCTTCCCGCAAGCTGATTTCGAACGCCTTCAGAGATTACAGATCGCGACAATACAGAGTGAGAAATCGCAGCCGATAGCAATGGCCCTCCGCGTATTCCCCGGACTCCTTTACGGAGCGGGACACGCCTACGGAAATCCTTACACCGGGACCGGAACTCAGGAGTCGGTAGCGAAACTCAGGCGTGAGGATCTGGTGAAATTTCATGGGACGTGGTTCAAGCCGAATAATGCGACTCTGGTAGTGGTGGGCGACACGACTCTAGCTGAGATCCGGCCGAAGCTGGAGGCCCTGTTCGCCGGATGGAAGGCCGGTCCAGTTCCACAGAAAAATATTGCCACGATCGCGCTGCCGGCCAAGCAGGTCGTATATCTGGTCGACAAGCCGGGCGCGATTCAGTCGGTGATCATCGCCGGCGTATTGGCGCCGCCGAAGTCAAACCCCGACGAGATCGCGATCGAGTCGATGAATACGGTGCTTGGCGGAGCCTTCATTTCGCGACTCAACATGAACTTGAGAGAGAATAAGCACTGGTCCTATGGTGCAGGCAGCGTCATTTTCCCAGCGCGTGGCCAGCGTGTTTATCTGGCTTATGCGCCCGTGCAAACTGACAAAACCAAGGAGTCGGTCGTCGAAATCACAAAGGAGCTGCGAGGTATCTTAAAAGACAAGCTAATCACGGCCGACGAGCTGGCCATGGCGAAGAGTAATCTGACGCAGGCGCTACCAGGCCTCTGGGAAACAAACGCCAGCGTGGGCCAGGCGATCAACGAGATTGTTGAGTTCAGGCTGACGCCGGACTACTACTCAACCTATGCGGGGAAGGTGAAGGCGCTGACCGTCAGCAATCTGAACGAGGCGGCGGTGAAGGTGGTGCGGCCAGACAACCTTGCGTGGATAATCGTCGGCGACCGAGAGAAGATCGAGAAAGGGATCTGCGAGCTGAATATTGGCGAGGTGCGAGTGATTGACGCAGATGGAAACCCGGTTAAATAGCGAAAGGAACTTCGGATTTCACAACTCGGAGCCTCAAGCTCTTAACTGGACCGCGGACGTCTCGTCCGCAATGAGCGCGAAGCGCGAAACGATCGTCCAGCCGACATTTTGAGCTTCCAGCAAGGCTTCGTCTGACGGAGCCTCGGCTGCCGATTCGTTTCGCGCTCCGCTAGCAGAAACGACTCACAGTTAGAAAAAAATTAGTGACCGTTGAGCTAACTCGATCTAAGCAGCGACTCCGTGCCCGCCGCCAGGGTTGTAGCCGTTTGCCCTGCAAGCACTGACGCGCTGAGCAAGGAAGGCAGAAACGCCGCTTGTTCTTCTTCCGTATCAGGTCGACGAGTCAACCTTATGCGGCTGAGACGGCGTTTATCAACCCGTTCGATTTCAAAAACGCCGCCCCCATATTCCACACTGTCGCCAGGCTGTAGAACCCGGCCCGCGCGTTCCATCAAGAAACCAGCGATTGTTGTGTAGCCGGCGCCTTCAGGCAGGTCCAGTCTAAGGTACTGGTTGGCGTCGCGCACACTTAGCATCCCGTCCAAAAGGTAGGTCTCGCCGTCTTTTCTGATCTGTTCCCCTACTTCTTCATCATATTCATCGTTGATCTCGCCGACGATCTCTTCAAGCAAGTCTTCGAGCGTTAGTATACCTTCCATGCCGCCGTGTTCGTCGATTACGAAGACGAAATGAACACGCGCTGACTGCATCTGCCTTAGGGCTTCGCCGAGCGAAGCAGTGGCGGGAATGAATACGGCTGGGCGAACGAGTTCTTGCAGAGCAAACCCTGCACGAGACATTCTTCCCATGTCCAGGTCTTTTCTAAATATCAGTCCGACTATCTCATCAGGCTGCTCACCGTAAACGGGAAGGCGGGAGTAGCCGGTAGAGAGAAATACGGCTCTCGCATCTTCGAGCGTGGCGGTCACAGGGATAGCTTTGACCTGAGTGCGTGGCACCATCGCCTCACGCACTTCGGCGCCGGAGAATTCGAAGACTCTATGAATCAATTGCTGTTCTTCAGGCTCAAGCTGTCCGCTTTGTCGAGAGATATCCACCAGACGGCGCAGCTCATCTTCAGTGTATACGGAGGCATGATCCTTGGTTGGATGCAAGCCGAAAAGGCGGACGACACGAGTGCCCGACCAATCGAGCAGTCGTATGGGCCATTGAAAGACCTTGTAGAAGGCCTCCATCGGCCACGAGATTGCGAGAGCAACCTTTTCTGCTCGCTCCAATGCCAGGGTCTTGGGTGCAAGTTCGCCGAGTACGATATGCAGAAAAGTGATGATTGAGAACGCAATAGCGAAAGAAATTGTATGTAAAGTAACTTCAGAAACTCGTCCTCTTAGTGGGGCTTCGAGTAAATGAGCGAAAACCGGCTCTCCAATCCACCCGAGGGCTAAGGATGCCATCGTTATGCCTAGTTGCGTAGCTGAGATATAGGCATTCAAATTATCAAGCAGTCCCAGCAACCGACGCGCACTCCCGCGTCCGCTGGTGGCCAGCATCTCAATGCGCGAGCGCCGCACTCCCACTAGCGCAAATTCTGAGGCTACGAAAAAACCGTTAGCGAAGACGAGAAAGAAAACGATGACGATGTAAAGTAGGGTAAGCATGGTGGAGTTTGTTATTCAATTCAATGCTCGGTGGATGCTTGAGGCGGCGGCAGTGTATTAGAACTTGCACAGCTCTCACTGAGATCAACAGATTCATAGCACTTTCGCATCACCGAGTTCTTCACACTCCGGCGTGCGGCGCCGCCTTAAGAATTTTGCCGGCAAGCTGTAGATGCGATCCGATTCCTTCGCCAACAGCGGCGCGAAAGTCGCCAGTATTAATACGTAGAGAGCTGCGAACGGTTGGACCAACGGTAGTGAGCCACCCGCTTGTGCGAGTTTCGCCACAATGATCGAGAATTCGCCGCGCCCGAGAAGCGTCAGTCCAACGTTGAATGAAGTCGCCCCGGAATGGCCGGCGCTTCTTCCCGCTAACTGTCCCGCAACAACAACGCCGATCAGCGACAGGAGCGCCGCACCGGTTGCCAGCCACACCGCGCCGCCCAAACTAAAGGGATCAACTGTCAGACCGAAGCTAAAGAAGAAGATCGCGCCGAAGAAGTCGCGGAATGGCACCACCAATCCTTCCAGTCGTCCGCTGTGTTCCGTTTCGCCGAGAACCAGTCCTAAAAGCAATGCGCCAATGGCTTCGGCGACGTGGATTGTCTCACCGAGTCCGGCTAACAGAAACAGGCATGCGAACACGACGATGACGAAGACTTCGTTCGATGAGATACGGAACAACGAGTTAAGTAGCGGCGTCGCCCAACGTCCCAAAATTATCAGGCCGACGATGAATACGAGCGCGAGTCCTGCTGAGGCCAAGACTGCGGTGAGCTGATGGTTGTGATACCGGCGATGACTAGCATTTCGGTCGGAGAGAATCCAGTCAAATAAGCGTAGCCGAGTCCGGCGGTGAAGTTGATGCCGATGTAAATCGTGCCGCCGACGAGGATGGATCGTCCCGCTTGAATTAAACGTGTGACATTGGATTCCAGGCCCAGATAGAACAGTAGAAAGAGAACGCCGATGCGTCCCATGAATGCAATGACAGGGGCGCTTTCAATAAAGCGAAAGTCGAACGGGCCGAAATGCGGTGCGTGAGGTCCGACCACCATGCCAAATAGGATCAAAAACGGAACATTGGAGAATCGCAGTTTGGCGGCAAGTAACGCGGCGGCTGCAATGAGCGCCAAAGCCAGGCCGACTTCCAGGATGAGATGATCCATGAGCTAGTTTACCTTCCCTTCAGCCAGAAGTTTTTTGAGAGCCGCGATGGTTCGGCGATCGCCAGCTAGAATGAGCGTCGCGCCTTCGTTGAGCATGGTGTCTGCTTCCGGGTTAATGCGTTTAGCGCGGTCGGGTTCAATAATCGAGACGATAGAAGCGCCGGTTACAGTCCGAACTTGCAGGTCGCGGATTGTCTTACCGATACAGGCCGACCCTGATTCGATCGTGTACCACTCAAGCAGAAGGTCGTCTAAAACTATCTCCGCGGACGGGAGAGACTTTGGTACGTAGGTTAACCCACCGATAATCCCTGCGATCTGTCGGGCTTCGCTATCGGCGAGCGTCACTACTGAAGCAACTCGATCCGGATTCTTTCGCGTGAAATGATAAAGTTCACGAGTACCGTCGTCGTGAATGACAATTACCAGCCGGTCGCCACTCGTCGTCTCAACTTGAAACTTGCGGCCGACGCCTGGGAGAGATGTTTCTCGAATAGTTGACATGATGAAGTCCTTTCCTAATTCCTAAGTTGAAACCGGTCGCGTACGATCTCGATCGAACATTCAGCATTGATAGCAAGGCCGGTTGACACGCTACGCCGCGAAGAATCCTGAGGCGTCTTGTTAAACCCGGATGAGCCGATGAAGATGCAGTCAGCTTCCCACTCGCGTGCCTCAGCGATTAGAACGCGCTGCGGGTCGCCCTGCTTAATTGCGGCCGAAACTTTCAACCGTCTCACTGCTGCCAATTTGATCATTCTGCTCGCCGTCACTGAAGTGTCTTCGCGAACGTGCTCCCCAGAAGTTGAAACCACGTCGGCGATTCTGATCGGCGAAATTCCGTCGTCAACGGCGACAATCTGCAACTCTGTTCCTTCCGGCCAGGCTCGCATCAACACTCTGCGGACTGCTCGTTCAGCTCCGCATGAACCATCCAGGCCAATGAGGATGCGTGGTTCCGTGTGCTCCCTCCTATCATCCCTGCGACGCCCGATACGTACAGAGCAGCGCGACTCACTGGCAACCTTCAGCGAAACACTGCCGAGGATCAATCGACCGATTGCCGAGCGGCCTTGAGATCCAACGACGATTAAGTCGGCTCCCCACTCCTCGGCCTTTCGCATCAACTCCGAGGCAGGTGCGCCTGCTAGACCCTCGCCACGCACCTTCCAGCCCGGGAAGTAGGACTTGATACGCCGACTTGCACTCGCTGCCAGTTGGGCTGCCTGTTTTAAAGCCCGCGACGATTGTCTGTTGGCGTGCTCGACAATCGATACTACCCTCTCTCCAACGCAAGCTTTTTCAATGATTTCATGGCTGGCCAGCGGAGGGATTATCGGAGCATCTCCAACCGAGACCACTAAGGCTTCAACAGCGCTCGGCAGCCCGGCACGGTGTAAGTCGTCAACTGCCGCATCTGCATAACTCGATCCGTCGTAACCAATTAAGACCTTCATTCGTTTGCTCATTATTCCTATGACCTCTATTTTCTAAGCTACAAAGAACAGCCTTCGGTAAGCGTCGTTCACGCTGCCCCCTCGCGTCTTCTGATCTCTCGTGCATCAGCCAAAGCCGAAGCGGACGCCCCGACACTCACCTTACTCACGGTGATAGTTGCACCGTCGGGTTCAGCCGCCTTGTTTAACTCTCTGTCTCTGCCCTCAAGGTCAGAAAATGCGACTACCAGCAGCAGTCCGGTAAGAACAAGTGTCGAGATCACGTATAACAACGCGGTTTGCTCCCAATAGAGCAAAGCAGAGACCGCTGCGACCGCGCTCAACATCCAGATATACTTGTTGCGCCGCCGTCTGCTCCCTCCTTTTGCTTCGACGATTTGACCCATAACAATCTCCTGATCTTCGAATTGCCAGCAGACTTAACTGACGTTTCGAGTGTGTGTTGCGCGTAAGCCTCGAGAATCTCTTCGACTCATCCAACGCTGTGCCAAAAGCCCCCAGGAACTGTCCGGAAACGTAAGCAGTGGAACCGCCTTTGAGTGCAGGAGGTTCTGGCTTTACAAACAGTGTTGGAAACAAATCGACAGAGCGACCCTGAAACTGAGAATTCTTCTCGAAGTTTTAGGCAGTCTCGTGGAGTTGCTGATGCGACTAAGAAATGAAAGGCGGAGCGCGGCCTGCGGGATGCGAGACAAAAAGAACAGAAACGATGTGGACTGGCTCATGGGCGGACCACGGGCACAGATAGGTAGACAGCTCGCGAGCGCCTACGGAGGGCGGACACGCGAAATCTACCGTTTGACGCTTGCTACGCTTATGAGTCTGCGTGGGTACGTCTAGCGGGCCGTATTTGTAAAGTGAGGTCTCATGCGAGGCTTTAGCGTCCAATGGAAAGTTAGTTGCTCCGACTCGCGTGAGCGTTGAGAGAGGAAACGGCGTGAGTCGCAGCCCTTCACCTACTGAAAAGCACAACGAGGCGATGACCACGATCAAGATGACCGAGGGTACTAGTTGAGACCTCATCGTGCGCGAAAACTTCTTCATTGACAGGAAATATACCAGAATACGGCGCTGCTTGCCATCTGGCCTGCCCGAGGTGATGTCTTACGTTTGAGAGTTGGCTTGGTGGGAACAGTCGATCCACGCGCACCACACGAACGACACAAAAATCCTTGTTTGTGTTGTTTCTTAATACTTCGTGGATCGTTTTTGATGCCGGCCTTTACGGCTCCGCCGCCGGATGTGAGGCGTGGGCTCTGCCCCGCCGGTCAGTCGGGTCTAAATCTTGGGCTGTGCCCCAAGGGCGTAGCCCAGGCTTAAATAAAGGCGCTTACGGCGGGGCAAAGCCCACGCCTCACATCCGGCGGCAAAGCCGTAACGTAGATAACCGAAATCAATTGGATAAATCCATTGCGGTGTTGGGTATGAAAGTCAATTGCTGTAGGCGCTAAGTCAATAGAATCATCAAAGGGTAACGATCGAGACATTCATAGAGTTTTCGCCATAGTGATAAGCGGAGTTCCGTGTAAATCGTCAACACCCAGGCGCACAAAACCAAACCTCTCATAGCGCCGAATGGCACGGTCGAGAAATGGCGTGGTGCTTAACGTCAGTCGTTTGTAATTTTTCTCCAAAGCTGAATCCTCGATATAGCCAAGCAATTCTTTACCGATTTTTTGGCCTCGCGCCTTAGGTAGGACCGCCATGCTACGGATATTAATGTCACTCCCTTGCGAAACTGTCGAGACTGTTCCGACAATTTCTTTGCCGCTTACAGCTACTAGTATCAATGAATTTCCAAAACGCTTTTCTATTTCCTCCGCAGGCGGTGTAGTTGCCGCATATCCTTTCTCTGTGTAGAGAGATTTATACTCAACAAACGCCTCTGCTAAAACGAAAGCGATAGCCGCAGAGTCATCAGGCGTTGCCAACCTTATTTTTATGTCAACTTCACGTTCACCCATTTCAATTGACACGGTTCAGTTTGTAATTTGAAATGTATTGCGGCATCTCGAGCCGCCCCGACCGGGTCGTTCCTGACGAAAGAGGTGGGTCAGTTATGCGAAAATGATTCCTCTCATCTGGTATGTAACCCGCACTTATGTGCCATGAGATACAAACGACCCTACCACGGATGTGGACAGGACAGACCAGAAGCGAGTACCTCATCAACCCCGGATTGCTGCTTACACCAAGCAGGTCATTCAGTTTTCCAATCAAAGGTGAACCGATGCCGTAGGCGCAGATATTCACTGTCGAAAAATAGATGCCTATGCCCAAGACGGTCTAGCGGCCGTCAAAGTAAGTCTGGCAGGGCCTGGTACCATCACGTCGCGCCACCATCTTAGCGCCATCTTTATTCCGATTTCCAAGTGTGTCCCCACGTCCTGTCGCCAGTAAGGCTTGCATATGTTGTCGCTAAGTCCTTAACCTACAAACCCAGTGGTGAGCCGTTGGAGACCTCGAATCTCCGCTGCTTCAGTGTGTTTGA
This sequence comes from Pyrinomonadaceae bacterium, assembly GCA_050748205.1. Taxonomy (GTDB): domain Bacteria; phylum Acidobacteriota; class Blastocatellia; order Pyrinomonadales; family Pyrinomonadaceae; genus PSRF01. Next base: position 6,609 of record JBOGOU010000614.1, on the reverse strand, counting down.
CTCTTGTTTTCGAGATCGATTTCCTTTAAATGTTCCTCCTGACGTTTCAGTAAGAAGAAATCTGCTGGGAGAACAAACCGTCGTCTAAACTCAAATGCCAAACAATCCCACACGATCTGCAACTGAACGCCTGGTATCGCTTGATGTTTTTCGCGGGATTACGATTGCCGGGATGGTGCTCGTAAACGACCCGGGCAGCTGGGAAAATATTTACTGGCCACTCGAGCATGCTCAGTGGCACGGTTGGACGCCGACGGATTTAGTCTTCCCCTTCTTCCTTTTCATAGTTGGGGTGGCAATTACTCTGGCCTTCGGGAGCCGCGTTGAGAGTGGCCGCAGCACGCGTGACCTCTACTTGAAAGTCATCAAGCGCACCTTGATCATTTTCGCGATTGGTCTGTTCCTGAATGGGTTCCCGCATTTTGATCTCTCTGTGCTTCGGATCCCTGGCGTGCTACAACGAATCGCTGTTTGCTACTTCTTCGCTTCGATCATATTTCTCAACACGAGAATAAGAACGCAGGTAGCAATAACGATTGCCCTGCTCCTCATTTATTGGTTCTTGGTGAAGCTCATTCCAGCACCAGGGTTCGCTGCTGGCGATCTTACTAAAGAGGGGAGTCTTCCCTCGTTCATCGACCGCGTTGTCTTCGGAAAACACGTCTGGGCCCAGGCGAAGGTTTACGATCCGGAAGGCCTCTTGAGCACTATTCCCGCCTTGGCAACGACCTTGATTGGTGTACTAGCGGGACATTCGCTGCGTACAAAAAAATCACCCTATGAAAAAGTGGCGGGTTTGTTTGTTGGGGGAGCGATTTGTGTCGCCATCGGCTGGGCGTGGAATTCCTTTTTCCCAATAAACAAGGCGTTATGGACTAGTTCCTATGTCCTTTTCACTGGCGGTTTGGCTATGCAGTTTTTGGCCCTGTGCTATTGGGTTATCGACATCAAGGGTTATCGCAAATGGGCGAAGCCTTTTGAGATTTTTGGCGTCAATGCAATTGCGCTCTACGTGGGCGCTGGAATAATGGCGGATTTGCTTGGAGTGATTAAAGTGACCGGGCCGGATGGGACGAAGATCCCACTAGGATCTTGGATTTATGGAAATCTGTTTGCCTCGTGGGCCTCACCGGTAAATGCTTCATTGGCTTTTGCGATCTCCTTCGTCCTGGTTTGGCTGGGGCTGATGTGGATTCTTTATAAGCGGAAGATCTTCATTAAGATTTGATGTGACTGCAGGGCCGCACTCCGTGGCCGCCCCTGATCACCACTACTGGGCTTTACACGAAAAGCGAAATCTCACTCACGGCAGTGGGTGGATGGTTCACATCCTGCCTACGAAAAGCAGAATGTGAAGTCGTTACTAAATCCCACCCACGGCACAGTGGGTGGATAGTTCAGATCCTACCTATTACGCCGCTTTTCCCTGAGCGAGGCCGGACTTGAACGATCCACCAACTTCCCGTTGGTGGGATTTCAACAATGACTCAGCGCCACTCACTTGTAGGTCCGACCTGAATCATCCACCAACTGCCGTGGGTGGGATTTTGGAGTTTTGTGCAAAGCGCCAGTACTCAGGCTGATCCGCCTTTAACGCAACGCGGGGCGGCCACGGAGTGCCGCCCCTACAAATATTACTCGAGCCTCCGTTTTGCCTCGTCAATCAAAAGATTGTTTCTCTCGTAACTCAACTCCGCTTCGGCATCATCAGCAAGCCTCGGTGGGTAATGATGCCCTTGATAAACGGGGTAGGCCTCGGTGCGCAGGTGCGCCAGCATGTGATGTCCGCGACGGGTCGCGCGTTCGTGGCGTAAAGCGGAAATATCGACCGGAGAAATCACGATTCTTTCACCCGGTCCCGGAGATGCTTCCGCCAACATGCGACCGTCGAAGTCCACTACCTGACTGCCACCGGGCCAGGAATAGGGCGGGTAATGTTTTAAGCTCGCGCCCTGGTTTGCGGCCACGACATAAGCGGTGTTTTCGAGGGCGCGGCAACGATTCACGATCGTCCACCAGGACATTGGCTCGGTCGCGCCCCAGGGATCCATGTAAGCCGACACGCGGATCAACACTTCCGCACCATTCGCAGTGAGCTGCCTCATCGCTTCGGGAAATAGCCAGTCGTAACAGATAGCGCAACCCAGCCGGCCTATAGGTGTGTCTGCCACTGGAAAAAGCGGTTCGTCATAGCCAGGTAATTCGTGCGGACTACTATGTACCTCGTAAGGAATCCATGTATTAACCTTGCGATATTTGTAAAGTAGCCCTTGGGGACCGATTAGGCAGGTCGAGTTAAAGACGTGGCCTGGCCATCTCGGATCAACCTCAAGCATCGAACCACTCTGAATGTAAATGTCGTGTTCTTTAGCTTTCTGTTCAAGCCGCTCAGTGTGCTCGTTTGGGATCGTCACCGCGAGTTTTTCAATCAATTCTGCGGCTGTGGGGAAAACAGGTGCCGCATGCGCGAACTCGGGAAAAACGACAAGGCGCACAGGCAGGAAAGGCGCCGCACCCGCAACCGCCGAGTCGATCATCGAAAGCATACGATCTGTATTCGCGCGCATGGCGCGGCGATCCAGTGGGTTTGGCAGATCTGTCTGGCAGGCGGCAACCGAGTATCTAATGTGTTCCATTTGTTTTCAGTCGTTCTGCCGGCGCACTTCCGCGGGGCGGTTATCTTCGGCCGAGAAATTCGGTTTCGATCGATGGCACGGATGACGTTACGACGCGTGTGTTGTACTTCTCCAAGTATCTCATTCGTTCCTCAGTTAGCGGATAACGCTCGGGCCAGGCATAGGGATATTTGCTCATTCTGTGGAAGGGAAGTGGACCGACCTGGTCGGGACTGGCTGAGTTAATGTCCATCTCCTTGCTGAAGCCGTCGGCGTAAAGTAGGAACGTGCGAGTCCACCCGCGCGGCAGCAGTGGTAGCTTGTCCGCTGCAAATGACAGAATTAGTTCATCACCGGGCCGCGAGATGACGAACATGTCATCAGATTTGAGCAACAATTCGCGCACGTCGCCCTCACGCGTATATCGCCCGGTCATCACTTTCCACGGCGAAGTAAGTGATAGCTGCTCATGGTCGTATCCCAATGGCTGACGCCCATCAGGGGAGAACTCACGAGAGAAGCCCCGCCAGCGCAGATCAGCAACGGACGGATCGAGTCGCGTCAACTGCAAAGGGAAGTCTCGGCCCGAGGTGTCGACGAGAATCTGATCCCAGTAGATGCGCATGTTGGTGACAATGCGCACTTCGCGGCTGGCACTCAGGAATTTGCCCGTGAGGTCCACTACTACGGTTTGCGGGCGTCCGACAGGGATTCCGATGTTCTCAATGACAGTTTGCCAACGCCCCTGCAAATCCTTTACTTGAAGAGCGGGTGGTTGCAAGCTCTTGCCGCTTTGAGAGGCGGCAAGGTTATCGCTCGACCACGCGTAATCAGTCCAGCCGGTCAATAGTAGGAGCGTTCTCTCGGGGCGGGCACCGTTATCGTCCAACGTCCAACGTCCAATGTCCAAAGTCTGTTTTGTGGTGCTTGACTTTGTAAGGCCTGCGTTAGCAGCCCAGCGATGAAGACGGACGTTGGGCTTTGGACGTAGGACTTTGGACTCTCCGCCTTTGGACCCTTCGTCAATGAGTTTCAATGTCAAGGTATGTTCGTCGGCATAACCACGTATGTGATGAAGACTAAAATCATCAGGGTACTCGCGATCCAGCCGCGCAATGCGAGAAAGCACATCGCGGCCGTGGTCGTCGACTGCCTCCACTGGCGTGCGGGCCTGGCGAGTGGTGTGGATCTTAAAAGGCCGCGGCTGAGTTGTTAGTCCTTCATTGGGATAGACCTCGACATCTTTTGGATGGGCCACGGAGATCAATTGCAGATGATCCAGGAATAGCGCCTCCTCCAACTCGTTTGTTATGCGCAATTCGTAACGACCTTCGCGCTCCTTTAGTAGATCCCCGCGAATGCGGACATATTCGTCGGGATCAGGCGCGTTGTAGAGTCCCGGGGCCTCCAGATGACCCATCTCACCGCCGCCCATGAAGTCGGTGACGAATTCGAAACGCTCGCCATTCCAAACGTAAAGATAGGGGCAAGATGAGGGCTTGCGGTCCAATTCGGTGACGGAGAGCGTCAAAGCCCAAGCGGTTTTAGCTGCAGCACCTGTGCTTGCATCAATGCGCTGGGCCTTCCCAAGTTCCGTTTCCGCCTGAACGATCCCCGCGGGCCATACGACGCGCACAGCGTCGACCGAGGCGCGCTTACCAAGCCCGAAGACCACATCTGCCGGTGCGGGCGCGGGGAAGGAAGAATAGGTTTCCAGTTTCTGCGCAAGACTTCCGGCGCGGACTTCGATCTTGGAACCTATGCCGCTGCGGTTGCTGACCCTGCCGGTAAGGTTTACTCGCAGCGAATGGTTGGTGTTGCCGCCATCATTGCGACCGACGCGCAACTCGCCTGACGAGGAAGTCAGAATCACGTCTACGTCGCCGTCACTATCAATGTCTCCTGCAGCAAGAGCACGGACTGTATTCACTTGCAAGAGGCTGGGACTGACAGCTCGCTCGCTTACATCTGTCCAACCGCCTCCGACATTGCGCCAGACACGCAATCCCTTGTCAGTGAGCGCGAGGCAATCGAGCAATCCATCATTGTCGTAGTCCAGAAACTGCGCGGCGCGTACCGCCTCCGATCCGTTCGGCGCAACCGCAGTCTTGAACTTCTCACGGCCATCACTTATGGAAAAAAGAGCTGCTCCATCCGCCCGTCCGAAGAAGAAATCCGTGTATCCGTCCTTATTCAGATCGCCGGCTGCAGCACTTGTCCAGAGGCCCTTCGCAGCGAGTCCGACTTCACCGGCGACATCACGAAAACTGCCGTCCCGCATGTTGCTAAAAAGCTCCGGCGCCTTGCCGTAATTAACGACAAGTAGATCGACGTCTCGCCTGTTGTTGAAATCCGTAGGCACCACGGCCGTCGCGTGTCCAATTCCTGACAACTTGGCCCCGGCGGTCACATCGGTAAACTTTCCGTGTCCGTCGTTTTGCAACAACATGTTGGGTGCGCCGGCAAAGTCATCCGGAAAGACCGCGGACTCGCCGCCTTTCGGCGGCTTGGACAGATCCGCTAGTCCACAAATGAAAATATCCAGATCGCCATCGTGGTCGATATCGGCAAAGGCAACCGACGACGAAAGGTATGGATAGGCGGGAATCCCTGCGGTTGCACTCACGTCCGAGAACTTCCCACCTTCGTTGTGAAAGAGCGCCAGACTTTCAGAGCGAACGACGAACAGGTCGGGCTTGCCGTCGTTATCGTAGTCACCCGCGACTGCGCCCACACCGGTGCCGGTGAATTTCCCGCTCAGTGCTCCTGATTGGCTAGTAACGTCGGTAAACTTTCCGGCGTCATTTCGATATAGATGCTGTTCAGCCGGCGATATCCAAAATAGGTCAAGGTCTCCATCAACGTCGAAATCGAACAGGCTTACACTCCCGCCGAGCCACGTAGCGAGTTCACGCCTGCCAGGACCGGAAGCGCCGACCGGGTCTCCGAGCTTTGGCGTGCTTCCCAAAACAGCAGAAGTGGCATCAGTGAAAGTGACGGCGGGAACGGCTTGGCTAACTAGCTCAGGCTCGGCGCCCGTAGAAGCGATCGCCTCTGCATAGCGACCTTGTTCAAGATAATTAGTTCCGAGGGTCGTGCCGCTGCCGCGTTGACGCAACTCCTGAAACTGTTTGATGATCTTCTGGCCTTCATCACGCTGGCCGGAGCGCATCAACGCAGTTCCCAGGTTGTAGAGTGCGGTTGCATTGTAAGGTTCGGCAGCTAAGGCAGTACGCAGCACTGCGATAGCCTCCGGGTATTTACGCTGCTGCGCGTAAAGTTGGCCAAGGTTGACGTTCGTACCTACGTCATTGGGATCGATGCGCAATACTTGCTGAAAGGAAGCGATTGCCTCTTCCGGTCTATTTTGCGATTTTGCCACTAAGCCGAGAACGTAGTGCGGTTGTGGCGTTGTGGGGGCAACAGCAATGGCGCTTTGCAATTCCCGTTGTGCTCCTGGCAGGTCAGGCACTTCGAAGAGTGCGATGCCAAGATTGATGCGCGCCAGCGCTAACTTTGGTTCGAGTTGCAACGCCCGCTTGAAAGCATCTGCTGCCTCTTTGTATTTGAACTGTTCGAGGAGTGCCACGCCAATGTTATTGGCGCGATATGCTTCTTCGCGGACATTCGCTTTTGACGGCTGGTTTTGGCGATGAGCTGAGGTCGGGTCTATTAAGGAGGTCGGGTCTATTAAGAATGAAACTACCGTTAGGAGAGTTATGGAGAATAGCAGCAATTGAGCACTAGTTTTGAAACGCTTCATAGGCGATTCCGGTTAATGCAAGCGACCAACTCTTCTTAAAGGCCTGATCGACGGGGTAGGAAGACTGCCTCGAATATAAATCCGAAAGTTCGATTGTCAAGTTGGTGACGCTAGGGCGCCACTCCGGAGGCTGTCTCAAAATTGGGATGCAGAACCCTGAACGGTACTGACCGCGTGAAATCATTAAACCCGGTCTACGGTAATTTGCAGGTCAGGAAGGGTGGCTTGCCC
>JBOGOU010000613.1:0-3476 GCA_050748205.1 Pyrinomonadaceae bacterium | reverse complement strand
TTGCTGAAAAAGTGGTGAGTAGCAATAAAAGCAGTAAAGCGATCCACGAAATCTCACGAAGTAACTCGAATTAAGGCATCCATTTCGTGCGCTTTCGTGTGGTTCCGTGGATCGTGTTTGTTTTTCAGCATCCTGCGATAGTCACGGAATCATTTTTCAGGCGACGCAAAAACGCGCGTGAGGTTCTGGCGGGCGTCAAGTGGCGACGCGGTGAGTTTAGCCCAGCCTTTTTGAGCCTGTGTGAAAACCCAAGGGACCTTCGATAATTTGCAGGTCAGAAAGGTGGGCTCGCCCCGCTCAGCTCTGGCAGCCACTGAAATCAAAAGAAGAGATTCAAGTCAGAGGATCTCGCAGGTAGGGAAGGTGGGCTTGCCCCCGCTCAACTCTGATGAGCCTTCACTTCAAGAGAAATCACTTAAGCTTGAAAGCTTCCCGTGACCCTGAAGGCTATCCTATCTTGAGCGGGGGCAAGCCCACCTTCCTGACCTGCAAATTGCCGCTCCTTTTTTGGGTTTTTATACAGTCTCAATGGCGCGTGGGTTTGGACCCCACTACTGGCTTACAGTCACGTTCCTGATGAAACCCCAGTCGCCGCTCGCATCAACCTGAATATTGCTCACGTTCTTTTTGGCAATTACCATGTTGGCCTGATACCACAGCGGCAAGACCGGCGCCTCGCGACTCACGATCTCCTGAATACGAGCATATATAGGAGCAGCCTTTTGCTGATCCCAGGTATTCAGAGCCTCTTCCAGTAACGCGTCGAGTTCCTTGTTGCTATAACGGCTGCGGTTTCTTGCGGCTCTTGTTTCAGTGGGTATTTCAGATGTGGCGAACAGGTCCTTATAAAAAATCGGATCCTGGTTACCACCTACCCACTGGCCGTAGAAGATTTGGAAATTTCCGCGCCTCAGCTCATCAAAGAGCGTGTTGAGTTCCGCAGTGACGATAGACACCGGTATCCCGACTTCTTTAAGATAGTTTTCAATCACTCCCGCATAATTCCTGGCCGCCGCACTGGCGCCGGAAATCTTGAAGATTACAGGCTTAGGAAAGCGCATTTGTGGCCCATCGCCGTCTGGGTCTTTGAAGCCGGCTTCATCCAGAAGTTTCTTCGCCATTGACGGATCGTAGGAGTACTTATGCCCGGGTGTATAAGCCCAGGATTCCTCCGGCAGGATCGAATGGGCGATCTTTCCCTGGCCCAAAAGCAGATCCCGAATCAGGCTTTCGCGATCAATGGCGTAGGCGATCGCCTGTCTGACGCGAACATCATTCAAGGGAGGCTGTGCGGTGTTGAATGTCAGCAAATTTAGGTTAGAGCCAGGAAACTGAAGGACCTGGAGGTTTGGGTCCTGTCCCAGAGCCTTGATTGCGTCGGGCGATAGATTTGTAGGAAGAGGGGATAGGTCGACACCGCCCGAACGGAGCTCAGCCTGAAGCGCGTTAGCCTCTGAAATCACGCGCACTCGCAGCGATTGAATCTTCGGCGGGCCCTGCCAGTAGTCGGAGTTGGCTTCAAGATCCAGCACTTGCTGCGAGCTGTCATACTTAACAAACTTGAACGGTCCTGAGCCCAGCGGATGATCTTTCTGGCCGGCGTAGCTGTCTTTGGGAATCATGGATACGGGAACGAGATTGGCTAGCAGTCCAACCCATGGCTTCGTCAGAGTGATCACAAGCGTTTTTGCGTCAGGCGCCTCGACGCTTTTCACATAGCTTCTCTTGTCAGCTCCTGAGCCTTCAAAGAAACTGGCAGACTTCGCGAAGCTATTCGAAAGGACAGTATCAAGCGTGTATTTGGCATCAGCAGAAGTGAAAGGGCGTCCGTCGTGGAATTTCACGCCTTCGCTCAGCGTGAAGGTGAAGGTCAATCCGTCATCCGACCGTTGAACGTTGGAAGCCAGCTCCCCGACATAGTCAAACTTCTCATTTTTCTTCACGAGTGAGTTGAACATCAATGTGCGCACCCGTTCGCTTGCCGCGTCGACCGAAGGCGATCCGATCGGATCGATGGTCCGGATGTTGTCGCTCAATGCAACTACAAAAGCGCCGCTTTTGCGCTTGCAGCCCGCAGACAATAACGAGGCAATCAGCAGCAGAGAAACAAGGAAGGCGCTGGTTCTCCTGATCGTCATCGGACCGTACCTCCGTAGGTGTAGTGCAGTTTATGATTGAGCTGGGCAATCTCGTCCGACAGGTTCTGAACTTTTTCCAAATCCAGCGGCAACGGAGGTCTGACAATGACTTTGAGGGCCGCAATGCGTCTTAGTGATCCGCGAATGCGGTCTTTTGGTAGCCGTCCTGCCTTGGCTGCCTGCAAGAGGGCATGATAACCCTTCCGGATTACCTCGGGATGGGCACAAATCAGCAACATGTCCTCGCCGGCGAGGAAAGCGCGGATCGATGCAGCGTCGATGTCGCAGTGGCGGGATATGGCTCCCATTTCCAAATCATCAGTGACCACGAGATGCTGGTAACCGAGTTCTTCCCGAAGAAGCCTGGTGACGATGTTATGGCTCAGAGAGGCCGGCTCGAGCAATCCGCCGGTAACTTCTTTACGGATGTCAATGTTGGGAAAACCTCCGTGGCTCACCATTACGCAACGTACGCGGTCATCTTTGCGTTGAAACAGCTCGATGTAAGGCGCGAGATCTTGAGCAATCAGATCGTCATGCGAGAGATGCACCAGCGGCATTTGCTCGTGGGAGTCGACTTCGCCGGCGCCGATGCCGGGAAAGTGTTTTAGACAACCGACGATCCCGGTTTCCTGCAAGCCACGCAGGTAGACGGTTGTATAGCCGAGGACTTCGCCCGGAGAGCGGCCGAACGATCTGGAGTAGAGCCCATTGGAAAGCAGGTCGCGTTCGTCTGTCATGATAGACATGACGGGCGCGAAATTCATGTTGAAGCCCAGCATGCGAAGCACTTCGCCGGTGATCCGGCCGAGCGCCCGCGCGGCGGCAAGGTCACCGTGCTGGCGGATCGTCCTGGCGGAGGGCATGGGAGTGAAGACCTTTCGCAATCGATCAACGAGTCCGCCCTCCTGATCGATACCCACCAGGGGTTCGACTGGCAGAAGCTCGCGCACGCCATCAATCAAATCTCTCAACTGCTTCGGACTGGCGACGTTACGGCCAAAGACTATGATCCCGCCGGGCTTGACTTCATTGATCAGCTCGCGCGTCTCGTCGTCAAGCTCAGTGCCGGGAAGGCCGATATAGAAGAATTGCCCTACTTGTTGTTCGAGAGGGAGGGAGTAAAGTGAATCCGATGGCATTTTTAGAATAGAAACTCGCAACCTTCTTTCGTCAACTTACTGAGAGTTTAGCATGAGAGAACAAGCAGATTGCTGAAAAAGTGGTGAGTAGCAATAAAAGCAGTAAAGCGATCCACGAAATCTCACGAAGTAACTCGAATTAAGGCATCCATTTCGTGCGCTTTCGTGTGGTTCCGTGGATCGTGTTTGTTTTTCA
>JBOGOU010000612.1:0-2841 GCA_050748205.1 Pyrinomonadaceae bacterium | reverse complement strand
GGTCGACCAAGCATCCGGATTGAGTGCTATGAGGCTTGCAGGCTGCACTCCGATCGAAGTTCAGGAAAATGCAGACGAAGAGGCGAGGATCGAAAAAGAAGAGGCGGCAAGAGTACTTTATGTGGCTGCCACTCGGGCGCGAGACCTCTTGGTGGTTTGTGGAGTAGGAGACCATCCATACGAAGGATGGTTAGCGACACTTAACCCGGTGCTCTATCCATCAGAGGACGCCAGCTTTAATGCGCAAGCAAAGCAGCCGAGGGGCTGTCCTCAGTTTGGGGACGACAATGTTGTTGGACGTTTGAAGAATGCCGTTCGTCAACGGGGTTCCGTTAGTCCGGGCACGCACCGGCCCAAAGCGGGCGAGCATCACGTGGTCTGGTGGGATCCCGCTGTACTCCGGCCCACTAGCCAGGAGAACACTCGGTCGAGATTGACGGAGTTTCTCAAAGAAGATGACAACAAGGTTCGATCTGAGGAGGGAATTCGGGTTCATGGAGAATGGCAAAAGCAGCGCGCAAGCATTCGACAAGGCGCGGGCAAACCGCAGTGGACCGTAGTGACCGCGACTTCGCAAGTCGGAAAGCCGCGCGTCCGTAAAGAGAGTGGCCTTGACGCCGAAGAAGTCGATTCCAAAACCACGGCAGTAGCTGAGGTCGCGGTTGAATCGATAGAGATTGATTTCTCCAGACCGCACGGAAAACGCTTTGGTGTCCTGGTTCATGCCGTTCTCTCCGTCGTGCCGCTCAATTCGGACCATGAAGCGATAGCAGACGTCGCGCGGGCCCAGGGGCGCATCTTAGGCGCGACGGAGGATGATGTTGCCGCTGCGGTGGAGACCGTGCATCGTGCCCTTCGTCACCCTCTAATGCAGCGCGCGGCTGCCGCGGCGAACATCGGGCAGTGTCGGCGCGAAGTTCCTGTCGGCCTCAAACTCGACGACGGAATATTAGTTGAAGGCGCGATTGACCTGGCGTTTCAGGAGCAAAGGTCAAACAGTCCCTGGACGGTGATTGACTACAAGACTGACTTTGAGGTCAAAGGCAGGCTTGAGGAATACAAGAATCAGGTTTCGCTCTATGCCTTGGCAATTTCGCGCGCGACCGGACTGGACACCCGACCTGTCTTGCTCAGATTATGAGTTCGAACGTTACGGAACCGGGAGCGGTTCCGTATTGAGTGGCGCAACGAGCTGAACTCTCTTCGTCGTGCTACTTCAGATCTGACGCACGACGTCTCTCGATTGACGTTCGCAACTCTTCCGGTGTAGCGACCCGACCGTGTACGCCGTAGATCTTCTCTACTTCCAGGCCCAACTGTTGAAGCTTCTCGGCAAAGCTAACAGTAACGTCCTGAGCGATTGCAATCGTTCCGTTGGCTGCCGGATTTAGCAGGTCAGCCTGGAAGAGGATCTTCTCCTTGGGTAAGTAAGCCACGAGCATTTCGTTTGCGTGAGGATTCGGGCCGATGTCGTACAACTCAACTACATGTTTGTCATCGCTAAAAACGCGTTTCTTGTCGATCGTTTCAAAGGTGGGAGTGCGTGACTTTTGCGCCGATGAAAGTAGTGAAGACGGTATGGCGGCGACTCGTTCGAGGAAATTCTTATTGCTGGCAGTGGTGACTATGGTTGTTCCTTCCGCAACATACTCTCTAAACCCGCCTGCGTGATCAGAATGGTGATGAGTCAAGACTAAGTACTTGATCGGCTTCCCCGGCACGGTTTCCTTGATCTTGGTGAGCGCTTGCCCAGAATTGTTCGCGTAGAGAAGTTGTTCGGGGGCTTCCACGACCATCACATAGTCGTTAAAAGCCACGAATAGGACGTTGTGCGTACCACCATTCAGCCCTTGCAGCAAGTACACGTCGTCAGCAATCTTACTCACTGCGGGAGGTGGAGGTGTGGCAGGTGGGGCCGGAAGTTTCTCGAACCCTGCGGGTGCTTCAAAGAAAGTTTCGGCAGGCCGAATGTTGATCTGCACATCGGTATACTCGGTTTCCTGGACAACTCCACCGGAGTTATAGAGGACGCGCCCCGTTGGAACTTTCAACTTGCCGAGAGCTCGATAGGCCGGATAGACCTGTTGTATCACCGAGTCGCCAGCCATCGGATCGGCGTAGAGGTAGTCATACCTGGTCAGCAAGTTCGTCTGCGCATCAAAAGTAAGGGCCAACTGTTGCCCATCGGGCCGCACGACGCTGATCACTCGCTGCTTCTTGCCTCCGAAGTCGTCCTCCCCGACCCAGCGTAAAGACGGCGCGCGGTCCAGCGCCTCAAGTAAGACGAACTGGGGAAGACGGCGGACCTGTCCTCGGAAGTTCGCGAGAGATGGATTCACGATCGGCGTAGATGTCTTTGACCACATGTCCAGTGTCACGCCTTCCGCGCCTTTAATGAGGGTTCTATTCCACGTGTTAAAACCGGCATTTGAAGTCTTTATTTCGTAAGACAGGAGGCCGCGTTGGTTATCGATGACTGTTGTCTCTTCGGAAGGCCCGGCTGAAAAGGGCGGTTCCGCGCTTGGACTCTGATACCTGGCGTAAACCTTTCCTTTCTCTTTGACTGTGAAGTCCTGGATGGCGCGTAAAGCTTCCAGTCCACCGTGAGCCTCAATGGCGTCGTCCAAGACGCGCCTCGCCTGCTGGTAAGAACGCTGCGAAGCCTGAGACTGCTGGGCAGTTACGGAAAGTGTTGCGAGCATGATGCTGGCAGTGACACCGGCCGCCATAAATAATTTCTGCTTCATGGTTATTTCTCCTCTTTCTTACTGCGGTATTTCAAATTCAGTCCCAACAATCAAAAAGGAAACACGATCCACGAAAACACACGAAATGACACTA
>JBOGOU010000611.1:0-2228 GCA_050748205.1 Pyrinomonadaceae bacterium | reverse complement strand
ATTCAGATACCACTCCATTTGCTCGGGTGGATATTCGCGCTTGGATTGGTTCTTGGTGGGACGGTCCAAGCGTATGTGCCAAGCCTTTGCATCGGCAACAACCGTCGCAAAGTTCCAAAACTCAGGTGCTGTGCGAGATTCCTGTAGCGCCGCTTCCAACGAAGCTTCATCGAGAAACAGTGCGTAGTCAGGATCACGACCTTTGAGATGCGGCTGATACTTGATTATCCATCCGAGAGATCTTAGAACAGGCTGAATGAATGCCTCTTCGAGGCCTTGTTCATCTCCATATTGAGTTACTCGCTCGCGTTGCACCCTCCATAATTCCCCAAGTCTTGCCAGAGTGAGTCCGGCGGCTTCTTTATACTCACTCCAATCTGGTTCCATTGGCAGCCGTGTCTTCAACCAATGATTCGAGAAGAGGTCGCGATTGACCACGGGGCCGAATGGTAGAGAGTCCTGGGAATCTGCCATTGTTGGGGTTCAGACCTTGCTCTAGCTGAAAGGATCGAGATCGGCATTAGATTACCAGAACTTGACAAGAAAGTGGGATTGCCACTGTATATGCCTTTGCACAACGATGACGCTAAGATGACGACATCTTGTCGCGAGACCTAACCGGACGAAGCGTGACTTTGACGGCTGCAAGTCCGGTAAATATTGGTTCATCTCATTTCGTCAGATCAGGTAAGATGCCTTCGAACGGACTTAAAATCCGTTGACCGAAAGGTCGTGCGGGTTCGACTCCCGCCCTCGGCACCATTCCTAGTCTCACTGTTACAACGACTTCCATCAACTTAGCCCTCAACCTCACCTAAGCCCCGTAAATCGAGATGGGGCTAAGATGGTGACACTTTCAACCGGCCTTCCGCTTGAACCTGATAACTGAACCTCTTGGTTCAGCCAACTTGTTCACAGCATCTTCCAACGCTTCCGGCGTACTTCGAGCATACGTGCCGGTAACGCTTTGGATCGTGTGGCCCAACAGGTCGGAGATGTCGTACTCATGTACTTGTCTCCCTCGCAACTCCGTTGCAAATGTGCGCCGCAGATCGTGCCAGGTCATACCGGCTTCAACGGTTTGGCCACATGGAATCTCTGCGAGCTCACAGGCTTTGCTGAAACCACGCCGGAGCGTGCTAGCGCTCACTCGAGTGTGACCAAAATCAAATACCCGTCCGGTGGTTCTATCCCTGATGACTTTGTGTAACGCAGCTCGTACTGGAACGTTCATCGGCATCACCCGATGCCGCGGCGCTTTGCCTTTGGTGTCCGCCAGAAGCAACCAGTTAGGCTTTACTTCTACGTCTCGCCCGTTCGCGGGTCGAAAGACCGACAAGCCGCTGAAATTAACGTTCTCTATTCTCAATTCCAGCAACTCAGTAATCTTTCTGACTCCCGTCCCGAGCGACACCTCGATCGGTGAACGCAAGTACTCAAGGTCATCCACCAGCACGTCCATCAGCTTGGTCCGCTCGGCGGGCATCAGATATCGCTCCCGTCGTGCCTCCGGCTCCTTTTCAAACTTGCTGCATGGGTTAAAGTCAACTATCTCGTCAACGGCAGCTCTCGAAAAGATTGCCGACAACAGATAGATGTAGCGATTAACCGTCGCGCCCTTGCGCGAGGTTAGTCGTTTGGTCTTCTTGCCGCGCAGAGATGCCTGGAAACGCTCGACATCCCGTCTGGTAATTTCACGTAGTGGCCGGTCACTAAAGAACTCCTTTAGCTTCTTAACACGGCTCTCCGCGTCAACGACCCTGGTACGCTTTTTCTGCTTGAGCCACGGCAAATAGGACTCCTTATAGTAAGTCGTGAATCCGATGTCCGTGCCCTTGTTGTAACGACGGTTGTAGATCGCTTCTCTTTCACTAGTCTCCGCACGCCCGGCCTGGGCCTTCGTGCGGGCCTCTGGGACAGCCTGATGGATACGACGGCCTTTCAGCCGATACTCAATCCACCACCGCGCCTTGTCGTAGTTTGGATCGCCCGGTTTGATCTTCTTTCCTTTCCAGCGCTTATAGACCATTAGTTTTCTCCTTCTTTCTTCTTAAGCGCTAGCAGTCGTCAAAGTGGCTCGATTCTAATTGTCGAGCGCTTCTGTGTCACGCGAGTTTTAGGCGCCGCTTTTCATTTTGGATTCTTCGCCTCTCGCCTTCTTCCCTTGCCCACAAATCAACCTCGTCTCGGTTGAATCGCAAAAGGTCACCCATGTAAGCGTGCGGAAG